>NZ_AMXC01000001.1:0-431762 GCF_000310165.2 Thauera sp. 63
GAAGGCATAGACCTCGCGCCCCTGCCACACCGCGACCTGGCAGATGATGTGCGCGGCAGCGCCGAATCCGTACAGGCCGATGCGTCGCGCGTCGCCTGCCATCGCCAGCGCGCGGTAGCCGATGAGTCCGGCGCACAGCAGTGGCGCCGCTTCAGCCGCATCGAGCGCGTCGTCGAGCGGAAAGCAGTAGCGCGCGTCGGCCACCGTGTATTCGGCGTAGCCGCCGTGGATCTGGTAGCCGGTGAAGCGTGCGTGATCGCACAGGTTTTCCTGGTGTCGTCTGCAGTAGTGGCAGCGGCCGCAGGTCCAGCCCAGCCAGGGTACGCCGATGCGCAGCCCGGGATCGATGCCCTGTACGCCTGGGCCGAGTGCGGCCACGCGGCCGACGATCTCGTGGCCGGGTACCATCGGCAGCACGGGCTCGGGCAGTTCGCCATCGACCAGATGCAGGTCGGTGCGGCAGACGCCGCAGGCTTCGACGCGGAGCAGGATCTGGCCAGGCTGTGGCACGGGCAGTGGCAGATCGACGGCCTTCAGGGCTTCGCCAGGGCGTTCGAGCACCATGGCGCGCATGCTGCGGGGAAGCGCCGCAGGTGTGCGTGCGGTCCGGCTGGCGTGGTTCGTGGACGACATCACGGAGCCTCCTGTGCAATGTGCGATGATGCAGTGCGTCTTGAGCGCACCGCGCTTCTGGGCTATTGCTTCATGCAGGTGGCCGCGGCAGGCACTCGAGCGGTCGGCCAGATCCAGGGAGGAATGAAATCATGTTCGTCCAGCCCCCACCCCAGCCCGGGCCCGGTAGAGTTCGCCGGGGGTCTCGGCTAGAATCCGCCTCACGTCAGGGAGACCCAATGCTGCAAAGCGGAGACATCGCACCCCCGTTCTCGTTGCCGGACGCGGACATGGAGATTTTCGATCTCGCGTCGGTGGCCGGCAAGCACCATGTGGTCCTCTATTTCTACCCGCGCGATCGTACGCCTGGCTGCACCTTGCAGGCGGCTGACTTCAGCGATCACGAGGACGATTTCACCCGCCATGGCTGCATCGTGGTCGGCGTGAGTCCCGACGACTGCCTGACCCACGCCGAATTCCGCGACGAGGAAGGCCTGTCGATCCGGCTGCTGTCGGATATCGACAAGGAGGTCTGCCAGCTGTACGGCGTCTGGCAGCAGAAGGAAGTCGATGGCGTGAAAAAGATGGGCGTACGGCGGTCGACATTCATCATCGACAAGAATGGCACCATCCGCCACGCGTTCTACGATGTAGCACCTCGCGGCCATGCGGCTGCGGTTTTTGATTTGGTCAAGAAACTGGAATCCGACAATGCAGAATGAGATTGCAAAGAATAGCGTCGTGACGCTCAACTACACCGTCCGCGACACGGACGGCGCCGTCATCGACGATGGCCAGCACCCGCTGGTGTATCTGCACGGCGGATACGACGGCATCTTCCCGGTGCTGGAAGAAACCCTGCACGGCAAGAAGGTCGGCGACACCTTCCAGGTCAAGCTGCAGCCCGAGGATGCCTTCGGCGACTACGACGAGGAACTGATCCTGGTCGAGGATGCCAAGCTGTTCCCGGAGAACATCGAAGTCGGCATGAGCTTCGAGCGCGTGTCGGACGACGGCGAGGAAGAACTGATCTACCGCGTCACCGACATCGCCGACGGCAAGGTCGTGGTCGATGGCAACCATCCGCTCGCCGGCGTCGCGCTGGTGTTCGACGTCACGGTCGCTGAAGTGCGTGCCGCGACCGCCGAGGAAATCGCCCATGGCCACGTCCATGGCGCAGGCGGACATCACCACTGATTGCCCGCGGGCCGCGCAAGCGGCCTTTTTTTTGGTTCTTCGCGCGATCTGGGGGAAGTAGTGGTTGACGGTTCTGAGGTTGGTAGATTGGCAGTCGCCAAACAAACCGATCCCCTTCCTCTTCCCCGTCATGCGCGATGCTATGTTGGGCGTGGTCTTCTGGGAAGGCCGCCTCGTCGATTCATGCCAGGAGCGAGCCGACGGTTCGCTCCTTCTCACCCTCGCTGAAGACCCCTCACACCGCCCGCGATGTGGGCGCTGCGGTAGCGACTGTGTTCTGCTCCACGAGCGCCGGCGACGCCGGGTGCGCGATCGAGACTGGTTCGATCGACGCGTCTGGCTGGATGTGCCGATTCGCCGCCTCGACTGTTACCAGTGTGGCGCACGGGCGGCCGAGCGCCTGAGCTGGCTCGACACGGGTGAGCGCATCACACACCGATTACGCGCCTGGATCGAGGCGCTGGTGCAGATCCTGCCGATCGCCCACGTCGCCCAACTCACGGGCTTGCACTGGCACACCATCAAGCGCATCGACCATCGGCGTCTGCAGACCCGGTATGGCACTTTCGATGCGCAGGGCGTGCGTCGGTTGGTGATGGACGAGTTCGCGCTGCACAAGGGGCACCGCTACGCGACGGTGATCATGGATGCTGAACGTATGCGCGTGTTGTGGGTCGGCGAAGGCAACAGCCGCGAGGCGATCCGGCCCTTCTTCGAATTGCTGGGCAAAGAGGGCTGTCAGCACATCGAGGCGGTCGCAATGGACATGAACACCGCCTTCGATCTGGAGGTGCGCGCCCATTGCCCGAACGCCGAAGTCGTCTATGACTTGTTCCATGTCGTCGCCCGCTTTGGTCGGGAGGTCGTCGACCGGGTGCGCGTCGATCAGGCCAATGCCTTGCGCAGTGCGCCCGCACAACGTCAGGTCATCAAGCGCTCGCGCTGGTTGCTGCTGCGCAACCGCGACAACCTGGGCAACGAGCAGGCGGTCAAGCTCGAGGAACTGCTGGCGGCCAACGCACCGCTGGCTACCGTCTATCTGCTGAAGACCGCCATCAAGGAAATCTGGTTTGCGCCATCGATCAGAGACGGCGCCCGAAGATGGAAAGACTGGTACCGCCTGGCGATCGAAAGCGGCATCGCGCCGGCGATCGCCTTTGCAAAGCGACTCCGAAAGTACCTGCGTGGCATCCTCGCCTCAGCCATCTTTCCCTTGAACACCAGCATTCTCGAGGGCGTCAACAACCGCATTAAGGTCATCAAGCGTATGGCCTACGGGTTCCGGGATTCAGCCTATTTCTTCCTGAAGATCAAGGCCGCCTTCCCCGGAAAGGCGCGATGAACCTTTTTTTTGACCCTGTCGGCCAACATCCCTTCCCAACGCGCGCAGCAATGAGTTCATCCGAGCCCGTCGTGGCCTCCGCACGACTGTTGTCAACGCTTTCGATCCCATCGCCGGCACAGTCATTGCCGCCCTTGCTGTCCGTCTCCGGCCTCGGTGTCGTCATCGATCGCGGGAACACCGAGTTGCGTCCGGTCGACGGCGTCGATCTGACGATTGCGGCGGGCGAGACCTTTGCGCTGCTGGGCGAGTCGGGCTGCGGCAAGTCGATGACCGCGCTCGCGCTCACAAGGCTGCTGCCCGACAGCGGGCGCATCGAGCGCGGCGAGGTCCGGCTGAATGGAGAGGATCTGCTGCGCCTGCCCGAAGCGGCCATGCGCAGCGTGCGCGGCGGCCGTATCGGCATGATCTTCCAGGAGCCGTCGACCAGCCTGAACCCGGTGATGACGGTGGGCGCGCAGATCGCCGAGGCGCTGGCACAACATGGCCTGCGGGGTGCGCTAGCGGATGCCGAGGCCTGCCGGCTGCTCGAGGCGGTCGGCATTCCCGATCCGGCACGGCGCCTGCGCGACTACCCCTTCCAGTTCTCGGGCGGCATGAAGCAGCGGGTGATGATCGCGATGGCGCTCGCCGGTCGCCCGCAACTGCTGATCGCGGACGAACCGACCACCGCGCTGGACGTGACCATCCAGGCCCAGGTGCTCGACCTGCTGGCCGATATCCAGGCCGAGCGCGGCATGGGCATGCTGCTGATCACGCACGATCTCGGCGTGGTCGCGCGCATGGCGCACCGGGTGGGTGTGATGTACGCGGGCGAGGTGGTCGAGACCGGCCCGCGCGAGGCCTTCTTCCGCGCGCCGCTGCACCCGTATGCACGCAAGCTGTTCGCGGCGCTGCCGGGCAGCGACCGGCGCGGTGCGCCGCTGGATGCGCCCAGCGGTTCCGTGCCCGCACTGGACCGCGAATTCGTCGGCTGCCGCTTCGCCGAGCGCTGTCCGCTCTCCTTCGACCGCTGCGACGACGAGGCGCCGGGCTGGCACCGCATCGGCGAGCAGGCGGTGCGCTGCCACCTCTACGAAGGCGTCAGCGTCCTGCATCCGCAACCGCAACCCGTTTCACTGGCGGCGGCGCTGCATCGTTCGCGCAGTGCGGCGCCGGTGCTGGAGGTGCGCGACCTGAGCGTGCATTTCCCGGTGCGCAAGGGGCTGCTGAAAAGAGCGGTGGGCGAGGTGCGCGCAGTCGATGGCGTGAGCCTGCGCCTGTCGCCGGGGCGAACGCTGGCGCTGGTGGGCGAATCCGGCTGCGGGAAGACCACGGTCGGCAAGGCGATCCTGAAGTTGATTGCGCCGACGGGCGGCGAGCTCTTCCTCGACGGCGAGAACATCACCGCGCACGAGGGCGACGCCCTGCACGAGATGCGGCGCGCGGTGCAGATGGTCTTCCAGGACCCGTTCGCCTCGCTCAATCCGCGCATGCGCGTCGGCGACATCATCGAGGAAGGCATGGTCAGCCTCGGCGTCGAGGCTGATCCGCGCGTGCGCCGCGCACGCATCGACGAACTGCTGGAGCGCGTCGGGTTGTCGCCGGACATGCGCTGGCGCTATCCGCACGAGTTCTCCGGCGGACAGCGCCAGCGCATCGCCATGGCACGTGCGCTGGCGGTGTCGCCGCGGGTGATCGTGTGCGACGAGCCGACCAGCGCGCTCGACGTCTCGGTGCAGGCCCAGTTGCTGAACCTGATGCATGAACTGCAGGCCGAGCGCGGGTTGGCCTATCTCTTCATCACGCACAACCTGGCGGTGGTCGAATATTTGGCCGACGAGGTGGCGGTGATGTACCTCGGGCGGATCGTCGAGGAAGGGCCGGTGGACAAGGTCCTGCGCGCGCCACTGCATCCCTATACCCGCGCGTTGCTGGCTGCGGTGCCGCGGATTGCCGCTGCGGGAGGCGTCGACGATGCGGCCGCCAGCGGAGCGCCGCGGCTACCGAACACGGACCTGCCGTCGCCGCTCGATCCACCGGCGGGCTGTCATTTCCATCCGCGCTGCCCGCATGCGACCGACGTCTGTCGCGCAAGCTATCCGCCGGTCACCGAGTTCGGCCAGTGGCACCGTTTCCGCTGCCACTGGCCGCGGCTGGAGGCTTGATCCGGCCGGTCACCTGGATCAGCGCTTCGGTGCGGCCCCCTGGGGCGTGGTCGTCGCCTTCTTGACGGGGGGCTTCTGGGCGGGTGCTTTCTGTACGGCTTTCGCGGCAGGTTTGGCTGTGCCCGATGTGGCCGAGCCCGGTTTTTTCGCGGGCGCCTTGGCGGTGGCCTTGCCTGGCGCCTTCTTCGCCACAGGTTTGTGCGGCGCCTTGGCATCGGCCTTCTTCGGGGGGGGCGAGGCCGCCGGACTCGCCGATGGGGCGCTCTTCAAACCTTGCCCCACAGGCGCTTTCAGGCCGGTGCCGCCTCCGCTGTTCGTGGCGCCGATCCTGAGCCCCTGCTGACGCACGGCCGCCGCGGCGAAGGGCAGCAGGCTACTGACGGCCAGTGCGCCCTCCGGGTCGACGCCCGCTGGCACCAGCAGCGTGTGGCCGGGCGACACGGTAGCGCTTCCCAAGCCGTTGATCTGGCGCAACTGGGCGGACGACAGGCCATGTCGTGCGGCAATCTTGTCCAGGGTTTCGCCGCGCTCGACGGTGTACATCGTCCACCCGCGACCGCTGCGCTGCAGTTCGTCGAGGCCCTCGCGCAGCTTGCGCACGCGGTCGGTCGGCACGATGAAGGTCTGACCGGGCATCGTGGTGGCCGGCCGGTTGAAGCCCGGGTTCAGCGCCAGGAACTCCTCCAGCGGCATGTCCGACAATTCGGCCGCGGTGGCGAGATCGACGCCGACGGGTGCCTCGACGGCGACGAAGTGCATCTCGTTGGCAACGTAGGGCAGTTCGAGATGGAAGAGTTCGGGCTCGCCGATGATGTTCTTGATGGCCTGCAGCTTGGGCACGTAGTTGCGGGTCTCCTCGGGCATGCGCAGGTGGCTGTATTCCAGCGGCAGGCCGTCGTCGGCGTTGCGTTTCAGCGCGCGCTGCACGGCGCCTTCGCCCCAGTTGTACGAGGCCAGCGCGAGATGCCAGTCGCCATGCATCTCGTAGATCTTCTGCAGGTAGTCGAGCGCGGCATTGGTGGAGGCGATCACGTCACGTCGCTCGTCGACCCAGGAATCCTGCGTGAGGTTGAAATACTTGCCGGTGGACGGAATGAACTGCCACAGGCCGGACGCGTGCGAGCGCGAATAGGCCATGGGGTTGAAGCTGCTTTCCACCATGGGCAGCAGCGCCAGTTCGGTCGGCATGCCGCGGCGCTCGAGTTCGTCGACGAAGTAGTACAGGTAGCGCCCGCCGCGGGCCAGGACCTGCTTCAGGAAGGCGGGGCGGTTGAGGTAGAAGGCCTGCTGTTCGGCCACGCGCTCGCTGTCGAGGTCGGGCATGCCGAAGCCGCGGCGGATGCGGTCCCAGATGTCGTTGGCGTCGCGCGTCAGGTCGAGCGTGAGCACCCGTTCGGGTACGACGACTTCCTCGACTTCGACGGGCTGATCCGAGGGCGCGATGGCATCCTGCGCCTGCACGGCCGTAGGCTTGCCCGCAAACCAGATGCACAGGACACCGGCGAGGAGGGCTACGAGGTGTCGGGTCATGATCGGGGAGCCATCTGCGGCCCCGGGGCGTAAAGCGCGCAAGTCTAGCGACGAGGCGGACGGCACGTCAATTTGCGCCTGGCGTGCGGTGCGCTGCATTTCCGGCGAGCGTATGCCGGAGCACGACGGTCTTCGAGGGCGTGTGCAATTGCACATGTTGGGCATTCGAGCGGGCTGGGGTTCGCGCTTTCCGCTGGCATTCCGGCGATAATTGCAGGCTTCCAGATCAACTGAATCTCTCCGGTGAGCAGGCATGTCGCGTAGGGACCGAACCATCGTTGTAGTCGATGACAACGAGCTCATCCGGATTTCGCTGCGCGCGATCCTGCGTCAGGCGGGTCATGTCGTGGTGGGCGAGGCCAAGTGCGGTGACTCCGCGCTCGAGATGATCGAGCGGCACGTGCCCGATCTGGTCTGTCTCGATGTGAACATGCCGGGCCGCAACGGTCTGGACGTGCTGGGCGAGGTGCGTCAGCGCTGGCCCAAGGTGCGTGTGATGATGGTGACCTCGCAGGCCGACCGCGACAGCATCCAGACCATGCTTGCCCGGGGCGCGGACGACATCATCCTGAAACCCTTCAATGGCGCGCGGGTGGTCGAGACCATCGCCCGCGCGTTCAAGCGCTGAACGCGGGACGCGTCAGAACACGTTCTTCCACTCGCGCAGCGCGGCCAGACACGACACCGCGTCAACGGGTCGTTGACCGGTATGGCCGGCGACGGCTTCGATGATGCCGGGCTGGTCGCAGCGCAGGAAGGGATTGATGGCCTTTTCCCGTCCGATGCTGCTCGGCAGTGTCGGACGGCCCGCGTCGCGCAAGGCCGCGCACTGTTCGGCATAGGCGTCGCGTTCAGGGTTGTGCGGTTCGGCGGCACGTGCGAAGGCCAGGTTCGACAGCGTGTACTCGTGGGTGCAATACACGGCCGTGTCGTCCGGCAGCGCGGCGAGGCGGGACAGCGAGCGGGCGAGCTGGGCGGGCGTGCCTTCGAACAGGCGTCCGCAGCCGGCCGAGAACAGGGTGTCGCCGCAGAACAGGATCGGCTGCGAGGCGCTGCGGCCGAAATAGGCGACGTGGCCCGCGGTGTGGCCCGGGACTTCGAGCACCTCGAAATTCAGGCCGAGCGCAGCGATGTCCACCGTATCGCCGTCGCCCACCGGATGGTCGACCCCTTCGATCGCCTCGTTGAAGGGGCCGTACACCGGTGCGGGACATGCCTGGCGCAGGCGGGCGAGCCCGCCGACGTGATCCGCGTGGTGGTGGGTGACGAGGATCGCAGCAAGCCGCAGCCCTTCGGCCGCGAGGTAGTCGAGTACCGGAACGGAATCGCCCGGATCGACGACCAGCGCCCGGTCGCCCGCGCGCAAGAGCCAGATGTAGTTATCGCGGAAGGCAGGAAGAGGGATAATGTCCATCCGCGAATTGTGAGGGGCTGATCGCCGATGTCAATGCCGGACCTCTCCGACTGGCTGGAGACCCCGCTCGGGCACTATCTGCTGGATTGGGAGCGCCGTGCGATCGATCGCACGGTGGCAGACATCTTCGGCTACAACGCTGTGCAGATCGGCCTGCCGGACGTCGACCTGCTGCAGGCGAACCGCATGCCTTTCCGCTTCAATTGTTCGCGCGACGGCGGGGCGGCGGTGCGTGCGCAGGCCTTCGAGCTGCCGTTTGCGACGGCGAGCATCGATCTGGTGCTGTTGCCGCACGTGCTGGAGTTTTCGTCCGATCCTCACGGGGTGCTGCGCGAGGTGGAGCGGGTCCTGGTGCCCGAAGGCAGCGTGGTGCTGAGCGGACTCAATCCACTGAGCCTGTGGGGGGTACGGAAGGCGCTTGCGCGGGCTGAGGGTGCTTTTCCCTGGCGCGGGCACTACCGCTCGTCGATGCGCATCAAGGACTGGATGAAGCTGCTCGGGCTTGAAGTGGTGGGGCTCGAGTCCGGCTGCCATTTGCCGGCGGTGGGCACCGATGCGTGGCTGCAACGCTGGAGCTTCATGGACCGCGCGGGCCCGCGCTGGTGGCCGGTGCTCGGGGCGGCCTACGTGATGCACGGGGTCAAGCGCGTGCAGGGCATGCGACTGATCATGCCGCAGTGGCGCGAACGCAAGGCTTCGGCCAAACGACTATCGACCGTTGCCCAGCGCAACGGTGAAACACGGAAAACGCAATAGATGGAAGAAGTGGATATCTATACCGATGGGGCCTGCAGCGGAAATCCCGGCCCCGGCGGCTGGGGCGCGATCCTGCGCGCCGGCACGCACGAGAAGGAAATCTGGGGTGGCGAACCGGCCACGACCAACAATCGCATGGAACTGCTCGCGGTCATCCGTGCGCTGAACACGCTGAAGCGCCCGGTGATGGCGCGGGTGCATACCGACAGCCAGTACGTGCAGAAGGGGATCTCGGAGTGGATCCACGGCTGGAAGGCGCGCGGCTGGAAGACGGCGTCGAAGGAGCCGGTCAAGAACGCCGACCTGTGGCGGGCGCTGGACGAGGCGCAGACACGTCATCAGGTGAAGTGGCTGTGGGTGCGCGGCCACTCGGGGCATGTCGAGAACGAACGCGCCGATGCGCTCGCCCGGCGCGGCGTGGATGCCGTGCGCAAGAGCGGCAAGGCGGTCGAGGCCTGAGCCGCGTCCGCGGCCCATCTCACCTTCATCGAATTCATTCAGAGGAGCGGCAATGCGACAAATCGTGCTCGATACGGAAACCACCGGCCTGGACTGGCGCAATGGCGACCGCGTGATCGAAATCGGCTGTGTGGAACTGCTCAACCGCAGCCTGACCGGCCGCCACTTCCATGTCTATCTGAACCCGGGGCGCGGCATCGACGCAGAGGCCGTCGCGGTGCATGGCATCACGGAGGAGTTCCTCGCCGACAAGCCGAAGTTCGCGGACGTCGTGACGCAGTTCGAGGATTTCGTCCGCGACGCGGAACTGGTCATCCACAACGCGAGCTTCGACGTCGGCTTCCTCGACAACGAACTGGACCTGCTGGGGCGCGACAAGCTCGGTCGCCTCTGTGCCGGCGTGATCGACACGCTGAAGATGGCCAAGGAGCAGAATCCGGGCAAGAAGGCTTCGCTCGATGCGCTGTGCGATCGCTACGAGATCGACAACGGCCATCGCGAACTGCACGGCGCGCTGCTTGACGCGGAACTGCTGGCCGATGTCTACCTGGCGATGACGCGCGGCCAGGAAAGCCTGATCATGGCGCTGGACGAAGACCTGCCCGCGCATGACGTCGATGGCGACGGGGCGCCGCGCGAGCGCAAGCCGATCAAGGTGTTGCGCATCAGCGACGCCGAACTGCAGGCTCACCAGAGCGTGCTCGACGACATCGCCAAGGCGAACAAGGGCTTGTGTCTGTGGCTGGCGCCGGAGGTACCAGCGACGGCGTGAGGATCAGCTGCGCTCGGCGCGCAGCTTCTCGAGCCCCCGCAAGATGTCCTGGCGCGAGATCTGCCCGACCAGGCGCGAGCCCTCGACGACCGGCAGGCAGCGGAGGTTCTTGCTGACGAAGATCTGGATTGCGTCGATCAGGCTCGCGTCAGCCGAAACGGACACCACATCCGTGCTCATGAAGTCCTGCACCGCGCCTTCCTCGCGGCGGAAGTAGGACGCGTCGAGCGCGGCCTTCAGGCAATCCCTCTCGGAGATGAAGCCGATCAGGCGCCTGTTCTCGTCGACAACGGGCGCCCCGCTCAGGCCGTGTTCCAGCAGCTTGTGGACCGCGCGCAGCAGGTTGGTCGAAGGGCTGAAGGCGAGCTGGTCGCCGATCATGTAGTCCTTGACGAGCAGGGATTGCAGCATGGTGTCTCCGCAAAGTGGCGTGTGATGTGATTATTGTCGTGTGTCGGTCGCAGCCTCGGCGGCAGCCTTCATCCGCGCCTCGCGTTTGGCGCAGGGTTTCTTGCAGCCGAATTCACAGTCGCCACCGACGGCGCCGAGGCCCCCGCAGCTGCCCGCGATCGGCTTGCGGCCAAACATGACGCCGATGGCCATCGCTGCGATGACGAGCCCGATGACGCCGAGGGTGATCAGAAATGTGTTCATGGTTTTCCTGCCTTGTTCCGCTTGTTCAGGCGTCGCTGCCTGCGCGGTGGGTTGACAATAACGCGCAAGGGATCGTTCTGGCCACGCTTGCGTGAAGGGCTTTTCGGAGCATTCGCGCTCAGAGGTGCAGGACGCCGCCGGGCACGCTGCCTGACTGTTCGAGCCGGGTGATCGTGGGGCCAAGGTCGAGTCCGGTCGCAGCCTTCACTGCGCGGGCGCGTTCGCGCAGTTCGTCCAGCGGGCGCTCGATCGGCTCGCCGACAGCCCCGAAGGCGACCACGTTGCCGCTGTCGCATGAGGGAAAGGCCAGGACCCGATCGTCGAACGCTGTCAGGATGCGTTCCACGCTGGCTTTGTAGCCGCGCGAGCGACCGAAAAGATTCACCGCCATCAGCCCGCTGGCTGACAGGCGCGAACGCAGCGCCTGATAGAAAGGCAGCGTATCGAGGGCGCCCGCGCGGGCATTGCGATCGTAGCCGTCGACCAGGATGTAGTCCCAGCTTGCGTCCTTCTCCATGACGTACTGCGCACCGCAGCCGAGGTGGATGCTGAAGCGCGCGTCCTCTTCGGGGAGCTTGAAGAACTGGCGTGCGGCGGCAACGACCGACGGCGCGATCTCGACCACCTTGATACGCGCCTGCGGGCAGTGATGATGGACGAACTTGGCCAGCGAGGCTGCGCCGAGACCGATGATGAGGACGCGCTTCGGCCACTGGCCGGCGTCGTCCGCAAGACCGTCGCGCAGCAGCAGGCCTGCCATCATCTCGCGCGTGTAGGCCAATTCCAGTGCATTGGGCTTGCGGATGCGCATCGCGCCCTGGATCCAGTCCGAGCCGAAGTGCAGGTAGCGCACGCCGGCTTCTTCGGAGATGTCGATCGGTGTGCTCATCGGATGTGCTCAGGAGGCGAGGCGCTTGAGCGCGTACAGGCGCTCGAGCGCCTCGCGCGGGGTCAGCGAATCGGGGTCGATGTCGGCGAGCTCGGTCAGCACCGGGTGCGACAAGGGCTCGGCTTCGGGCTCGGGCAGGGCGGCGAACAGGTCCGCCTGCGGGCCGGCGTGGATCTCGCGGTTCTCGAGTGCACGCAGCCGCCGGCGGGCGTCGCGGATCACCGGGGCCGGAATGCCGGCCAGCGCGGCGACCTCGATCCCGTAGCTCTGGCTCGCCGGGCCTTCTTCCAGCGCATGCAGGAAGACGATGCGGTGGCCGTGCTCGACCGCATCCAGGTGCACGTTGGCGCATTCCGGATAGTCGGCGTTGAGCCGGGTGAGCTCGAAGTAGTGAGTGGCGAACAGCGTCAGGCTGCGGTTCTTCTCCAGCAGATGGCGTGCGATGGCCGCGGCCAGTGCGAGCCCGTCGAAGGTCGAGGTGCCGCGGCCGATCTCGTCCATCAGCACCAGGCTGTGCTCGCTGGCGCCGTGCAGGATGGCGGCCGCCTCGGTCATCTCGACCATGAAGGTCGAACGGCCGGAGGCGAGATCGTCGGAGGCGCCGATGCGGGTGAAGATGGCATCCAGCGGGCCGAGCTCGGCGGCATCCGCCGGCACGAAGCTGCCGACGTGGGCCAGCAGGCAGATCAGCGCGACCTGGCGCATGAAGGTCGATTTGCCGCCCATGTTGGGGCCGGTGATCATCAGCATGCGGCGAGTGGGCGCGAGCCGCGCGTCGTTGCGGATGAAGTTCTCGACCTGGCGCTCGACCACCGGGTGGCGGCCGCCGGCGATGTCGATGCCCGGCGTGTCGCGGAAGCGGGGGCGCACGTAGTTGTAGCGCAAGGCGGCCTCGGCGAAGGCGGCGAGGCCGTCGAGCAGGGCCAGCGCGCGCGCGATGCGCTGCAGTGCCGGAATGTGGGCGGCCAGCGCGTCGAGGATCGTCTCGTACAGCAGCTTCTCGCGCGCCAGGGCGCGTTCGTTGGCCGACAGGGCCTTGTCCTCGAAGGCCTTGAGTTCGGGCGTGATGTAGCGCTCGGCGTTCTTCAGCGTCTGGCGGCGGCGGTAGTCGTCCGGCACCTTCTCGGCATTGGCGCGGCTGACCTCGATGTAGAAGCCGTGCACGCGATTGAACTCGACCTTGAGGTTGGGAATGCCGCTGCGCTCGCGCTCACGGGCCTCGAGCGCCAGCAGGAATTCGCCGCAGTTGCTCTGGATGCCGCGCAGCTCGTCCAGTTCGGGATCGTAGCCCGGCGCGATCACACCACCGTCGCGCACCATGGCTGCGGGCTCGGCGTCGATGGCGCGCTGCAGCAGATCGAGCGGATCGGGCGCGATCTCGAGCGCAGCGCAGACTTCGCGCAGCAGCGTGGTGTTGCAGTCTGCCAGTGCCGCTCCCAGTTCCGGCAGGCGGGCGAGGCTGTCGCGCAGGGCGGACAGGTCGCGCGGCCGCGCGCTGCGCAAGGCAATGCGCGCGGTGATGCGGTCTACGTCGGCCACGCCGCGCAGGGCGCTGCGGACCGCACCCGCGGTGCGCCCGTCGCGGCTGTCGATGCCGTAATCGCCTTGCTCGCCGACCAGTTCCGCCACGGCGGCCTGGCGTGCGGCGGGCGCGGCACGGTCGCGTAGCGGGTGGTGCAAGGCATGTCGCAGCCAGCGCGAACCCATGCTGGTGATGCAGGTGTCGAGCAGCGACAGCAGGGTCGGTGCGGGTTCGCCACGCAGGGTTTCGGTGAGTTCGAGGTTGCGGCGGGTGGCGGCGTCGAGCCGCAGGTACTCCGACTCGCGCTCGACGACGAGGCCGGTGACGTGGGCGAGCGTCTGGCGCTGGGTGGCCTGCGCGTAGTCGTAGAGCGCGGCAGCGGCGCCGAGCGCGACCGGCAGGTCTTCGACGCCGAAGCCGACCAGGTCGCGCGTGCCGAAGTGGCCGGTCAGCAGCCGGGTGCCGGTCTCGGCATCGAACTGCCAGTCGGCCAGGCGACGCAGCGCGGGCGCCAGGGTGTCGAGCAGCGGCAGCGCCAGACCGTCGGGGATCAGCACCTCGGCCGGACGCAGGCGCTCGAACTGGGCCTGCAGCGTCTCGGCCGGGCACTGCATCAGACGGAAGTCACCGTTGGCCAGGTTCAACCAGGCCAGACCGAGCACGCCGCGATGAAGGTTGGCCGACAGCAGCAGGGCGTCGCGACGGTCGTCGAGCAGCGCGGCATCGGTCAGCGTGCCGGGCGTCACGATGCGGCTGACGGCGCGCTCCATCGGCCCCTTCGTGGCGCCGGGTTCGCCCACCTGCTCGGCAATCACCACGGCCTCGCCCAGCTTCACCAGCCGGGCGAGGTACTGTTCGACGGCGTGGAAGGGCACGCCCGCCATCTTGATCGGCTGGCCGCTGGACTGGCCGCGGGTGGTGAGCGTGATATCGAGCAGCCGGGCCGCCTTCTCGGCATCCTCGAAGAACAGCTCGTAGAAGTCGCCCATGCGGTAGAACAGCAAGGTGTCGGGATGCTGCACCTTGATGCGAAGATATTGCTGCATCATGGGTGTGTGGGCGCTGATCTCGGCTTCGCTCAGTTCGTGGGGCTTGGGGTGGGGCGTCAATGCAACCTCTTGATCGGGGAGCGGGCGGCTGCGTCGGGCGGCCAGCCCGGTCGTGGTCGAAACCCGCGGAGTTTACGCATGCAGGCGCGCTTGTGCATCTGTCGTGCACGAATTCGGGTTCTGGAGTCGAGGATGAAGCGCCGAATCGGAGTGAGCGGCTGGCTGCAGCATGTGGCGCTCGGCATGGTCTGCCTCTTGTCCGGCACGACGGTGTCGGCGCAAGCCTTGCCAGCGCTGGGGGCGGACGCGGCAACGGTGACCGTGTCCGGCGTCTCGTCGGGGGCTTACATGGCGGTGCAGCTCCAGGTGGCGCACTCGAGCCTGGTCAGGGGCGCCGGGGTGATCGCCGGCGGACCCTACGACTGCGCCGAAGGCAGCATGTGGCGCGCGCTCGGCGACTGCATGGCGCCGCGGACGCCCGATCGGGTGCCCAGTGCGGACGTCACGGTGGCGCGCATCGAAGCGTGGGCACGTGCCGGGCGCATCGACGATCCTGTCGGACTGGCGGACGACCGGGTGTGGGTGCTTTCGGGCAGTGCGGACCGCACGGTCGAGCGGCCGGTGGTCGATAGCCTGGTCACCTTCTATCGCAGCCGGCTGGCGGATGAGGCCGTGCGCTACGTGCGGCACGAGGGCGCGGGTCACGCGATGATCTCGATCGCGGATCCGGCGGCGAATGCATGCGATACGTCCGCACCGCCCTTCATCAACCGCTGCGGCGAGCTGGATGCGGCGGGCGCGTTGCTGGCGCATCTGTATGGGCCCTTGGCGCCGCGGGTTGCTCGGGCCAGCGGCGAGGTGATCGCATTCGAGCAGCGCGAATTCACCGTCGTCCCGCCGATCGAGCTGAGCATGGCGGCGCAAGGCTACGCCTACGTTCCGCAGGCCTGCCGCGAGGGCGGCTGCAGGCTCCACGTCGCGCTGCATGGCTGCCGTCAGGGGGAGGGTGAGATCGGCAGGCGCTTCGTCGAACGTGCGGGCTATAACGAATGGGCCGACACCAATCGTATCGTGGTGCTCTACCCGCAGGTCGCGGCGCGCAGCGGACTGACGTGGGGGTCGTGGCGCTGGGTGTACAACCCGAAGGGCTGCTGGGACTGGTGGGGCTACAGCGGGCCGACGTACGCGACCCGGGACGGCGGACAGGTTCGCGCCATCCGGGCCATGATCGACCGCCTCACCGCGCCTGCAGCGGTGGAACCGGGGCGCGCTGCGCGATGAACCGGCAGGGTGGGGCGCGAGAGGTCGCCCCACCCGGATTGTCGGATGACGATGGACCGGTCAGGCTTGCATGTTGGCCGGACGGTAGGCCTGGATGATCGGCAGCAGCTGGCCGAAGATCTTCGGCGTGCCGGCGACCACGTTGCCGGTGGCCATGAAGTCCGCCTCGCCCGACAGATCGGACACGAGCCCGCCCGCTTCCTGGATCAGCAGCACGCCGGCTGCCATGTCCCACGGCGATAGGCCCATTTCCCAGAAGCCGTCGAGGCGGCCGCAGGCGACATAGGCCAGGTCGAGCGAGGCTGCGCCCGGGCGACGGATGCCAGCGGTCTTCTGCGTGAGTTCCTTGAACATCGCGAGATAGGCATCGACGTTGTCGAACTGGCGGAAGGGAAAGCCGGTGCCAATCAGCGAATCGTTGAGGCGGGTGCGGCGCGACACGCGGATGCGGCGGTCGTTTAGGAATGCGCCGCTGCCGCGCGAGGCGGTGAACAGCTCGTTGGTGCAGGGGTCGTAGACCACCGCATGCTCGAGGGCGCCGTTCTTGGTCTGGGCGATCGAGATGGCGTACTGCGGAAAACCGTGGATGAAGTTGGTCGTGCCGTCGAGCGGATCGATGATCCAGTTGAACTCGCTCTCCTGGCCATTGAGCGGGCCGGATTCGCCTGACTCCTCTGCTAGAATCCCGTGCCCCGGAAAGGCGTCACGCAGGACTTCGATGATCGCCTGCTCGGCGGCGCGATCGACTTCGGTGACGAAATCGTTGGGCGACTTGCTCTGGACGGTGAGCAGGTCGAGCTGGGTCGAGGCGCGGTTGATGACGGTCGCGGCGCGACGGGCGGCCTTGACGGCGATGTTCAGGGTGGGGTGCATGCGGAGCGGTCTCTGTTAAAGAAGCGGGCGACCGCTGCGGGTACCCATCGGGACCGGCCGGCATCGCCACGGCAGAATTCGGAAAACGTGGAATTTTAATATGAATCGCCCACTTGCGCTCGACCGTATCCGGGTCGTGCTGTCCCGCACCAGTCACCCCGGCAATATCGGCGCCGCCGCCCGCGCCATGAAGACGATGGGGCTGCGCCAGCTGTGGCTGGTCGCGCCGGCTTCGTTTCCGAATGAGATCGCGACGGCGCGCGCTTCCGGCGCGGCCGACCTGCTCGAGTCGGCGCGCGTGGTGGGCTCGCTGGAGGAGGCGCTGGCGGATACGGTGTTCTCCGCTGCGCTGACCGCACGCCGGCGCGAGCTGTCGCTGCCGCGGATGCATGCGCGCGAGGCTGCGGTCGAGATCGTCGGGCGGACCGTGGATGGCGACGTGGCGCTGGTGTTCGGCAACGAGACCAGCGGCATGACCAACGAGGAGGTCGCGCTGTGCAGTCTGCCGGTGACGATCCCGACCGACCCCGAGTTTTCGTCGCTGAATCTCGGTGCGGCCGTCCAGTTGCTCGCCTACGAACTGCGCATGGCGGCAACCAGCCCGTCACCGCCGCAGGATCTGCAGGGCGAGCCGGCCACCCATGCCGACTTCGAGAGCTTCATGGCGCACCTCGAGCAGGCCGTGACCGCCAGTGGCTTCCACGATCCGAAGAATCCGAAGCGCCTGCTGCCGCGCATGCGGCGGATGTTCAACCGCGTCCGGCTCGAGCGCGAAGAGGTGGCCTTGCTGCGTGGCATGCTGACGACCTTCGAGCGTCCCAAGCGGCGCTGAACGCGTCGTGGCGGTCGGTGCGAGCGCCGCGGTACGCGGGTCCGGCCGTTTCAAAGTTGATCCTAAGTCGATTAAAATAGTCGGGAATTGACCAGCGCAATGCGCAGCCGGTCAGTTCTCTTTCATATCCCCACCCTGGAGCCCCTAGAAATGTTCAGCCGCCTGCGTGAAGACCTGGCCAGCGTTCGCGAACGCGATCCCGCCGCCCGCTCCACGTTCGAGGTGCTGACCTGTTATCCGGGCGTGCATGCGCTGATGTTCCATCGTCTCGCACATTGCGCGTGGCGGCGACAGTGGTTCTGGCTGGGGCGCTTCATCAGTCACGTCAGCCGTTTCTTCACCGGGATCGAGATCCATCCGGGCGCCGTGATCGGCCGCCGGGTGTTCATCGACCACGGGATGGGCGTCGTGATCGGCGAGACGGCCGAGATCGGCGACGACTGCACGATCTATCAGGCGGTCACACTCGGGGGGACCTCGCTGTACCGCGGCACCAAGCGCCATCCGACGCTCGGCAAGGGCGTGGTGGTCGGTGCGGGCGCCAAGGTACTGGGCGGTTTCACGGTCGGTGACGGCGCCAAGATCGGCTCGAACGCGGTGGTGGTGAAGCCGGTGCCGGCGGGCGCGACGGCGGTCGGCAACCCGGCGCGCATCATCGACGCCGAGCGCGACGCCGCGCGCGAGCAGAAGGCCGAGCAGATGGGCTTCAGCGCCTATGGCGTCACGCGTGACATGGACGATCCGGTGTCCAAGGCCCTTCATGGTCTGCTCGATCATGCTGTCGATACCGATCGCCGCCTGCAGGCGATCGTGGCTCGACTCGAAGCGAGCGGCCTGAAACTCGAGGACGCGGCGGTGTCGGTGGATGACTTCGACGCCGGCCGCTTGTCGCGCATGGTGGACTGAGTCCGGGCTCGCCAGGCTATCGCCCCGATTAGTTGACCGTTTTTGTCGGGATAAGTATAGTTGAGCGAAACGTTCAGGTATTGCGGCGGGGTCATCCTGCCTGCGGCTGGACGGCTTACGGTTCCTGCGAGGTGACACCATGAGACTGACGACCAAGGGGCGATTCGCCGTCACGGCGATGATCGATCTGGCTGCACGCCAGGACGACGGACCGGTGACGCTTGCCGGGATTGCCGAGCGCCAGAGGATCTCGTTGTCCTATCTCGAGCAGTTGTTCGGCAAGCTGCGCCGCCATCAACTGGTGAGCAGCGTGCGCGGCCCCGGCGGTGGTTACCGCCTGGCGCGCGGCATGGACGCGATCACGGTCGCCGACATCATCATCGCGGTGGATGAGCCGCTGGATGCGACGCAGTGCGGCGGCAAGCAGAACTGTCACGACGAGCACCGCTGCATGACCCATGACCTGTGGGCGAACCTCAACAAGCGCATGTATGCCTACCTCGATTCGGTGACGCTGCAGGCACTGGTCGACCGTCAGGTGAAACCGGATGCGGACATGGCGGTGCTGAAGAACATTCGTCGTCGCGCCACGCTGCAGGTGCGCGAGATCGCCGCAGTCTGAGGGTCGCAATGAGTTTTGCCCCGGTCTATCTCGACTGGAACGCGACCACGCCGCTGGCTCCCGAGGTGCGCGACGCGATGCTGCCCTGGCTGGGTGCTGCACAGCCTGCGCGCTTCGGCAATGCGTCCAGCCGCCACGAGTACGGGCGCCAGGCTCGTGCCGCCATCGACGAAGCGCGCGCGCGCGTGGCGGCAGCCGTTGGCGCACATGCGACCGAGGTCGTCTTCACCAGCGGCGGCTCGGAGGCGAACAACCTGTTCCTGAAAGGGGCGGCAGCCTGTCTCAAGCCCGGCACGCTGGCGATCAGCGCCATCGAGCACCCCTGTGTGCGCGAACCGGCGAGGCAGCTGCGCCGTGCGGGTTGGGCCTTGCACGAGATCGCGGTGGATGCGGACGGCAGGATCGACGTCGCCGACTGGCAGCGCGTGCTCGAGGCACGTCCGACGCTGGTGTCGGTGATGCTCGCCAACAACGAGACCGGCGTGCTGCAGGACGTGGCGACGCTGGCCAGCGAGGCGCGCAAGGCCGGTGCCTGGCTGCATACCGACGCGGTGCAGGCGCTGGGCAAGATCGAGGTGGATTTCCGTGCGCTCGGCGTGCAGGCGATGACGCTGTCGGCGCACAAGCTTGGTGGTCCGCTCGGCGCAGGCGCCCTCGTGCTGGACAAGCGCGTCGAACTGTCGCCGCTCATTGCGGGCGGAGGGCAGGAGCGCGGCTTGCGCTCGGGCACGGAGAACGTTGCGGCGATCGTCGGCTTCGGCCTTGCCTGCGAGCGCGCGGTGGCGCATCGGGCGGCGGAGACGAGTCGGCTCTCGGCGATGCGCGACGGCATCGAGGCGGCCTTGTCGGCGCTGGGTGCAGTGGTGTTTTCGCGGGCAGCCATCAGGCTGCCGAATACGGTATTTTTCGCGTTTGACGCGATCGACGGCGAGACGCTGGTCGGCAAGCTGGATCGCGCAGGATTCGCCTGCGCGAGCGGCTCGGCGTGTTCGAGTGCGCAGCCGGAGCCCTCGCACACCCTGCTGGCGATGGGTGTCGATCCGACGGTGGCACGCGGTGCGGTGCGCGTGAGCCTGGGACGCGATACCACGGCGGAAGAGGTCGAGCGATTCGTCGCCACCCTGTCGCACGTGGTGCGGGATTTGAGGAATCTGGCATCGGTCGCGCTCTGAGCGGCCGTGCCAGGACATGAAAAAGACACAACCCCTCTGCGGAGAGATGCAATGCTGAAGTTCCCGATCTACCTCGACTACTCGGCCACGACGCCGGTTGATCCGCGCGTGGCGGCGAAGATGATCCCGTGGTTGACCGAACATTTCGGTAACCCGGCCAGTCGTTCGCACGCCTATGGCTGGGAAGCCGAACAGGCGGTCGAGGAAGCGCGCGAGCAGGTCGCGGCCCTGGTCAACGCCGACCCCAAGGAGATCATCTGGACCTCGGGCGCGACCGAGTCGAACAACCTCGCCATCAAGGGTGCGGCGCATTTCTACCAGGGCAAGGGCAAGCACGTCATCACCGTCAAGACCGAGCACAAGGCGGTCCTCGATACCGTGCGCGAACTCGAGCGCGAGGGCTTCGAGGCCACCTATCTCGACGTCCAGGAAAACGGCTTGATCGATCTCGAGGTGCTGAAGGCGGCCATCCGGCCGGATACCATCCTCGTGTCCGTGATGTTCGTGAACAACGAGGTCGGCGTCGTGCAGCCGATCGCCCAGATCGGTGAGCTGTGCCGCGAGAAGGGCATCATCTTCCACGTCGATGCCGCGCAGGCGACCGGCAAGGTCGAGATCGACCTCGACAAGCTCAAGGTCGATCTGATGAGCTTCTCTGCCCACAAGACCTACGGTCCGAAGGGCGTCGGTGCCCTCTACGTCCGCCGCAAGCCGCGTGTGCGTCTCGAGGCGCAGATGCACGGTGGCGGCCACGAGCGCGGCCTGCGTTCGGGCACGCTGGCGACGCACCAGATCGTCGGCATGGGCGAAGCCTTCCGCCTGGCGCGTGAGGAAATGGCGGAGGAGAATGCGCGCGTCCGCAGACTGCGCAACAAGCTGCTGAACGGCCTGACCGACATCGAGGCGACCTACGTCAATGGCGACCTCGAGCAGCGCGTGCCGCACAACCTCAACATTTCCTTCGCCTATGTCGAAGGCGAGTCGCTGATCATGGCGATCAAGGACATCGCGGTCTCGTCCGGTTCGGCCTGCACCTCGGCCAGCCTCGAGCCGTCCTACGTGCTGCGCGCGCTGGGCCGCAACGACGAACTGGCGCACAGTTCGATCCGCTTCTCCATCGGCCGCTTCACCACCGAGGAAGAGATCGACTTCACCATCGACCTGCTGCACAAGAAGATCGGCAAGCTGCGCGAGCTGTCGCCCCTGTGGGAGATGTACAAGGACGGCATCGACCTCGACACCGTGCAGTGGGCTGCACACTAAAAGACACGACGAAATCCCCTGGAGAATAGACATGGCATACAGCGACAAGGTCCTGGACCATTACGAGAACCCCCGCAACGTCGGCTCCTTCGGCAAGGACGAAGAGGGCGTGGCCACTGGCATGGTCGGCGCGCCCGCCTGTGGCGACGTGATGAAGCTGCAGATCAAGGTCGGCAAGGACGGCGTGATCGAGGACGCGAAGTTCAAGACCTATGGCTGCGGCTCGGCGATCGCGTCGAGCTCGCTGGTCACCGAGTGGGTCAAGGGCAAGACCATCGATCAGGCGCTCGATATCAAGAACACGCAGATCGCCGAGGAACTCGCACTGCCGCCGGTGAAGATCCACTGCTCGATCCTCGCCGAGGATGCGATCAAGGCGGCCGTGGCTGACTACCGCAAGAAGCATCAGGCCTGAGCGGCCGGCAACGAGGAGGCATAGATCATGGGCGTGACCCTGTCCGAAAGCGCTGCCCGTCACGTGTCGAGCTTCATTGCCAAGCGTGGCAAGGGTTTCGGCATCCGCCTGGGGGTGAAGACCTCGGGCTGTTCCGGGATGGCGTACAAGCTGGAGTTCGTCGACGAGACGCACGGCGAGGATCTGGTGTTCGAGAGCCACGGCGTCAAGGTCGTGGTCGATCCGAAGAGCCTCGTCTATCTCGAGGGCACCGAACTCGACTTCGTGAAGGAAGGACTGAACGAAGGCTTCAAGTTCAACAACCCGAACGTCAAGGATCAGTGCGGTTGCGGCGAGAGCTTCAACGTCTGATGCGGCGCCCGCGTTTTCCCGCCGAGACTGCATGAGCATCGACCTCACCCAGGACTACTTCACCCTCTTCGGGCTGCCGCGCCGCTACGCGCTCGACGAGGCCTCGCTCGAGGCGGCGTGGCATCGCCTGCAGTCGCAGGTTCATCCGGATCGCTACGCCCATCTGCCCGACGCCGACAAGCGTCGGGCGATGCAGTGGGCGACGCGCGTCAACGAAGGGTTTCGTACGCTGAAGAAGCCGCTGGCGCGTGCGCAGTACCTGCTGGTCCTCGCGGGCGTCGATGCCGCCATCGAGACCAATACCGCGATGGCGCCCGAGTTCCTGATGGAGCAGATGGAGTGGCGCGAAGCGGTCGAAGAGGCGCGCGCGGCCGGTGAGGTCGAGGAACTCGAGCAACTCCACATGCGCCTGCTGCATCATGCGCGCGACGTTCGCACCGAGCTTGGCCGCCAGCTCGACGAAGATCATGCATACACCGAAGCAGCCGACACCGTGCGTCGGCTGATGTTCATCGAGAAACTCCAGCACGAGATCGACGAGGCGCTGCTCGCACTCGAAGGCTGATAACAAGAGGCACGGAACCCCAATGGCTCTGCTGCAAATTGCCGAACCCGGCATGTCCACCGAGCCCCACAAGCATCGGCTCGCGGTGGGCATTGATCTCGGGACGACCAACTCGCTCGTCGCCACCGTCCGCAACGGCATCGCCGTGTGCCTGCCTGACGAGTCCGGCCGCACCATGCTGCCGTCGGTGGTTCGGTATTGCGCCGATGGGCGCATCGAGGTCGGACAGGCGGCCGCCAAGGCCCAGGCCACCGACCCGCGCAACACGATCGTGTCGGTCAAGCGCTTCATGGGGCGTGGCCTGAAAGACGTGGCGCACGTCGAGACGATGCCTTACGACTTCGAGGACGGCGTCGGCATGGTGCGCCTGCGTACGGTGCAGGGGGTCAAGAGCCCGGTGGAAATGTCGGCGGAGGTGCTGCGCGTGCTGCGCGACCGTGCCGAGGCCAGCCTGGGTGGCCCGCTGACCGGCGCGGTCATCACCGTCCCGGCCTATTTCGACGATGCCCAGCGTCAGGCGACCAAGGACGCGGCAAAGCTCGCCGGTGTGGACGTCCTGCGCCTACTCAACGAGCCCACGGCAGCTGCCGTTGCCTACGGCCTGGACAATGCGGCCGAGGGCGTCTATGCCGTCTATGACCTCGGCGGCGGTACCTTCGACCTGTCGATCCTGAAGCTGTCCCGGGGCGTCTTCGAGGTGCTGTCGACCAATGGCGATGCCGCGCTGGGCGGCGACGATTTCGATCACCGTCTGTTCTGCTCGATCCTGGAGCGTGCCGACATCGACCCGCCTTCGCTCGAGGATGCCCGCCGCCTGCAGATGAAGGCGCGCGAGGTCAAGGAACTGCTGACTTCGTGCGAGGAGGCGCCGGTGCATCTGGTGCTCGGCTCCGGCGAGGAGGTCGATCTGGTCATCACGCGCGACGAGTTCGCGGAAATGACCCGTCACCTTGTGCAGAAGACGCTGACGCCGGTGCGCAAGGCGCTGCGCGACGCAGGCCTCACACCCGAGGAAATCAAGGGCGTGGTGATGGTCGGCGGTGCGACCCGCATGCCGCACATCCAGCGCGCGGTCGCAAACTTCTTCGGCCAGGAACCGCTGACCAACCTCGACCCGGACAAGGTGGTCGCACTGGGCGCAGCGATGCAGGCCAATGCGCTGGCGGGCAACCGCGCGGAACAGGACGACTGGCTCCTGCTCGACGTGATCCCGCTGTCGCTGGGCCTCGAGACCATGGGTGGCCTGGTCGAGAAGGTCGTGCCACGCAATTCGACGCTCCCGATCGCGCGTGCACAGGAGTTCACCACCTTCAAGGACGGCCAGACCGCGATGGCCTTCCACGTCGTGCAGGGCGAACGCGAGCTCGTGGCCGACTGCCGCTCGCTCGCCCGTTTCGAACTGCGCGGCATTCCGCCGATGGTGGCCGGTGCGGCCCGCATCCGCGTCACCTTCCAGGTGGACGCCGACGGTCTGCTGTCGGTTTCGGCGCGCGAGATGTCCTCCGGTGTCGAGGCCAGCGTGCTGGTCAAGCCATCCTACGGCCTGTCGGACGACGAAATCGCCGAGATGCTGAAGTCGGGCGTGGAGCACGCCGGCGACGACATGGCGCTGCGCGCGTTGCGCGAGCAACAGGTGGAGGCTGAACGCGTGATCGAAGCTGCCGAACAGGCGCTGGCCAAGGACGGGCATCTGCTCGACGGCGACGAACGTGCGGCGGTCGACGCGGCGATCGCCCGCCTGCGCGTGTTGCGCGAGGGCGAAAACCACCGTGCGATAAAGACGGGCATCGATGCTTTCGCCCGCGCCACCGATGAATTTGCCGCCCGGCGCATGGACAACAGCATCCGTAGCGCGCTGGCCGGTCACAAAGTAGATGAACTCGAACTCTGACCCACTCATGACCCAGATCATCGTTCTTCCCCACGTCGAACTCTGCCCGGACGGCAGCGTGATCGAGGCCCGCCCGGGCCAGACCATCTGCGAGAGCCTGCTCGAGAATGGCATCGACATCGAGCACGCGTGCGAGATGTCCTGTGCCTGCACCACCTGCCACGTGATCGTGCGCGAAGGTTTCAATGCCCTCGAGGCCGCCTCGGACGATGAGGAGGATCTGCTCGACAAGGCCTGGGGGCTGGAGCCGCAGTCCCGCCTGTCGTGCCAGGTCCAGGTCGGCGAGACGCCGCTGGTGGTCGAGATCCCGCGTTACACGATCAACATGGCCCGCGAAGGAAAACACTGAGATGAAGTGGACCGATGTGCAGGAAATTGCGATCCAGCTGGCCGACAGCCGTCCCGATGTCGATCCGACACGGCTTAACTTCGTCGATCTGATGAACTGGGTGCTCGAATTGCCCGAGTTCGACGACGACCCGAAGCGCTGCGGTGAGCGCATCCTCGAAGGAATCCAGCAGGCCTGGATCGACGAGGTCGCCTGACGGGGCAGCAGAACGCTGCCGGCAGAGCCTCCCGGCCCGACTAACCTAGTAGGCGGCGCCGGCGCTCGCCTCGACGCTCTCGTTGAGGCTCAGCCAATAGCGGCCGAGGAGGGCAACGACCTCCTGGAAACGGTCGAAATCCACCGGCTTGCGGATGTAGCTGTTGGCACCGAGGTTGTATGCCTGTTGCAGATCGAGGGTTTCGCGCGAGGTGGTCAGCACCACGACCGGCAACAGGGTCGTACGTGCGTCCGCGCGAATTCGCCGCAGGACCTCCAGCCCGTCGATACGCGGGAGCTTCAGGTCGAGCAGCACCACCGCCGGCATGACCCTGAGGTCGCGTCCGGCGTAGGTGCCCGTCCCGAACAGGTAGTCGATGGCTTCGACGCCGTCATGCACCACGACCACAGGGTTGGTGATGCGGTTGCGCGAGAACGCATGCAGCGTCAGCGCCTCGTCGTCGGGGTTGTCCTCGACCAGCAGGATCGGGCGTTCGTTGGGCATGTGTTCCTTGCTCCCCAGTTGCCGTGTCGACAGCGTCGATCAATCCCCGCCGCCTGGCAAGTCCTCGCGCCGCAGCACGAACACCATGTCGTCACCGCCGCGGGTGGACAGCCAGTTGAACGGCAGTTCCGGGAACGCCTCCTCGACGATTGTCCGGTTGTGACCGACCTCGACCGCCAGGATGCCGCCGGCGTTGAGGTGGGCTGCGCCTTCGTCGATGAGCTTGCGCACGATGTCGAGACCGTCGTCGCCGGCGGCGAGCGCCATGCGGGGTTCGTGCAGGTACTCGGGGGGCAGTGCATCCATGTCTGCACCCGTCACATAGGGCGGGTTGCTGAGGATGAGGTCGTAACGCCGGCCCTCGAGGGCGGAGAAGACGTCGGTGTTGACCAGTTCGACGCGATCCTCCAGGCCGTAGTCGGCCACGTTCTGCCGTGCGACATCGAGTGCGTCTTCGGACAGGTCCGCGCCGGTGATCTCGGCATTCGGGAAGGCATGGGCCATCAGGATCGCGAGGCAGCCGGAGCCGGTGCACATGTCCAGCGCGCTGCCGACCTTTTCGGGGTCATCGATCCACGGCGCCAGACCGTCTTCCAGCAACTCGGCGAAGAAGGAGCGCGGCACGATCACGCGCGGGTCAACCGAGAAACGGAAGTCGCCCAGCCAGGCTTCGCCAAGAATGTAGGCCGTGGGCAGGCGATCGTCGGCACGCTGCTCGATCGCGTCGAGCAGCGCCACGCGTTCGTCACCGGGGATGCAGGCGTCGAGGAAGGGCTCGAGGCGATCGAGCGGCAGCGCCAGCGAACCGAGCAGCAGCCAGGCGGCCTCGTCGAAGGTGTCGGTGACGCCGTGGCCGCAGAAGATGCCGCTGCGGTTGAAGCGGGTGACGGCGTAGCGCAACCAGTCGCGCACGGTGACCAGCTCGGCCAGCGGGCCATGCTCGTGTTCGTGGTCGTGATCCCCATCGTCATGATGTTGATGGTCGTCGTGCGCGTGTTCGTGATGCTGAGTCATGGATTCGTTCTCGCGTTGGAGCGGGTTCAGGCGGCCAGCAGTGCGTGCAGGGTCCGTTCGTAGACCACCGACAGGGGCTCGATCGCCGCGGCGTCGATGCATTCGTTGGCCTGGTGGATCGATGCGTTGACCGGGCCGAATTCGACGACTTCGGCGCAGATGTCGGCGATGAAGCGGCCGTCGGACGTGCCGCCGGTGGTGGAAAGTTCGGTTTCCACCCCCAGCGTGTCATGGATCGCCGCCGACAGGGCGCCAACCAGCCTGCCGCGTCCGGTGATGAAGGGCTTGCCCGACAGGTGCCAGTCGATCTCGTACTCCAGGCCATGGCGATCCAGGACCTCGTGAGTGCGAGCCTTCAGGCTGTCCGCGGACGACACCGATCCGAAGCGGAAGTTGAACAGCACCTCGCACACACCGGGGATCACGTTGTTGGCGCCGGTGCCGGCATGGATGTTCGAGACCTGCCAGGTCGTGGGCGGGAAGAACTCGTTGCCCCGGTCCCACTCGATTGCCGCGAGTTCGGCCAGGGCGGGCGCGAACGCGTGGATCGGGTTGCGGGCCAGATGGGGATAGGCGACGTGGCCCTGCTTGCCCTTCACGCGCAGCGTGCCGGACAGTGAGCCGCGGCGGCCGTTCTTGATCATGTCGCCCAGTGTCTTCACCGAAGTCGGCTCGCCCACCACGCAATAGTCGAGGCGTTCACCGCGGGCAGCCAGCGCCTCGACGACCTTCACCGTTCCGTGCGTCGCGATGCCTTCCTCGTCCGAGGTCAGCAGCAGTGCGATGCTGCCGGCGTGATCGGGTGTCGAGGCCACGAAGCGCTCGATGGCGGTGACGAAGGCCGCCAGCGAGGACTTCATGTCGGCGGCGCCGCGACCGTAAAGCACGCCGTCGATGATCGTGGGCGTGTAGGGCGGTGTCTTCCAGGCGTCGAGCGGGCCGGCAGGAACGACGTCGGTATGTCCGGCAAAACACAGCACCGGTCCGGTCTGGCCACGGCGGGCCCACAGGTTGGACACGCCGCCGGTGTCGATCCGTTCGCAGGTGAAACCGAGCGCCTGCAGGCGGCCGGCGATCAGTTCGAGGCAGCCGGCGTCCTCGGGGGTGACGGAAGGGCGAGCGATCAATTCGCAGGCGAGGTCGAGCGTCGGATTCGGGGTCTGGGGCATGAAGGGCGTTGGGGTTGGAGCGATTAGTTCTGGTCGACGTGCAGCGTGAATTCCTGGAAGGACGCGCCGTCGGGGTTGCTGCGCTCGAAGTCGAGCAGGCTGGGGGCCTTCTTGGCGGCGGCCTGCTGGTCGTTTGTGCCGAGCTGTGCGTTGTTGATGAGCCAGTGCAGGTTGGTCGGGGAGTCCGCGTTCGCCAGTGCCTCCTCGAGCGAGATGGTGCCATCCGAGTAGAGCTTGAAGAGATTCTGTTCGAAGGTCTGGCAGCCCGGAGCCAGGCTCTGCTCCATGGCCTCCTTGATCTCGTTGATCTCGCCGCGTTCGATGAGCTCGGAGATGTGTCGCGTGTTCATCAGGATCTCGACGGCGGGCGCGCGCTTGGAGTCGGGGCGGCGCACGAGCCGCTGCGACACGATGCAGCGCAATGCGACGGCGAGATCGAGGTAGAGCAGCTGGCGATTTTCCAGCGGGAAGAAGTTGATGATGCGGTTCAGCGCATGGTAGGCGTTGTTCGCATGCAGCGTGGCCAGGCACAGGTGGCCCGACTGCGCGTAGGAAATCGCGGCCTGCATCGTCTCGCGGTCACGGATCTCGCCGATCAGGATGCAGTCGGGCGCCTGACGCATGGCGTTGCGCAGTGCCTCGCCCCAGCTCAGGGTGTCGATGCCGACTTCGCGCTGGTTCACCACCGACTTGCGATGGGTAAACAGGTACTCGATCGGGTCCTCGACCGTCAGGATGTGACCCGCGCGGTTGCGGTTGCGGTGATCGAGCATCGACGCCAGCGTGGTCGACTTGCCCGATCCGGTTGCGCCGACCACCAGCACCAGGCCGCGCTTCTCCATCACCACCTCGGTCAGCACGGGGGGCATCCCCAGGTCCTGGACGGTGGGTATGTCGCTCTGGATGTAGCGCACCACGCTGGCAAGCGAGTTGCGCTGCCAGAACACGTTGACGCGGAAGTTGCCCAGGTCGCGGCGGCCGAAGGAGAGGTTGAGCTCGCGGTCGCGTTCGAGCTGGGCGAATTTCTCGGGCGGAATGGCCTCTTCGATCATCCGTCGGATCATGGGCGGTTCCATGACCTGCTGGTTGATCGGCATGGTGTGGCCCTGGATCTTGATGTGGATCGGAGCGCCCGCAGTGATGAAGATGTCCGAGGCCTTCTTTTCAGCCATCAGCTGGAACAGACTGTCGAAAATCATGGCTTCGTCATCCTCATTGTTCGCGGTGGGGCTGGGATCGCGGGATCACGGCCCCCGTGGTCGAAAACGCGATCAGGCGCCGCGCAGCAGCTCGTTGATGCCGGTCTTGGCGCGGGTCTGCGCATCGACCTTCTTCACGATGACGGCGCAGTACAGGCTGTACTTGCCGCAGGCCGAGGGCAGACTGCCTGGCACCACGACGGCACCCGACGGCACGCGGCCATAGGTGACCTCGCCCGTCTCGCGGTCGTAGATCTTGGTGCTCTGGCCGATGTACACACCCATCGACAGCACCGCGTTCTCCTCGATGATGACGCCTTCGACCACTTCGGAGCGCGCACCGACGAATACGTTGTCCTCGATGATGACCGGTCCGGCCTGGACCGGCTCGAGCACGCCACCGATGCCGACGCCGCCCGACAGGTGAACGTTCTTGCCGATCTGGGCGCAGGAGCCGACGGTGGCCCAGGTGTCGACCATCGTGCCTTCATCGACGTAGGCACCGATGTTCACATACGACGGCATCAGGACGACGTTCTTGCCGATGAAGCTGCCCTTGCGCGCGACGGCCGGCGGAACGACCCGGAAGCCGCCTTCGCGGAACTGCTCCGGCGTGTAGTCGCCGAACTTGGTCGCGACCTTGTCGTAGAAGCTGAGGCCGCCGGCCTGGACGACCTCGTTGTCGCGCAGACGGAAGGAGATCAGTACCGCCTTCTTGATCCACTGGTTCACCACCCATTGACCGTCCTTCTTCTCGGCGACGCGCAGCGTGCCGGCGTCGAGGCCGGCGATCACCTCTTCGACCGCGTTGCGGATCTCGGCGGGGGCGGAGGTGGGCGACAGACTGGCGCGGTTCTCGAAGGCGTCGTCGATGATCTGTTGCAGAGCGTGCATGGGGAAAGTCTCTCTCAGAGGGTCTTGCAGAAGTCGATGATGCGCTGTGCGGCCTCGACACATTCGTGGGTGTCGGCCACCAGCGCGATGCGGACGAACCCGTCGCCCGGGTTGATGCCGTTGGATTCGCGGGCGAGGTAGCTGCCAGGCAGGACGGTCACATTATATTCGGCCTGCAGACGGCGGGCGAACTCGGTGTCCGGCAGCGGCGTGCGCATCCAGTAGTAGAAACCGGCGTCGGGTAACTCGACCGGCAGCCAGGGCTGCAGCATCGGCGTGATGCGGGCGAACTTGTCGCGATACAGGCGGCGGTTTTCCTCCACGTGCACCTCGTCGTTCCACGCCACCACCGAGGCCGCCTGCACCGGCGGGCTCATCTGGCAGCCGTGGTAGGTGCGGTAGAGTACGAAGTCCTTGAGGAGCTTCGCGTCGCCCGCGACGAAGCCCGAACGCATGCCCGGCACGTTCGAGCGCTTGGACAGGCTGGAGAACATGACGATGTTGCGGAAGTCCGTCCGTCCCAGTCGCCAGGCTGCCTCCAGACCACCGATCGGCTTGGCGTCGTCGTCGAAGTAGATCTCGGAATAGCACTCGTCAGCGGCGATGATGAAGCCGTTGCGGTCGGAAAGCTCGAACAGGTGCTTCCACTCGTCCAGCGACAGCACACGGCCGGTCGGGTTGCCGGGGGAGCAGACATAGACGAGCTGCACGCCGCGCCAAGTGGCCTCGTCGATCGCGTCGAAGTCGGAGGCAAAGCCGTTCTCGGGCAGGTGATTGAGGAAGATCGGCTCCGCCCCGGCCAGGTAGGCCGCGCCTTCGTAGATCTGGTAGAAGGGGTTCGGACATAGCACCTTGGCGCCGGGCCGGGTCCCGTCGACCACGCACTGGCAGAACGCGAACAGCGCTTCGCGCGTCCCGTTGACCGGCACCACCTGGCTTGCGGCGTCGATCTTCGGCAGGCCGTAGCGGCGCTCGAGCCAGTGCGCGATCGCGTTGCGCAGCGCATCGCTGCCCAGGGTCAGCGGGTAGCTCGACAGCCCGCCGAGGTTGTCCGCCAGTGTCTGGCGGATGAAGCCGGGCGTCGGGTGCTGCGGCTCGCCGATCGACAGGCGGATCGGACTCAGGTCGGCAGGCGGGGTGATGCCGGCGAACAGCGCGCGCAGCTTCTCGAAGGGATAGGTCTGGAGGCGGGCGAGATTCGGATTCACTTTGGCACAAAATCCGCGCGGCAGACCGCCGGCGCAGCAGAGTGGGGAGGGGCGGTGATGGTATCATGCTGCGCCTTGCCGGCGCCTCAGCAGGCCATGCCGCCGGCTCCCTTCAACTGCCGTTTCGCCCCTTGGGGTGTGGTTCAGAATCCCTCGTCGACGTGCGCCTGTCCAAGCTAAAACTCGCTGGGTTCAAGACCTTCGTCGATCCCACCACGGTGATCACGCCGGGCAACCTTGTCGGCGTCGTCGGGCCCAATGGCTGCGGCAAGTCCAACATCATCGATGCGGTGCGCTGGGTGCTGGGCGAGACGCGGGCTTCGGCGCTGCGGGGCGAGTCGATGCAGGACGTGATCTTCAACGGCTCGACCACGCGCAAGCCGGTGTCGCGCGCCAGTGTCGAGCTCGTGTTCGACAACGCCGAGGGACGCGCGGCCGGGCAGTGGTCGCGCTACACCGAGATCTCGGTCAAGCGCGTGCTGGATCGCTCGGGCGAGTCGACCTACTACATCAACAACGTTCACGTCCGGCGCAAGGACGTGATCGACCTGTTCCTCGGCACCGGGCTCGGGCCGCGGGCCTACGCGATCATCGAGCAGGGCATGATCTCGCGCATCATCGAGGCGAAGCCGGAGGACATCCGCGGCTTCCTCGAGGAGGCGGCCGGCGTCACCAAATACCGCGAGCGGCGCAAGGAAACCGAGGGGCGCTTGCGCGATGCGCGCGACAATCTCGCCCGTCTCGACGACATCCGCATGGAACTGGGCGAGCGCATCGCCCACCTCGAGGCGCAGGCCGAGGTGGCGGCACGCTACAACACGCTCAGTGCGGCACACGTGCAGAAGCAGCAACTGCTGTGGCTGCTCAAGCGCAACGAGGCGCAGGCCGAGCACGCGCGCCTGAGCGAGGAACTCAACGCCACCACGCAGCGCATCGAGGGCGATAGCGCGCGGCTGCAGGAACTCGAGGCGGCGGTCGAGGGCGCGCGCGAAGCGCATTTCGAAGCCTCGGAGGCGGTGCATGTGGCGCAGAGCGACCTCTTCGCCGTCAGCGCCGAAGTGACCCGTCTTGAAACCGAACTGCAGCACCTGGGCGAGGCGCGCAAGCGACTCGAAGCCCGCCTTGCGCAACTCGAACTCGACCGCGGCCACTGGCAGGCACGGAGAACGGCGCTGGGTGAAGACCGCGAGCGCTGGCAGGCGCTGGCCGAGAATGCCGCGCTGCGTGCCGAACAGGCCGAGGCGCGGCACTTCGAAATCGCCGACCGCGTGCCCGATCTGGAGAGCGCCCGCCAGGCGGCCGACACGACCGTCGCCGCAGCGCGGCGCGAGCTTGCCCAGACCGAGCAGCAGCTTCGGGTGGAAGAGGCCAACCGTGCCAGCGCGACGCGTGCGCTCGAGGCCCTGCAGCAGCGCAGGGGACGCCTCGAGGCCGAGCGTGGTGCGATTGCCGGACCCGACGAGCGCGAGCTGGCCGAGCGCGAGGCGCGGCTCGAGGCCTTGCAGGACGCGCTGGAGGTTCAGCAGCAGGAGCTGCAGCAGGTGCAGGCGCGCCAGCCCGATGCGCAGGCCGCGTTGAAGGCTGCGCTTGAACACGAGCGCGCGGTGCAGCGCCGGCTCACCGAGTTGCGTGCGCGACGCGACGCACTGGTGCAGTTGCAGGCGCGCGTGCAGTCGCAGGGCAAGCTCGGCGACTGGCTCAAGCGACACGGGCTGGATGCGCTGCCGCCGCTGTGGCGCAGCCTGCGTGTTGACGAGGGCTGGGACACGGCCGTTCAGGCGGTGCTGCGCGAGCGTCTTGCCGCACTGGTGGCACCCGATGATGCCGCCGCGGTGTCGGCCGCCGCGCTGGTGCTTGACGAGGCGCCGCCGGAGTCGCTCGCTATCGCGCTGCCCGGGAACGTGGTCGCGCTCCCGCAGGACGCGCTCCCGCAGAACGATTACGCCGGCCTGACGCCGCTGCTTGCGCGGATCACCGTCGTGGATCCCGGTCTGCAGCCGCTACTGGCGAGTTTTCTGCGCGGGGTGTTCGCAGTCGAGCGTCTTGGCGACTGGCTGGCGCGCCGCGGTGAGCTGCCCGCGGGCGTCGTGCTGGTGGGGCCGCACGGCCAGATCCTCTCGCGTGATGCGCTGGCGCATTCGGCACCGGACAGCCGCACCCATGGCGTTATCGAACGTCAGCGCGAGATCGACACGCTGGCCGAGCAGCAGCAGGCGCTCGAGGATGAGGCCCGGATCGCGCATGATGCGCTGCTGGCGGCGGAAGCCGCCGCCGCCGCGCTGCAGGAAATGGCCAATACGCTGCGGCGTGACACCCAGGCCGCGCAGGCGCAGGTTCACGCGGAGCAGGTCGAAGTGCTCAAGCTCGCGCAGGCGCGCAGCCGCGCCGAGGAGCGCCGCGGCCAGCTTGCCCGCGACCTGGAGGATCTTGTCCATCTCGAGCAGACCGAGCGCGAGCATCTGGCTCGGGCCGACATGGAGCAGGCGCGCGCGGCCGAGCTGGCGGAGCTGCAACGCGAACGGCTCGACGCCGCGATGGAAGTGCTGCGCGAGCGCGAGCAGGCCTTGCGCGAAGCGCGTGCGCTGGAGCAGGCCGCCGCGCGTGAACTGCAGGAGGCGAAGTTTTCCGAGCGCGAGTGCGCCGGCAAGCTCGATGACATCGGACGCAACCTGCAGCTGGCCGCGGAGCAGCTCGAGCGCATCGTTGCCGAGACGGAAACCCGTGGTGCCGAACTCGACGCCACCGACGACAGCCGCAGCTTCGAGGCCTTGCAGAGTGCGCTGGGTTTACGTGTCAGTCGCGAGGCCGCGCTCGCCGCACGCCGCGATGCGCTCGAGGACGCGGCGGCCAGGCTCAAGCAGATCGAGGAAATGCGCCTGCGGGTCGAGCAGGAAGCGGCCCCGATCCGAAATCGCGTCGCCGAGTTGCGGTTGGCCGTGCAGGCGACCGAGCTGGCGGTGACCCAGTTCGCCGAGCGTCTCGTCGAGGTCCAGGCCGACGAAGCCTCGCTGTTGCCGCTACTTGCCGATGACCTGCGGGAAAGCGCGCTGCAGCGCGAAGTGGCGCGGCTGGCGCGCGAGATTGCGGAACTCGGCGCGGTCAACCTCGCTGCACTCGACGAACTGCGCAGCGCGACCGAACGCAAGGGCTATCTCGATGCGCAGACCGACGACCTGCTGCAGGCGATCGAGACGCTCGAGGATGCGATCCGGCGCATCGACCGCGAGACGCGCGAGCAGCTGCAGGAAACCTACAATACCGTCAATCGCCAGTTCGGGACGCTGTTCCCGCAACTGTTCGGTGGCGGCCGTGCCGAGCTGGTGCTGACCGGCGACGAGATCCTCGACGCAGGCATCCAGATCGTGGCCCAGCCGCCGGGCAAGAAGAACACCTCCATCCACCTGCTGTCGGGCGGCGAGAAGGCACTTACGGCGATCGCGCTGGTCTTTTCGATGTTCCAGCTCAATCCGGCGCCGTTCTGCATGCTTGACGAGGTGGATGCGCCCTTGGACGATACGAACACTGAACGCTATGCCAACATGGTCAAGCGCATGTCCTCGCAGACGCAGTTCATCTTCATCAGCCACAGCAAGATCACGATGGAGTTCGCGCAGCAACTGGTCGGCGTGACGATGCAGGAGCAGGGCGTGTCGCGCGTGGTGGAAGTCGACATCGAAGAAGCGCTGCGCCTGGCAGAGCCGGCGGCAGCCTGAAATAACAGCAAGGAATTCGGGAACCCCTATGGACAGCGAACTACAGATCGCCCTTGTCGGTGCCGGTCTCGGTGCGGTGGTGCTGATCGTGGCCTACAACAAGTGGCAGGAGCGCAAGCACCAGCACAAGGCCGACAAGGCTTTCAAGTCCGATCATCGCGACGTGCTCCTCGAGCCGCGCGTTGCCGACGATGACGCGAAGGGCCGCGCCGCGCGCACCGAGCGCCGCGAGCCGGGCATCGCGGACGACGACGGCGTCGCCGACGGCCCGCGACCGGTGCGCGAGGCGTCGATCATCCGATCCGCCCCCGAAGTGCCCGAGTTGCTCGACGAGCGCACGGACTGCGTGATCCGTCTCGAGGCCATCGAGCCGCTCGATGTGCAACGGCTCTGGCAGGCGCAGGGCGAGCAGCTGGTCGGGCTGTCGAAGCCGGTGCGCTGGTTCGGTTTCAACGACGCCGAGAACCTGTGGTTCCCGATCGGCCCGAACAGTGCGGGCGCCTGCCACTGGTTCTGCGCGGCGCTGCAACTCGTCGATCGGCGAGGCTCGATCGGCGAGTCCGACTTCATGCGCTTCTCCGGAGGCGTGCAGCGTGTCGCCGACATGGTGATGGCGCTCCCGCCAGGCCTGCCCGCGCGCGCCGAAACCCTGCGCCACGCCACCGAGGTCGATCGTTTCTGCGCCGACGTGGATGTGCAGATCGGGGTCAATGTCGTCGCCTCGTCCCGCCCCTTCGATGGCAGCGAGATCGCGAAACTGGCCGCCCGACATGGCTTCACGCTGTCGGGGGATGGCAGCTTTCATGCGCTCGCGGACGATGGCAGCACGCTGTTTACGCTGGCCAACCTGGAGCCCGGGCTGTTCGCGGCCGAGACGCTGCCCGCCATGGCGACCGGAGGCCTGACCCTCGTCATCGATGTGCCTTGGGTGCAGGATGGCGTGGCGGCCTTCGACCGCATGATGCGCATCGCCAACGACTTCGCGGCACACTTCGGCGGCCATGTCGTGGATGACAACCGCGCCGCTTTCGGCACCGAGGCCGCGGACCTGATCCGCGCGCAGATCCGCCAGTTCCAGGGGCGCATGGCCGAGAACGGCATTCCGGCGGGCGGCCCGCTGGCAAGGCGGCTGTTCGCGTTGTGATGGATCTGTTCGCTTCCACTGCGCAGCAGCGCATCGAGGCGCTGCGCGGAGAGATCGCGCGGCACGACAAGGCCTACTATGTGCTCGATGCGCCGACGATTCCGGACGCCGAGTACGACCGCCTGTTCCGCGAACTGCAGGCCCTCGAGGCCGAGCATCCCGAATTGCGCACGCCGGACTCGCCGACCCAGCGCGTCGGCGGCAAGCCGCTGGCGCAGTTTCCGCCGGTGCGGCATCGCGTCCCGATGCTGTCGATCCGCACCGAGACGGATACCGAGGCAAGCGGCGCGCAGGCCTTCGATGCCCGGGTGCGGCGCGAACTTGGACTTGTCGAAAGCGATGCCGACGTCGATTACGCCGCAGAACTGAAGTTCGACGGACTGGCAATCAACCTGCGCTACGAGCACGGCGTGCTGGTCCAGGCGGCGACGCGGGGCGATGGTGAGACTGGCGAGGACGTCAGCAGCAACGTGCGCACGATGCGCTGCGTTCCGCTACGCTTGAAGGGCGAGGCGCCCGAGGTCATGGAGATCCGCGGCGAGGTGTACATGCGCCGGGACGATTTCGAGGCCCTCAACCGACGCCAGGCGGATGCGGGCGACAAGACCTTCGTCAATCCGCGCAACGCCGCGGCGGGCAGCATCCGTCAGCTCGACCCGGCGATTGCCGCGAAGCGGCCGCTGTCCTTCTTCGCCTATGGCCTGGGCGAGACGATCGGCTGGCAGGTGCCCGCCACGCACGGCGAGGTGCTCGACGCCATCGCGGCATTTGGCCTGCCGGTGTGCGAACACCGCAGGGTGGTGCGTGGCGCGACCGGGCTGGCCGAGTTCCATGCCCACATCGCCCGCTTGCGCGACAGCCTGCCGTTCGACATCGACGGCGTGGTGTACAAGGTCAATTCGCTCGAGCTTCAGCGCCAGCTCGGCTTCGTGACGCGCGAGCCGCGCTGGGCCGTGGCGCACAAGTATCCGGCACAGGAGGCGTTGACCGTGCTGCGCGGCATCGAGGTGCAGGTCGGGCGCACCGGCGCGCTGACCCCGGTTGCGCGCCTGGAGCCGGTGTTCGTCGGCGGCGTTACGGTAACCAACGCGACCTTGCACAACCAGGACGAGATCGACCGCAAAGATGTGCGCATTGGCGACTGGGTGATCGTGCGCCGTGCCGGCGACGTGATCCCCGAGGTGGTGGCGCCGGTGATCGAGCGCCGGCAGGGTGAGCTGCCGCGCTTCCGCCTGCTCGAGCAGTTTCCGACCTGTCCGGTGTGCGGCTCGCACGTCGTGCGTGGCGAGGACGAGGCCGTTGCGCGCTGCACCGGCGGCCTGTTCTGCCCGGCCCAGCGCAAGCAGGCACTGCTGCATTTTGCCGGCCGGCGCGCGATGGACATCGAGGGGTTGGGCGACAAGCTGGTCGATCAGCTGGTCGACGCGGCTATCGTCAAGACGCCGGTCGACCTGTACCGCCTTGGCGTGCTGGCGCTTGCCAGCCTCGAGCGCATGGGCGAGAAGTCGGCGCAGAACCTGCTCGCCGCGATCGAGAAAAGCCGTTCGACGACGCTGGCGCGCTTTATCTTCGCGCTCGGCATCCGCAACGTCGGCGAGGCGACTGCGCGCGACCTGGCGCGGCACTTCGGCAGTCTGGACGCACTGATCGCCGCCACTGCAGAGGCGCTGCAGCAGGTGCAGGACGTCGGGCCGATCGTCGCGCGCTCGATCGTCGAGTTCTTTGGCGAGCCGCACAACCGCGAGGTCATCGAGCAGTTGCGCGCGGCTGGCGTGCATTGGCCTGAGGGCGAGCCTGCCCCTGCGGCCGCTGGTGCGCTGGCAGGCCAGACCTTCGTGCTGACCGGCACGCTGCCGAGCTTGAGCCGCGACGACGCGAAGGCGCTGATCGAGGCGCAGGGCGGCAAGGTCGCGGGCTCGGTGTCGAAGAAGACGACCTACGTCGTCGCCGGGGCGGAAGCCGGTTCGAAGCTGACGAAGGCGCAGGAACTCGGGCTCGACATCCTGGATGAGGACGGCCTGCGTGACCTGCTGCGCAAAACGGATACAAATAGCTAGTGTCTTTCTGCCCGGCTTCGCGCATCATGCCGGGCGCCGCATACCCGTGTCGGGTATGCCGGATCTGCCGAAACATTGATACCGGAGTGAAACAAGAATGAAGAAGGTCACCAAGGCGGTCTTCCCCGTTGCCGGCATGGGCACGCGCTTCCTGCCGGCCACCAAGGCCAGCCCGAAGGAAATGCTGCCGATCGTCGACAAGCCGCTGATCCAGTACGCGGTCGAGGAAGCGGTCGCGGCGGGCATCACCGACATGATCTTCATCACCGGTCGGACCAAGCGTTCGATCGAGGACCACTTCGACAAGGCCTACGAACTCGAGACCGAGCTGGAAGCACGCGGCAAGAAGGAACTGCTCGAGATCGTGCGCCAGACCGTGCCGAAGGGCGTCAACTGCATCTACATCCGCCAGTCGGAGGCCCTCGGTCTGGGTCATGCGGTGCGCTGTGCGAGCCACGTGGTCAGCGACGAGGCCTTTGCCGTCATCCTGGCCGACGACCTGCTGGACAACAAGGACGGCAAGCCGGTGCTCAAGCAGATGGTGGATGTGTACAACTATCACCGCTGCTCGGTGCTGGGCACCATGAACGTGCCGCGCGAGGAAACCCGCAGCTACGGTATCGTCAGTACCGAGACCGATATTGGCCAGGTGCAGCGCATGACCGGCATCGTCGAGAAGCCGAAGCCCGAGGAGGCGCCGACCACGCAGGCCGTGGTCGGCCGCTACATCTTGACGCCGCGCATCTTCGACCACATCCGCGCACTGAAGCCGGGCGCCGGCGGCGAGTACCAGCTCACCGACGCGATCGCCTCGCTGCTGAAGGAAGAGGCCGTTCTGGCCTACCAGTTCGACGGCGTGCGCTACGACTGCGGTTCGAAGCTGGGCTACCTGAAGGCGACGATCGAGTTCGGCCTGCGTCACCCGGAGACGGGGGGCGAGTTTGCGCAGTACCTGAGCGGCCGCTTCGGCGCGGAATCGGGCGGCAGCAAGAAGAAGTAAGCGTTCGCCCGCTGTGGCGCCCGGTCGATTGATCGGTCGGGCGTCGCAAGCGCGACCTCAGGGCAATCCTTGCACCTGAAAACAGAGAGGCCCCGGCGGGATGTTCCCGGCGGGGCCTCTTCACATTCAGGCGCAGAGGGGGGGGCGATCAGGCGTCGGCAGCCTTCGCCGCGCGCTTGCGATCGTTTTCCTTCAGATGACGCTTGCGCAGGCGGATGCTCTTCGGCGTGATCTCGACCAGCTCGTCATCGGCGATGAACTCGATCGCGGATTCCAGCGTCAGCGCGATCGGCGGGATCAGGCGCACGGCCTCGTCGGTGCCGGAGGCGCGCACGTTGGTGAGCTGCTTGCCCTTGATCGGGTTCACGACGAGGTCGTTGTCGCGGGTGTGGATGCCGATGATCATGCCTTCGTACAGCGCTTCGCCCGGGCTCACGAACATGCGGCCGCGATCCTGCAGGTTCCACAGCGCGTAGGCGACCGCGTCACCGTCGTTCTGCGAGATCAGCACACCGTTGCGGCGCTCGGCCATCGCTCCGGCCATCGGGCCATAGTCGTCGAACACGTGGCTGGCAAGGCCGGTGCCGCGCGTCATGGTGAGGAATTCGCCCTGGAAGCCGATCAGGCCGCGCGCCGGGATGCGGTACTCGAGGCGCACGCGGCCCTTGCCGTCCGGCTGCATGTCCTGCAGCTCGCCGCGGCGACGACCGAGCTCTTCCATCACGCCGCCCTGGTGATCTTCCTCGACGTCGACGGTCAGCATTTCGTACGGCTCGCACTTCACGCCGTCGATTTCCTTGTACACCACGCGCGGGCGGCCGACAGCCAGCTCGTAGCCTTCGCGGCGCATGCTTTCGAGCAGGATCGTAAGGTGAAGCTCGCCACGACCGGCCACTTCGAACACGTCGGAGTCGCTCGTGTAGGTGACGCGCAGGGCGACGTTCTTCAGCAGTTCCTTCTCGAGGCGCTCGCGAATCTGGCGGCTGGTGACGTACTTGCCTTCGCGGCCGGCCAGCGGCGAGGTGTTGACCATGAAGTTCATGGTCAGCGTGGGCTCGTCGATCGCGATCGGCTTCATGCCTTCGAGACGCTCGGGGTCGCACAGGGTGACGCCGATGTTGACCTGCGAAATGCCGGCCACCAGCACGATGTCGCCCGCTTCGGCGAACTCGGAGGGTTTGCGCTCCAGTCCTTCGAAGGTGAGTACCTGGCTGACCTTGCCCTTGCCGCGGTTCTCATCGCCATACATGACGACCAGTTCCTGGTTGGGGCGAATGCGGCCACGCTTGATGCGGCCGATGCCGAGCTGGCCCATGTAGGTCGAGTAGTCGAGCGAGCAGACCTGCATCTGCAACGGCCCGTCGGCATCGACCTCGGGGGCAGGGACGTACTTCAGGATGGCCTCGAACAGCGGGCGCATGTCCTTGCGTTCCTCGTCCAGGCTTTCGACCGCGAAGCCGTTGAGGCCCGAGGCGTAGATGACCGGGAAGTCGAGTTGCTCCTCGGTTGCGCCGAGCTTGTCGAAGAGGTCGAAGGTGTGGTTGATCACCCAGTCCGGTCGTGCGCCCGGGCGGTCGATCTTGTTGACGACGACGATCGGCTTCAGGCCCAGCGCCAGCGCCTTGCGCGTGACGAAGCGCGTCTGCGGCATCGGGCCTTCCTGGGCGTCGACCAGCAGCAGCACGCTGTCGACCATCGACAGCACACGCTCGACCTCGCCGCCGAAGTCGGCGTGGCCCGGGGTGTCGACGATGTTGATGTGGGTGTCACCGTACTGGATCGCGCAGTTCTTGGCGAGGATCGTGATGCCGCGTTCCTTCTCGATATCTCCCGAGTCCATGACGCGTTCGGCGACCTGCTGGTTCTCGCGGAAGGTGCCGGATTGGCGCAGCAGTTGGTCGACGAGGGTGGTCTTGCCGTGGTCGACGTGGGCAATGATGGCGATGTTGCGGATGGCGCGGGACATGGAGGCGGGAAGTCTTTGAAAGGGCGAGGATTCTACCACGTGCTGTGGCAGCGCAACATGAATTCGCGAGCGGCCGTTCGGCCTTTCCGAAAGATGCGGTCCGGCCCGGTTCGTGGCCTCCACTACATCATTCCGGCCCGAAGGCGCGTGATAAAATCCGCGGCCCTCAAGTCCTGGAGCGACTGCATGCTCGCGATCATCGGTGGAAGCGGTCTGACGCAGCTTTCGAATCTGGCGGTAGAGCGCCGTGAAGTGGCACGTACGCCCTACGGCGAGCCGTCCGGCGCGCTGACCTTCGGGCGGCTGTGCAACGAGCCGGTCGTGTTCCTCGCCCGTCACGGCTACGGTCACACGATTCCGCCGCACCTCGTGAACTACCGCGCCAACATCTGGGCGCTGAAGCAGGCGAAAGTGAGCGGAATCATCTCCGTTGCCTCGGTCGGCAGCATCCGTGCCGACCTCGGGCCGGGGGCGCTGGTCGTGCCTGACCAGATCATCGACTACACGTGGGGACGCGAGAGTACCTTCTTCGAAGGCGGGGACACGCCGGTGAAGCATGTCGATTTCACCCACCCCTACGACCAGGGTCTGCGCCGCAGGCTTATCGAGGCGTCGCGGCTGGCGGGCGAGGTCGCACTGGATGGCGGCGTGTATGCGGCCACTCAGGGGCCACGCCTCGAGACGGCGGCCGAGATCAATCGTTTCGAGCGCGACGGTGCCGACGTCGTCGGCATGACCGGCATGCCCGAGGCTGTTCTGGCGCGCGAACTGGACATCCCCTACGCCGCCCTCAACGTTGTGGTCAACCATGCGGCGGGGCGCTCGGCCAGCGCGGGCGGGATTGTCTTTGGCGACATCGAGGCCATGCTGCAAAGCGCGATGGTCAGGGTGCGCACCATTCTCGACAAGCTCTGTCACGTTTGAAAGGTCGGCGACCATGAAGCAAATCGAGAAGAACTTCGAACACCTGCTGTTCTCCAGCCGCTGGCTGATGGCGCCGGTCTATTTCGGGCTGGTGCTGGCGATGCTGGTCCTGCTCGTGAAGTTTACCAAGGAGGTCTGGGGCCTTTTCGCCGGGATCATGACTGCGACCGGCGGTGAGCTGATCACCGGCGTGCTGTCGCTGGTCGACATCGCCCTGATCATGAATCTGCTGATCATCATCATGTTCAGCGGCTACGAGAACTTCGTGTCCAAGATGGATGACCTGCACAGCCATCAGGACCGGCCGGACTGGATGGGGCACATCGGTTTCTCGGACCTGAAGGTCAAGCTCATCGGCTCGATCGTGGCGATTTCGGGCATCGAGCTGCTCAAGGCCTTCATGAACGTGGACGACCTGTCCGACCGTCATCTCGGGTGGATGGTCGGCATTCACGTCACGTTCCTGTTCTCGGGCGTGCTTTACGCGCTCATGGATAGGCTGGGCAGCAAGCACTGAGCCGATTCACACCTGCAGGCGCTCCAGCAGCTCTCGTTCCACGCGCAGCAGCTGGGTGTCCTGGGCCAGCGCGGCGCCGGTGAGGAGGAAAGTGTCCTCGACCCGCTCGCCCAGTGTCGCGATCTTGGCCGTGTGCAGCCGGATGCCGTGGCTCGAGAGGGTCTCGGCGATGTCGAACAGCAGGCCAGGGCGGTCCGCCGCGGTGAGCGAAAGAATGTAGTGGCGGCCGGCCTCGTCCGGCCTGATGCTCACCTGGGGTGTGATCGGGAAGTGCTTGACCTGGCGTGAAAGCCGTCCGCGGGAGGGGCGGTCGATGACGCCGGGGCGGACAAGGTAGCCGGTGAGTTCGTGCTCGATCAGGGTGATGACATCGCGGTAGCTGGCTTCGCCGCCCGGGTCCTGCAGCATGAAGCTGTCGAGCGCGTGACCGTGGCGGGTGGTGTGCACCTTCGCGTCGAGGATGGTGAAGCCGAGTCGGCCGAAGAAGCCGGTCAGGCGGACGAAGAGCTCCTTCTGGTCGGGTGTGAACACCATGACCTGTACGCCGTCTTCTTCCTCGGCCATGCGGGCCTTGACCACGGGTTCGTCGGTGTCGGGGCGGAAATACAGGACCCGCGTGTGCCAGGCGATTTCCTCCGCGGAGTGCCGCATGAAGTACACCGCATCGAGTTCGGACCAGAGCCGGTCCTCGATGCCGGGCCGCAGGCCGTGGAAGCGCAGCAGGCGGCGTGCATCTTCCAGCCGGTCGTCCAGTCCCAGTGCCTGCTGGGGGGTTGCGCCGCGCAGCAGGCGTTGGGCGGCAAAGAACAGATCCTCGAGCAGCTTGCCCTTCCAGCCGTTCCAGACCTTGGGGCTGGTGCCGCGGATGTCGGCGTGGGTCAGGAGGTAGAGCGCGATCAGCCGCCGCTCGGTGCCGACGATGCGGGCGAAGCGTTGCACGACCTCCGGGTCGGAGGTGTCTTCCTTCTGGGCGTAGTGCGACATGGTGAGATGGTGTTCCACCAGCCATACCACCAGTTCGGTGTCCTCGCTCGCGAGCCCGTGCACCACGCAGAATTCGCGCGCGTCGGTCATGCCGAGCTTGGAGTGGTCGCCCCCGCGCCCCTTGGCGATGTCGTGGAACAGGGCTGCGACATACAGCAGCCAGTGGCGCTCGAACGCCATGATGAGCCGCGTCATCAGGGGGTACTCGTGCGCGTGCTCGCCCATGGTGAAGCGGCGCATGTTGCGCAGCACCATCAGGATGTGCTGGTCGACCGTATAGACATGGAACAGGTCGTGCTGCATCTGGCCGATGATGCGGCGCCAGGTCGGCAGGTAGCGGGACAGGATGCCGTACTCGTTCATGCGCCGGAATGCATGCACGATGCCGCGCTTCTGCTGCAGGATCTGCAGGAACAGCGCGCGGTGCTCGGGATTGGCGCGGAAGGCGGCGTTGATGCGGTTGCGGTTGATCCACAGCGCGCGCAGCGTGCGCGCCGTCATGCCCTTGAGTTCGGAGCGCTGCTGCAGCAGCAGGAAGCATTCGAGCAGGGCCGAGGGATAGCGCTCGAAGATGTCTTCCTGGCGCATGTCGAGCAGCTCGCGCACGACCTGGAAGCGTGGATTGATGACGAAGGCCGCGCCCCGGTCGGGGAAGATCACGGTGCCATAGTTCTGCAGCAGCACGGTGTTGAGCTGCGTCACCATCTTCGCGGTAACGTAGTAGCGCTGCATCAGCACTTCGGACGCGCGTCGCGTCGCGGTCGCATCGATGCCCATGATGCGCGCGAGCTTTTCCTGGTGATCGAACAGCAACCGGTCCTCGGCGCGCCCGGTCAGGTAGTGCAGGCGGATGCGCAGGTGCTGCAGGAAGCGTTCCACGCTGCGCAGATCGCTGGCCTCGCCGCCGGTGATGAGGCGGCGACGGGCGAGGTCGCGCCAGTTGTGCCCCAAGCCTGCGGCGCGTGCGATCCAGCTCAGCATCTGCAGGTCGCGCAGCCCGCCCGGGCTCTCCTTGCAGTTCGGCTCGAGGGCGTAGGGGCTGTCGTTGAAGCGGGCGTAACGCTGCTCCTGTTCGAGCTGTTTCGCCTTGTAGAAGGCGCGCACGTCCAGGGTTTCGCGGTAACGCTCGTTGAGCTCGGCGAAGAGACGCAGGTCACCGCTGAGCAGGCGCGCTTCGAGCAGGTTCGTCTGGATCGTGATGTCGTCTGCGGCCGCTTCGATGCATTCGTCGATCGTGCGCACCGCGTGGCCGATCTCGAGCCCGATGTCCCACAGCGCGCCGACCATCGCCGAAAGTCGTTCGCAGATCTCGGGGGTGGCCGCGGCCGGGAGCAGAACGAGGATATCGACGTCCGAGGCCGGGAACAGCTCGCCCCGACCGTAGCCGCCTACGGCAAGCAGCGCAGCGTCATCCGGCATGCCGCAGGCCTGCCATAGACCGATGACCTCTGCGTCCACCAGTCGCGCGCGCCCCTCGAGCAAGGCCGACGTGCGCGGGTGGGCCTCGTAGGCGGCCCTGAGTGCCGCGGCGTTCTCATGGAGACGCCGGCGAGCCTCGCCGATCAGGGGTTGAAGGGCGGAGCAGAGGGCGTCTTTCATGGGTGGGCTTCAGGCGAAGCGGGCGGCAACCAGCGCGGGGGGCGGGGGGCATTTCTCCGACAGCGTCAGTACCTCGACGCCGGTTTCGGTCACCACGACCGTGTGCTCCCACTGCGCCGAGAGGCTGCGGTCCTTCGTGACGATCGTCCAGCCGTCGGGGAGTTCGGAAATGGCGGCCTTGCCGGCGTTGATCATCGGCTCGATCGTGAAGATCATGCCCGGCTTCAGTTCGGGGCCGGTGCCGGCCTTGCCGTAGTGAAGGACCTGCGGATCTTCGTGGAACTTGCGGCCGATGCCGTGGCCGCAGAACTCGCGCACGACGGAGAAGCCATTGCCCTCCGCATGCTTCTGGATGACGGCGCCGATGTCGCCGAGGTGGGCGCCCGGCTTGACCGCGGCGATGCCAAGCCACATGCATTCGTAGGTGATCTGCGACAGGCGGCGAGCCGCAATGCTCGCCGCGGCTTCGCCGCCGACCAGGAACATGCGGCTGGTGTCACCGTGGAAGCCGTCCTTGATCACGGTGATGTCGATGTTGACGATGTCGCCCTTCTTCAAGGCCTTCTCGCCGGGTACGCCGTGGCAGACCTGGTGGTTGATCGAGGTACAGATCGACTTGGGGTAGGGCGTGTAGCCGGGAGGGGCGTAGTTCAGCGGGGCTGGAACCGTGTCTTGCACGTTCACCATGTAGTCGTGGCACAGGCGGTCGAGTTCGCCGGTTGTCACGCCGGGTTTGACGAAGGGCTCGATGTAGTCGAGGACCTCGGCCGCGAGGCGGCACGCCACGCGCATCTTGTCGATTTCTTCCGCGGTCTTGAGAACGATGCTCATCTTGATTGTCTGTCTTGCTGGGGCTGTAAAGGACTCAAAGGTATCGCATGCGGGCACCTGCGGGCAAACGCGGTACGGGCCTACGCTTGAGTGAGCGCGAACGCGCGTGCTAACATTGCGGGCTTGTCTGCTGAGGCAGGCAAAATCCACACGTCCTGCGGCAATGGGGTCCGCGGCGAAGGCTGACATCAATGGTCTTCGGTGCGGCGAGGTGTCGGGCGTTCGATATTTGAACGTCGGGCGTCCCGCGGGGCGGAGGTTAAACCCTTTGATCAGTTTGGAGTAACACCTATGTCAGTCACGATGCGTCAGATGCTCGAAGCGGGCGTCCATTTCGGCCACCAGACCCGCTTCTGGAATCCGCGCATGGCCCCCTACATCTTCGGCCAGCGCAACAAGATCCACATCGTCAACCTCGAAAAGACGATGGTGAAGTACAACGAAGCGATGGACTTCGTGCGCAAGCTCGCCGCCAATCGCGGCAACATCCTGTTCGTCAGCACCAAACGCCAGGCGCGCGAGATCATCGCCGAGGAAGCGGGTCGTGCCGGCATGCCCTTCGTCGATGAGCGTTGGCTGGGCGGCATGCTGACCAACTTCAAGACGGTCAAGCAGTCGATCAAGCGCCTGAAGGAAGTCGAGGCGATGGTCGAGGATGGTTCGATCGAGCGTCTGTCGAAGCGCGAAGCGCTGACCGTGCGTCGCGAGATGGAAAAGCTGCAGAAGTCGATCGGTGGTATCAAGGAGATGGGCGGCCTGCCCGACGCCCTGTTCGTGATCGATGTCGGCTACCACAAGATCGCCATCACCGAAGCCCAGAAGCTCGGTATCCCCGTCGTTGCCGTGGTCGATACCAACCACTCGCCCGAAGGCGTGGATTACGTGATCCCGGGTAACGACGACTCCTCGCGCGCCATCCGACTCTACGCCCGTGGCGTGGCCGATGCCGTGCTGCAGGGTCGCAGCCAGGTGCTGCAGGAAATCGTCGATGCCGGTGGCGACGAGTTCGTCGAAGTCGAGGAAGAGGGTTCGCAAGAGCAGGCCTGACCTGCAGCTTGCCGGGGCCTCTAGGGGCCCCTTTTTGTAGTCTTGAATACCTGCCGGTGTCGGGTTTTGCTCGACACCGGCAATAGCGAAATCCGAGGAGTTAGCATGGCGGAAATCACCGCAAGCATGGTCAAGGAACTGCGCGAGAAAACCGACGCGCCGATGATGGAATGCAAGAAGGCGCTGGCCGAAGCGGCTGGCGACATGGCCAAGGCTGAAGAGATTCTGCGCGTCAAGCTGGGCAACAAGGCCTCCAAGGCAGCTGCCCGCGTGGCGGCCGAAGGTGTGGTCGGCATCAGCATCTCGGCCGACGGCAAGCTGGGTTCGATCATCGAAGTGAACTGCGAGACCGACTTCGTTGCCAAGAACGACGACTTCCTCGCCCTGGTGAATGGCTGCGCCGATCTGGTTTCTGCCAACAGCCCGGCCGACGTCGCCGCTCTGTCGGCGCTGCCGATGGGCGAGGGCACGGTCGAGTCGACCCGCACCGCGCTGGTTGGCAAGATCGGAGAGAACATGTCGATCCGCCGCTTCACCCGTGTCGAAGCCAAGGGTCAGCTCTTCTCGTACATCCACGGCGGCGCCAAGATTGGTGTGCTGCTGGATCTGGTCGGCGGCGACGAGCAGCTGGGCAAGGACATCGCGATGCACATCGCCGCGTCCAAGCCGAAGGCGCTGGACGCCTCGGGCGTGTCGCAGGACCTGATCGAATCCGAGCGCCGTATCGCCATCGAGAAGGCTCGCGCCGACAACAAGCCCGAAGCCATGCTCGAGAAGATTGCCGATGGCACCGTGCAGAAGTTCCTGAAGGAAGTCACGCTGCTGGCTCAGGTCTTCGTCAAGGCCGAGGACGGCAAGCAGACCATCGAGCAGCTGCTGAAGGCCAAGGGAGCCTCGGTTGCCGGCTTCACGCTCTACATCGTGGGCGAAGGCATCGAGAAGAAGGTCGCCGACTTCGCTGCCGAAGTGGCCGAGCAGGCTGCCGCGGCTGCCAAGAAGTAAGGAGCTGCATATGTCCGCCGCCTACAAGCGCATCCTGCTGAAGCTCTCGGGCGAGGCCCTGATGGGTGATGATACCTACGGTATCAACGAGGAGGTCGTCACCCGCATCGTCACCGAGATTGCCGAGATCGTGCGTCTCGGTGTTCAGGTGGGTGTGGTGATCGGCGGCGGCAATATCTTCCGTGGCATGAAGGGCGCGGCGTCCGGCATGGATCGCGCCACTGCCGACTACATGGGCATGCTGGCCACGGTGATGAACGCGATGGCTCTTGCCGATGCGATGCGGCGCATGGATCTCGAAGCGCGCGTGCAGTCGGCGCTGCGCATCGACCAGGTCGTGGAGCCCTACATCCGCGGCCGTGCGATCCGTCATCTCGAAGAAGGCCGCGTCGTGATCTTTGCCGCCGGGACGGGCAACCCCTTCTTCACCACCGATACCGCTGCCGCGCTGCGTGGTTCCGAGATCGGTGCGCAGATCGTGCTCAAGGCGACCAAGGTCGACGGCGTCTATACTGCCGACCCGAAGAAGGACCCGAACGCGCAGCGCTACCATCGCATCAGTTTCGACGAGGCGATCGGTCGCAACCTGGCAGTCCTCGATGCGACCGCGTTCGCGCTGTGCCGTGACCAGAAACTGCCGATCAACGTGTTCTCCATCTTCAAGCCCGGCGCGCTCAAGCGCGTGGTGATGGGCGAGGACGAGGGTACGCTGGTCCATTCCTGATGCTCTGGAGAGTGCGCTGATGATTTCCGAACTTAAGAAGAACACTGAGCAGAAGATGCAGAAGTCGGTCGAGGCACTCAAGACCGATCTCACCAAGATTCGTACCGGCCGTGCGCATACCGGCCTGCTCGACCACGTGATGGTCGAGTACTACGGCTCGATGGTGCCTTTGAACCAGGTTGCCAACATCACGCTGATCGACGCCCGTACGATCGGTGTCCAGACCTGGGAAAAGCCGATGCTGCCGAAGGTGGAGAAGGCCATTCGCGACAGCGACCTGGGGCTGAACCCGTCGAACATGGGCGAGTTGCTGCGCGTGCCGATGCCTGCGCTGACCGAAGAGCGTCGCCGCGACCTGACCAAGGTCGTTCGTCAGGAAGGCGAGACGGCGAAGATCGCCATCCGCAACCTGCGTCGCGATGCCAACCAGCATCTCAAGGATGCGGTCAAGGACAAGGAGATCTCGGAGGACGACGAGCGTCGTGCCGAGGAAGATGTCCAGAAGCTGACCGACAAGTACGTCGCCGAGATCGACAAGCTTCTCGCCCAGAAAGAGCAGGAACTGATGCAGATCTGATCCGCCGGATCGGCTGTTCCCTTATGGGCAGAACAGGAGGCGGGTCATGACGCACAAGCGTTTCATAAGTTCCACCCGGGAGATCCCGGCGGTGAGCGCGGTTCCGCGTCACGTGGCGATCATCATGGACGGCAACGGCCGCTGGGCGCGCAAGCGTCTGATGCCGCGCGTTGCCGGGCATTCCCGGGGCCTCGATTCGGTGCGCGCGGTGGTCAGGGCGTGCATGGAACGGGGTATCGAGTACCTGACGCTGTTTGCCTTCAGTTCCGAGAACTGGCGCAGGCCGGCCGACGAGGTGTCCTTCCTGATGCAGCTCTTCATGAAGTCGCTGCGCAAGGAGGTCGCCCGGCTGGACGAGAACGGGATTCGACTGCGCGTCGTCGGTGATCTGGCCCGATTCGACCCCGAACTCGTTCGCGCCATTCGCGAGTCCGAGGAAAAGACCGCGAAGAACGAACGCTTGCACCTGAGCATCGCGGCAAACTACGGTGGCCGATGGGACATCGCGAATGCCGTCGCTGCGCTGATGCGCGCGCATCCCGAACGATGCGACGGATTCAGCGAGGACGAGATCGCCTCGGCGTTGTCGATGAACTTCGCGCCGGAACCGGATCTGTTCATTCGGACTGGCGGGGAGAAGCGCATCAGCAACTTCCTGTTGTGGCAACTCGCTTACACCGAGCTCTACTTCACCGATACGCTGTGGCCGGATTTCGGCGCCGATGCGCTCGACCAGGCGATCGCTTCCTATGGGGGGCGCGAGCGCCGCTTCGGTCGTACAAGCGAGCAGCTCGTCGAGCAGGGTGCAACAGGACATCATGCTTAAAGCGCGTGTTCTGACAGCGATTGCGTTACTGGCGGGTCTGCTCGCCGCTGTCTTCCTGCTGCCTGCTTCGGGTTGGCTTGTGCTGTGCGCGCTCGTCTGTGGCGCCGCGGCGTGGGAGTGGGGCGGCCTTGCCGGCTTCGAGCGCCCGCTGCGGATGTCCACCGCCATCTCGTTCGGTATCGCCTGCCTGATCCTCGGTGTGCTCAGCGGACTGGTGAGTGGGGCGACGACGGGCGCCGGCATCCTCGTGCCGCTTTACGTCATCAGCGCACTGTTCTGGGTATTCGTCGTCCCGGTCTGGCTCGTACGCAAGTGGACCTTGTCGAATCCGATGCTGGCGTCCCTGGTCGGCTTCGTCGTGCTCGTGCCCACTTCGCTCGCGCTCGTGCATCTGCGTGCGCTCGGTCCGTGGGTCATGCTGGCGGTCATGGCCGTCGTCTGGGTGGCGGACATTGCTGCGTACTTCTCGGGACGTGCCTTCGGCCGCCACAAGCTGGCGCCATCCATCAGCCCCGGCAAGACGTGGGAAGGCGCGGTCGGTGCGGCGGTCGCAGTGCTGCTGTTCGGCTTCGGCGTGCTGACCTGGCAGGGCGCGAGCAATCCGGGCGGCGCCATGGTGGTGGCCGCGGGGCTCGTGCTCTGGACGGCAATCAGCATCATCGGCGACCTCTTCGAGTCGCTGCTGAAGCGCCAGGCGGGTCTGAAGGACAGCGGCACGATCCTGCCCGGACACGGTGGCATCCTCGACCGCATCGACAGCCTGACCTCCACCCTGCCGCTGGTGGCACTCTTCGTCGTTCTGCTGGCACGCTGAGTCGGCGGAACGCCCTTTGTTTTCCGTTCCTGCCCATCCAATGCGACAACCCGCCACGCAGCGCATCACCGTTCTTGGGGCGACCGGCTCCATCGGACAGAGCACCCTCGACGTCGTAGCCCGTCACCCGGACCGCTTCGAGGTCTTTGCCCTGACGGCGCACAGTCAGGACGACAAGCTGCTTGAGCAGGTGCTCCGGTTCTCGCCGCAGTATGCCGTGATCGGAGACGTCGAGGCCGCCCAACGTCTCCGGGCCGCGCTTGCGGAGGCAGGCAGCCGCACCGAGGCGCTGTGCGGCCCCGAGGCCCTGGAGCAGGTTGCCGCCGCGTCCGACGTCGACATGGTGATGGCGGCGATCGTCGGGGCTGCCGGATTGCGGCCGAGCCTCGCGGCTGCGCGCGCCGGAAAGAAGGTGTTGCTCGCCAACAAGGAGGCCTTGGTGCTCTCCGGGCAGATCTTCATGGATGCGGTGGCGGCGAGCGGTGCGGTGTTGCTGCCGATCGACAGCGAGCACAACGCGGTTTTCCAGGCGCTGCCGGCCGGCTATGCGCGAGCGCCTGGGCGGGCGGGCGTACGCCGTGTCCTGCTGACGGCATCGGGCGGCCCGTTCCGTGCGGCGCCCATCGCCGAACTGGCGGCGGTGACGCCCGAGCAGGCCTGCGCACATCCGAACTGGGTCATGGGGCGCAAGATTTCCGTCGATTCGGCGACGATGATGAACAAGGGGCTCGAGGTCATCGAGGCGCACTGGTTGTTCGGCGTACCGGCCGAGATGATCGAGGTGGTCGTCCATCGCCAGAGCGTCATCCACTCGATGGTGGAGTACGTCGATGGCTCGGTTCTGGCGCAACTTGGCAATCCCGACATGCGCACGCCGATCGCTCACGCCATGGCGTGGCCGGAACGGATCGAGGCCGGCGTGCGGTCGCTCGACCTGTTCGAGATCGCTCGCCTGGATTTCGAACGGCCCGATTTCCAGCGTTTCCCCTGCCTTGGCCTTGCGTTCGCCGCGCTGCGTGCGGGTGGGGCTGCCCCGGCCGTGCTCAATGCTGCAAACGAGGAGGCGGTTGCCGCGTTCCTCGACCGGCGCATCGCCTATCTCGATATTGCGCGCGTAATCGAACCTTGCCTGGAACGCTGTGCCGGCGTCGCGGTCGATTCGCTGGATGCTGTGCTCGCCGTTGATGCGCAGGCACGTGATTGGGCATCCGCCCAGATCCGGACACTTTCCCGCTGACAATGAATCTTCTCGACTATCTGCTTCCTTTCGCCCTTGCGCTGGGCCTGCTCATCCTCGTGCATGAGCTTGGGCACTATCTCGTGGCGCGTTGGTGCGGCGTCAAGGTGCTGCGCTTCTCGATCGGCTTCGGCAAGCCGCTGCTGGTGCGTCGAGCCGGACGGGATGCAACCGAGTGGGCGCTCGCCGCGTTTCCACTGGGTGGGTACGTCAAGATGCTGGACGAGCGCGAGGGGCCGGTGGCGCCTGCCGAATTGCATCGCGCTTTCAACCGGCAGAGCGTCTACCGGCGCTTCGCCATCGTTGCCGCGGGACCGATCGCGAATTTCGTGCTCGCGATTGCGCTGTACTGGGGGTTGTTCGTGGCGGGGACCGATGAGCTTCGCCCACGCGTCGCTTTGTCGGACACGCCAGCCATCGCGGTGGCGGCGGGCGTGCGCGATGGCGATCTCGTGCTTGCCGTCGACGACGAGCCGGTGCGTTCGTGGCAGGACTTGCGCTGGGTCCTGTTGCGGCATGCACTGGAGCAGGGTGAAGTCGTCCTCAAGGTGCGTACGCTCGAAGAGGTGGAAGCTTTTCGGCGCCTGAACCTTGCCGGTGTGCCGATTGAGGATGGCAGTCAGGACCTGATCGTCCGCTTGGGCCTCAAGCCGTGGCGTCCCGTCATCCCGGCGATCGTCGGGCGGCTATCGGAGGGAGGCTCGGCGGAGCGCGCCGGGCTGCGGGAGGGCGACGAGGTCATCGCAATCGAGGGTGCTGCCATCGAGGGCTGGGCGGCATTGGTCGAACGTGTCCGTGCCGCTCCGGGAAAGCCGCTGGATTTCGAGGTGCTGCGGGGTGGCGAGCGGCTGACCCTGAGCGTGACGCCGGAATCCGGCACGGATAACGGCGTGCCGGTCGGCCGCATTGGCGTCGGAGTCGCCGAGCCGGTCGAAGGCGGACTGTCGATGTTCGCGCAGGTGCGCTATGGGCCGCTCGAAGGGCTGACGAAGGCTGTGCGCCAGACTTGGGAAACCAGCGTTTTGAGCCTGAAGATGATCGGTCGGATGTTCACTGGCGAAGTGTCGTGGAAGAACCTCTCTGGGCCCGTGACGATTGCGGATTATGCCGGCCAGACCGCGCAGCTCGGACTGAGCCATTACCTGAAGTTCGTGGCCCTGATCAGCATCAGCCTGGGGGTCTTGAACCTGCTCCCCATCCCGGTGCTCGATGGGGGGCACTTGTTGTACTATACGGTCGAAATCATCAAGGGCGGTCCGATTCCGGAACGCGTCATGGAGATCGGTCAACAGATCGGTCTTGTCCTGCTTGCAATGCTGATGGCATTTGCTTTCTACAACGACATCAATCGTCTCATTTCCGGCTGAATTCCTGCATGAATCGCAAGCTCCTGCCCGGGCTCATCATGGCCCTTTTTGCCGCTGTGCCGGCATTCGCATTCGAACCTTTCGTGGTCAAGGACATCCGGGTCGAAGGCATCCAGCGGACCGAAGCGGGAACCGTATTCAACTACCTGCCGGTGCGGGTCGGTGAGCGCTTCGACGAGGGACAAGCGGCCGAGGCGATCCGTGCGCTGTTCGCGACCGGTTTCTTCAGCGACGTACGTATCGAGACCGAGGGTGACGTCATCGTCGTCGTGGTCGATGAGCGGCCTGCGATCGCACAGATCGACTTCGTCGGTGTGAAGGAGTTCGACAAGGACGCGCTCAAGAAGGGGCTGCGGGAAGTTGGCCTGGCGGAGTCCCGAATCTTCGACCGTTCGCTGCTCGAGCGTGCCGAACAGGAGCTCAAGCGACAGTATCTGTCACGCGGCAAGTATTCGGCCCAGATCAAGACCACGGTGACGCCGCTCGAGCGCAACCGGGTCGGCATCAATTTCAATGTCGAGGAAGGCGATGTCGCCAAGATCCGGCAGATCAGCATCGTCGGAGCGAAGGCCTTCGACGAGGATGACCTGCTTGAACAGATGCAGCTCACCACGCCGGGCTGGCTGACCTGGTACACCAAGAACGACCAGTATTCGCGCCAGAAGCTGTCCGCTGACCTGGAGACCCTGCGCTCCTTCTATCTGAACCAGGGCTACCTCGACTTCAACATCGATTCGACCCAGGTCTCGATCACGCCGGACAAGGAGGACATCTACATCACGGTGAACATCACCGAAGGTGAGATGTACACCGTCAGCGGCATGCGTTTCACCGGCGATCTGGTGTTGCCGGAGTCCGACTATGTGTCGATGACCCAGCTACGGCCGGGCGATACCTTCTCGCGCGAGAAGCTGACCGAGACCACGAAGGCCATTACCGACCGCCTGGGCAACGAAGGCTATGCCTTCGCCAACGTCAACGCAGCGCCGGAGGTGGACAAGGAGAAGCGCCAGGTGGCCTTCACGGTGTTCGTCGATCCGGGTCGGCGCGTCTATGTGCGCCGGATCAATGTCGGCGGCAACACCAAGTCGCGCGATGAGGTCGTTCGCCGCGAAATGCGCCAGATGGAGGGAGGCTGGTACGACGCCGCGGCGATCAACCGTTCGCGTACCCGAATCGACCGCCTGGGCTTCTTTGACGAGGTCAACGTCGAGACGCCTGCCGTGCCGGGTACGACCGATCAGGTCGACGTGAACTTCACGGTGAAGGAACGGCCCACCGGTAACCTCATGCTGGGCGCTGGTTTTTCGAGTTCTGAGAGCGTCGTGCTGTCGGCTTCGGTCTCCCAGCAGAACCTGTTCGGTAGCGGCAACGCCCTGACGCTGGGGCTCAACACGAGCAAGTCGAGCCGCACGCTTGCACTGTCGTTCACCAATCCGTACTACACCGTCGACGGCGTCAGCCTGGGCTGGGACCTCTACCACCGCACCTACGATTCGACCGAATACAGTAATTTGTCGCCGTACAAGACCGTCTCTACCGGGGCGGGCCTGAGGCTCGGGTGGCCGATTGCCGAGGATGATCAGGTGAATTTCGGCCTGACTGCGGACCAGACCAAGATCACGACCTACGAAGGCAGTCCGTTTCTTTACAAGGACTTCTGCAACGACAATGGTGGTTGCAGCGGCAACGGTGTGGGCGATGTGTCGGTCAGCAGTCTGCTGCTGACGGTCGGCTGGTCGCGGGACAGTCGTGACAGTTTCATCTATCCGCGCAAGGGTACGTATCAGCGAGTGTACGGTGAAGTCACCGTCCCGGTGGGCGATCTGCGCTTCGGTAAGCTTGGCTACCAGCACCAGCACTGGTTCCCGTTCGGGCGCGACTATGCGCTGATGCTCAATGCCGACGTCGGTTACGCGAAAGGCTTCGGTGGGAAGAGCGTGCCTTTCTACAAGAACTACTACGTGGGCGGCATCGGGTCGGTGCGAGGTTTCGATCAGGGCACGCTGGGACCGAAGTTCACCGATAGCGATGGGGATGTCACCTCGTCCGGCGGTACTCGCAAGCTGGTCGGCAATGCGGAGTTCTTCTTCCCGATGCCTGGCGCCGGTACCGACCGCTCGTTCCGCATATCGGCCTTCTTCGACGCCGGTTACGTATGGGGCGAGGACCCGGATACGGGCAAGGAACAGAAGATCGGCTTTGACGACCTGCGCTACAGTACGGGCTTGGCGTTCTCCTGGAGTTCGCCGATCGGGCCGCTGAAATTCAGTTTCGGCCACCCGCTCAAGAAGGAAAAGGACGACGAGATCCAGCGGTTCCAGTTCCAGCTCGGCAGCGTGTTCTGATCGCGCCGCAAACAAGATTTTTCCGGAGGCATAAGTGAAAGTCAGTACCCTCTCCCTGGTGGCTGCCGCCCTGATTGGCGTTTCCCAGGCCGCAGTGGCCGATACCAAGATCGGCTTCGTCAACTCCGACCGCGTGATGCGCGAGGCAGCGCCGGCCGTCCGTGCGCAGCAGCGCCTCGAGAAGGAGTTCGAGAAGCGCGACCAGGAGCTTCAGCGCATGGCGAAGGATCTCAAGGCCATGCAGGAAGAACTGGAGCGTGAAGTGCCGACGATGGCCGAGAGCGATCGCCGCAACAAGGAGCGCGCGCTCAATGATCTCAATCGCGATTTCCAGCGCAAGCAACGTGAGTTTCGCGAGGATCTCAACCAGCGTCGCAACGAGGAACTGGCCTCGGTGCTGGACAAGGCCAACCGTTCGGTGAAGCAGATCGCCGAGAGCGAGAATTACGACATCATCTTCCAGGAAGCGGTTTACGCCAACCCGAAGATCGACATCACCGACAAGGTCATCAAGGCCCTGTCCGACGCCAAGTAAGCATTCCTCCGCATGTTTCGTCTCGACGAGCTGGTTGCGCGCCTGGGCGGTGAACTCAGTGGCGATGCGGCGATAACCGTGCGCCGTGTCGCCACGCTCGACCAGGCGGGAGACGGAGACCTGGCCTTCGTGGCCAACCGCAAGTATCTGTCGCGCCTGCAGGGCAGTGCCGCGAGCGCGGTCATCGTGGCGCCGGATGTTCGTCCGCTGGTCGAAGGTCGCCCGTGTATCGTCACGGGTGACCCCTACCTTTACTTCGCCCGTGTCGCACAGCTCTTCCATCCTGCACCGGTGGCGCGTCCGGGCATACACCCGTTGGCGGCCGTTGTGTCCCGAGTCCCGGCATCGGTGGAGGTCGGGCCGGGTGCGTCGATTGACGAGGATGTGGTCATCGGCGAGGACGTCATCGTCGGCGCGGGTTGCCACATCGGCCGTGGCGCCCGGATCGGTCGCGGCACCCGCCTGGCACCAAGGGTAACGATCCAGCACGGCTGCATCGTCGGTGAGGATTGCATCATCCACTCTGGCGCCGTCATCGGCGCGGACGGGTTCGGTTTCGCCCGGGAGAAGGGCGGGGGCTGGGTCAAGATCCCGCAGGTCGGACGCGTCGTCATCGGCAACGACGTCGAGATCGGTGCCAACACGACCATCGACCGCGGGGCGCTCGACGACACGGTGATCGGTGACGGATGCAAGCTGGACAACCTGATACAGATCGCCCACAACGTTCGCATCGGCGAGCGCACCGCCATTGCCGGTTGCGTCGGCGTCGCCGGCAGCACCACCATCGGCGCGCGCTGCATGATCGGCGGGCAGGCGGGCATCATCGGCCATCTTTCGATCTGCGATGACGTGGTGGTCTCCGCCGGAACGCTGGTCAGCAAGTCGATCACGCGACCGGGCGTCTACACCGCGAGCCTGCCGGTGCAGCCACACGCCGAATGGATACGCAATTTCGCCCATCTCCGGCACCTCGACGCGCTTGTCGGGCGTGTCCGTAGTCTCGAGAATCAACAAGTCGGTCCCGACGACCGCAACCCGGGTTGAACCACATGATGAACATCAACGAAATCATCGAGTACCTTCCGCATCGCTATCCGTTCCTGCTGATCGACCGCGTGCTCGAGATGGAAGAGGGCAAGCGCATTGTCGCGCTGAAGAACGTGACGATGAACGAGCCGTTCTTCCCCGGCCACTTCCCGCACCATCCCGTCATGCCCGGGGTGCTGATCGTCGAGGCGATGGCGCAGGCTGCGGCCGTGCTGTCGTTCAAGAGCATGGGCATCAAGCCCGATGAGAACTCGGTGGTTTACTTCGCCGGTATCGATGCCGTGCGGTTCAAGCGCCCGGTAGTGCCGGGGGATCAGCTGATCTTCGAAGTCGAGATCACGCAGAACAAGCGCAACATCTACAAGTACAAGGGGGTCGCACGCGTCGACGGCGAGATCGCGACCGAGGCCGAACTGATGTGTGCGCTCAAGACGCTATGATTCATCCGACTGCCATCGTCCATGCTGGCGCGAAGCTCGGTGAGAACGTCTCGATCGGGCCGTATTCGATCATCGGCGAGCATGTCGAGATCGGCGACGGGACGCGTGTCGGTCCGCATGTGGTGATCGAGGGACACACCCGGATCGGGCGCGATAACGAGATCTTCCAGTTCTGCTCCCTTGGCGCGAAGCCGCAGGACAAGAAGTACGACGACGAGCCGACAGCGCTGGAAATCGGTGACCGCAACACGATTCGCGAATTCTGTTCGTTCAACGTTGGCACCAGCCAGGATGCGCACGTCACGCGCATCGGCAACGACAACTGGATCATGGCCTACGTGCACATGGCGCATGACTGCCAGGTGGGCAACAACACCATTTTCGCCAACAACGCCACGCTGGCCGGCCACGTGCATGTCGGCGACTGGGCAATCCTGGGTGGTTTTACCGGTGTTCATCAGTTCTGCCGCGTCGGCGCCCACAGCTTCTGTGGGGTCGGCACCGTCTTGCTGCAGGATCTGCCGCCCTTCGTCACCGTCGCCGGCAATCCGGCCAAACCGCACGGCATCAACAGCGAGGGCCTCAAGCGTCGGGGCTTCAGCGCTGAAGGTATTGCCGCCATCAAGCGCGCCTACCGTGCGCTGTATCGCGCTGGCCTGACGCTGCAGGAAGCGCGACTGCGTGTTGCCGAGATCGCGGCCGAGCATCCCGAAGTGGAGGCGTTTTCGGCGTTCATTGCCCAGTCCGATCGCGGCATCGTTCGCTGAGGCCCTTCCCACACCATGACGGTCCGTATCGCCATGGTCGCCGGGGAAACCTCGGGCGACCTGCTTGCCAGTCACCTGATCCGCGCGATTCGTCAGCAGGTACCGGATGCCGAGTTCTTCGGCATTGGTGGGCCCAAGATGCAGGCCGAAGGGTTCGACGCGCGCTGGCCCAGCGAGCTGCTCGCAGTCCATGGCTATGTTGACGCCCTGAAGCGTTATCGTGAGCTGTCCGGAATCCGCCGCGCGCTGCTGGGGCAGATCCGCGGGGAACGGCCGGCGGCCTTCATCGGCGTGGATGCACCGGATTTCAACCTCTGGCTCGAAGGCAAGGTCAAGGATTCCGGCATTCCCTCCATCCACTTCGTCAGTCCCTCGATCTGGGCCTGGCGCGGCGGGCGCATCAAGCGTATCGCACGTTCGGTGAGCCGGATGTTGTGCCTGTTTCCGTTCGAGCCCGAGATCTATGAACAGGCGGGCGTGCCCGTGAGCTACGTCGGCCACCCGCTGGCCGACGTGTTCCCGCTGCATCCGGATCGCAACGCTGCGCGGCAGTTGCTCGAACTGCCGCTGGAGCATCGCATCGTGGCGATGCTGCCAGGCAGCCGGCAGTCTGAGGTCCGCAATCTTGCCGACACCTACATCGCAACGGCCAAGCAGATGGTCGAGCGCGATCCCGGCCTGTGCTTCCTGGTCCCGCTGGCGACACGCGAGACGCGCGCGATCTTCGAAGAGGCCCTGCATCGCAACCAGGCGCTGGACCTGCCGATCAGGATGCTGTTCGGCCACGCGGTCGAGGCGATGATCGCGAGCGACGTGGTGCTCGTGGCGAGCGGTACCGCAAGTCTGGAGGCTGCGCTGCTCAAGCGGCCGATGGTGATCACCTACCGCATCGGGGCGTGGCAGTACCGGCTGATGAAGCGGATGGCCTACCTGCCGTGGGTCGGCTTGCCCAACATCCTTTGCAATGAAGGCCTGGTGCCGGAGCTGCTGCAGGACGATGCGACGCCGGAGAAACTCGCCGCTGCGCTCGATGCCTGGCTGAACGACCCTGACCGCCGTGCCGCGCTGGAGGCGCGGTTTGCCGAGCTGCACCTCACGCTGCGGCAGAACACCGCCGAGAAGGCGGCGGAGGCCGTCCTGCCTTATCTGCGTCAGGGCGCAGCATGACCGCAGACCTGTTTCTGTCGTCCACGGTCACCCGAGGCGGTGTGCTGGTGTGTGGTGTCGATGAAGCGGGGCGCGGACCCTTGTGCGGGCCCGTGGTCGCTGCCGCGGTCATCCTTGACCCCGCGCGCCCGATCGAAGGCCTCGCAGACTCCAAGAAGCTCAGCGAGCGCGCGCGCGAACAGCTCGCTCTCTTGATTCGTGAGCATGCGCTGGCGTGGGCGGTCGCCGAGGCCAGCGTCGAGGAGATCGACCGCCTCAACATCCTGCACGCGACCATGCTGGCCATGCAGCGGGCCGTGTGTGCATTGTCCGTTGCGCCGGGTGAGGTGAGGGTGGATGGCAACCGGTGTCCGACGCTGCCGTATCCGACGCGAGCCATCGTCAAGGGCGATGCGACGGAGCCGTCCATTTCGGCTGCGTCGATCCTGGCCAAGACGGTACGTGACGAGGCCATGCGGGTCCTCGACCGGGAGTGGCCGCAGTACGGGCTGGCGGGCCACAAGGGCTATCCTACGGCGGCGCACCTGATGGCCATCGAGCGTCATGGCGTCGCACCGTTCTACCGGCGCAGCTTCGCGCCGGTGCGGCGCCTGGTCGAGCGCGCGGGCGACGGCCCCGCATGAAGACGATCTCCTCGCGCGACAACCCGCTCGTCAAGCGCCTGCACGCGCTCGCAAGCTCGGGGCGCGAGCGCCGCAAACTGGGTGAGACATTGCTGGACGGAGCGCACCTGGTACAGGCTGCACTGGAGCGTTCGTGCCGCTTGAAGGGACTGGTCGTGTCCGAGTCAGGTGTCGGCAAGGCCGAGATTGCCGACCTGCTTGGCGAGGTCGGACAGGGGGTGCCTTGCCACGTGTTGCCGGACACCTTGTTTGCCCACGTCAGCCCGGTGGATACGCCCTCCGGCGTGCTGGCGATCATCGACCTGCCGGCGGTGAAACCGCTGGGAACGATCGTCGATAACCTCGTGGTGCTGGACGGCGTCCAGGACCCGGGGAACCTGGGCACGATCCTGCGTACCGCCGCAGCGGCAGGCGTACGGCACGTGTTGCTGGCCGAAGGATGCGCGGGCGCCTGGTCGCCGCGGGTGCTGCGCGCGGGCATGGGCGCACACTTCGTCCTCGAGGTGCATGAGCGGGTCGATCTCGCGGCCTGGCTTCCGGGCTTCGGCGGTCAGGTGCTCGCGACCGCGCTCAGCGGCGATGCCTGCAGTCTCTACGATCTCGATCTGCGCGCGCCCGTTGCCTGGGTCTTCGGCGGCGAAGGGCAGGGCGTCTCGCCCGCGGTGCTGGCCTGCGCCACGCGCCACGTCCTCATCCCGATGCCCGGTGCCATCGAGTCGCTCAACGTCGGCGCCGCGGTTGCGGTCTGCCTGTTCGAGCAGGCCAGGCAACTCGGCTCGCGATAACTACGTCACATTCCCTTGTCGTGCGCCATTGACATAGATGGCGTTGCGCCGTGATCCTCATCCGGCTCGTAGCGTAGCGGAGGCTTAACTCCGACGCATCGATCCGACCAACGGATGCGCATAAAGACGGCAATACGCCGCAAGCGCCGAGGAGACAAGAGAATGACGATTTACACCAAGACCCCGAAAGGGCAGGACGAGATCGCCCATCGCAGCGGGGACGTCGGGCAGCGTGCGCGCCGCCTCCTGATCCTGATCGATGGCCGGCGCGGCACCGACGAGCTGGCTGCCCTCTCCGCCGACGATGCCATCGCGACCACGCTGTCGCAGCTCGAGGAGGCTGGGCTCATCGAGGCCGTTGCCGCGGCAGCGCCGGAGCGCGTCATGCCTGCGGCGGCGGTCGAGCCTGCCTCCAGGGCGGCCTCAGGCGGGCAGGCGCCAAAGGCGGGTGACCTGCAGCTGGCGCGCGACTTCATGATGAACACGCTGCGCACGTTCCATGGTCCGTACGCCAAGCTCGGCCTGATGAAACGCATCCAGGCCGCGCCCGACCGCGACGGACTGATGGCGCTCCACGAGGAATGGCTGGCTTCGATCTCCGAGACGCGCATTGGGCGCAAGCGTGCCGAGGAACTGACAGAGCGCTTGATGGCGGTGATGTGACATGACGCGGCGGCGGGCAGGCCGTGCGGCCGCCGAGCGTCCCGAGTTTGTTACCATCGGGACCTTCTTCCGCTCGACATCCGTTCCATGATCATCGTCATTTCGCCCGCCAAGGCGCTCGACTACGAGACGCCGCCGAGCACCGCCCGTTTTTCCCAGCCGGATTTCCTCGATCACGCCGCCGAGCTCATCGACATCCTGCGCCAGCGCTCGCCCGCCGAGATTGCCGAGCTGATGTCGCTGTCGGACCCGCTCGCCACGCTCAACGTCGCCCGCTATGCGCAGTGGTCGCGTCCCTTCTCGCCTGACAACGCCAAGCAGGCCGTGCTCGCCTTCAACGGTGACGTCTACGAAGGGCTGCAGGCCGCATCGCTGGATGAAGCGCAGCTGCAGTGGGCGCAGGATCACCTGCGCATCCTCTCGGGCCTGTATGGCGTGCTGCGCCCGCTCGACCTGATGCAGCCCTACCGGCTCGAGATGGGAACCCGTCTCGAGAACGCACGGGGCAAGAACCTCTACGCATTCTGGGGCGAGCGCATCACCGATGAGCTGAACCGCCTGCTTGCAGCGGAGCGGGACGCCGGACGGGAGCCCGTCCTGTTCAATCTCGCCTCGGACGAGTACTTCAAGTCGGTCAAGCCGGCCAAGCTCAAGGGCCGGCTGGTGACGGCGGTGTTCGAGGACTGGAAGGGCGGTCGCTACAAGATCATCAGTTTCTATGCCAAGCGTGCGCGCGGCCTCATGAGTCGCTACGTCATCCAGAACCGCATCGACGACGTCGAGGGGCTCAAAGGCTTCGACAGCGAAGGCTATGCCTTTGCAGCGGAAGCTTCGGATGCCGACATGCTCGTTTTCCGCCGCCGCGAGGACTGAATCCATGCGCATCAGCTCGAGTTTCGACGCGGGCGCGATCGAGATCGTCAGTCTCGACGACCCGCAGGACATTCGTCTGCGCTTGCGTGCCGACAATGCCGCCGACTTCCGCCAGTGGTTCCATTTCCGCCTGATGGATGCCGCGGGTAAGCCGCTGCGACTGGTGATCGAGAATGCAGCCGAAGCGGCGTATCCGGATGGCTGGCCGGGCTATCGCTGCGTCGCCTCCTACGATCGCCGGACCTGGTTCCGCGTGGCCGGGACGCGCTACGAGGACGGTCGACTGATCGTCGAGCACACGCCCGAGCGCGACAGCGTCTACTACGCCTACTTCGAGCCCTATTCGCACGAGCGCCATCTGGACTTGCTGGCGCGGGCGGAAACCTCGCCCTTCGCCAGCGTGCGCAATCTCGGCGCGACCGTCGACGGCCGCGACCTGGATGTGGTCGTCGTCGGGCATCCGTCCCCGGCGCGCCGGCCGGTGTGGATCATCGCGCGCCAGCACCCGGGCGAGACCATGGCCGAATGGTTCGTCGAGGGCCTGCTCGAGCGCCTGCTCGACGGGGCGGACGCCGTGGCCCGCAAGTTGCGGGAGCAGGCCGTGCTGTACATCGTGCCCAACATGAACCCGGATGGCGCGGTGCGCGGCAACCTGCGCACCAACGCCGCGGGCCGCAACCTGAACCGCGAATGGCGCGAACCCGACCTGACGGCCAGCCCCGAGGTGTTTCTCGTGCGCGAGGAGATGCAGCGCACCGGTTGCGACCTCTTCCTCGACATTCACGGCGACGAGGCGCTGCCCTACGTGTTCTTCTCGACGGCGGAGGAGGTGCCGGGCTTCACGGCGGAATCCGCACGTCGGCAAGCGCGCTTCATCGAAGCCTTTGCCGCCGTGGCGCCGGACTTCCAGATCGCGGAGGGCTACAAGCCGGGCCGCTTCGGCGAGGAACTGCTCACGCTGGCGAGCAAGTGGGTCGCCAACCACTTCGGCTGCGTGTCGCTCACGCTCGAGATGCCGTTCAAGGACAATGCGAACCTGCCCGACGAACTGACGGGCTGGAACGGCGCGCGCAGCAAGCGCCTCGGGGCAGCCATGCTCGATCCGATCCTCGCCCACCTGGCCGACACTCCGGCCTGAGCGCGACCAAGGTGCCCGCTGCGGGTCAGCTGGCGTAGCCGAGTTCGGCGAGGATGGCCTGCGCACAGGCGATGCCGGAGCGCACGGCGGATTCGAGCGTGGCCGGATAGTCCGACTCGAGGTAATCCCCCGCGAGCCACAAACCGCGCATCGGCGTGCGGATGCCCGGGCGGAAGATGCCGGGTCTGCAGGCGATGGTCGCGCGCTTCTCCACAATCACCTGCGACCATTCGGGCGAGGGCAGGCGCCGGCCGAGATGGCGTTCGAGCTGGGCATGGGTCTGAAGGATCAGCTCGTCGCGCGGCAGGGTTTCGTGCGGGCCGCTGGCACTGATCACACAGGCGATCAGGCCTTCCGGGCCGCCAAGTTGACCACGGTCGAACGCCCATTGGGCAGGGCCTGCGGTGGCACCGCTCACGAGGCCGATCATCGGTTCGGGCAGTCGCTGCCCCTTTCCCAAGGCCAGGTAGACCGACACGATCGGTTCGTGCGGCAGCGCGTCGATCTGTGCCGCCAGCCGGTCGCACTGGCCGGTGGAGGCGAGCAGCGTACCCGCATGGTAGGGCGCGGTCGCGACCACGACATGCGGCCAGGGCTGGCTGCCGGGGTCGCCCTCGAGGCGGAAGCCGCCGGCGACCGGGCGGATCGCGTCGATGGCATTGCCGGTGCGCAGCTTGCCGCGGCGGGTGGCGAGATAGCGTGCGGCCGGTACAGGGAACAGCTCGGACAGATCGACGCGCGGGATCAGCAACTCACTGGCACTGGCGGAGCCGGCCAGGCTGTCGCGCAGCACATTGGCGAAGATCTGCGCCGATGCGTCTCCGGGCGGGGTGTTGAGCGCCGCGACGCATAGCGGCACCCAGACGAGTTCGATCATTGCGGCGGTCTGGCGGGTCTCGCGCATGAGGCCGGTGACGGTCATCTCGGGCGGCACGCGGAAGTCGCTCTTCTTCAGCCTGCGCATCAGGCGGACCATCGCCATCCGGTCGGCCCACGTCAGCCCTTTCGCTCGCAGCAGGCCCACGGCCAGGTGGAAAGGCGCGGGCAGTGCGGCGGCCTTCAGGTGCAGGCGGCCCGGCACGTGCAGGGTCAGCGGCAAGTGGGCGAGCAGCTTGGGCGAGCCACCGGTCAGGCGCAGCAGGCGGGTGAGCTCGGTGTAGGCGCCGATAAGGATGTGCTGGCCGTTGTCCACCCGCCAGTGGTGATCCTTGTGCACCACGCGCGCGCGCCCGCCGAGGGTGTGCGAGCGCTCGAACACCGTCACATGCACGCCGGCACGGGCGAGTTCCACCGCACAGGCGAGGCCGGCATAGCCGGCACCGATGACCGCGACGACGGGCACGCTCATCAGCTCAGCCCTTGAACCACGTGGTACCCGCCAGCCATACCTTGCGCAGTGGCGTCAGCGAGGTACGGCGGTCCAGCACCTGGAAGCCGTCAGCCGCGATCTCGCGCAGCAGCGTGCGGTAGATGGCCGCCATCACAAGGCCCGGGCGCTGTGACTTGCGGTCGACCTGCGGCAGTTGGGCGAAGGCCTGTTCGTAGAAGTGTTCGGCGCGCTCGGCCTGGAACTTCATCAGATCGCGGAAGGCGTCGGAATAGCGTGCCTCGAGGATGTCCTTGGCGGGCACGTTGAAGCGCTGCAGGTCCTCGATCGGCAGGTAGATCCGGCCGCGGCGGGCATCTTCGCCGACGTCGCGGATGATGTTGGTGAGCTGGAAGGCGAGGCCGAGATCGTGCGCGTACTTGAGCGTCTGGCGGTCCTGGTAGCCGAAGATCTCCGCGGCGAGCAGGCCGACAACGCTGGCAACGCGGTAGCAGTAGAGCTGCAGTCCCTTGAAGTCGAGGTAGCGGGTTTGCGACAGGTCCATCGCCATGCCGTCGATGATCTCGAGCAGTTGTTCCTGCGGCAGGTTGAAGCGCGTCAGCACATCCTTGAGTGCCTGGCCGACCGGGTGGGTGGGCGTGCCGGCATAGGTGCGTGCCACTTCCTGGCGCCACCATTCGAGCTTGGCCTGGGCCAGGGACACGTCGTGGCATTCGTCCACCACGTCATCCACCTCGCGGCAGAAGGCGTACAGCGCGGTGATCGCCTGGCGCCGCTCGGGCGGCAGGAACATGAAGCTGTAGTAGAAGCTCGAGCCGCTCTTGGCGGCCTTGTCCTGGCAGTAGTCGTGCGGATTCATGCGATGTTCCGGTAGTTCAGGGCGCGCCCAGCCAGGCGCAGCCAGTCGCCCTTGCCAAGCACGGGCCGGTGGCGGAATACGTCGTAAGCAGTGGCTTCGATGCGCTCGAGGATGCGCAGGCCGCCCAGTACGATCAGGCGCAGCTCCCAGCCGAGGCGGCCGGGCAGGGCGCGGGCGAGCGGGGCGCCATCGAGCATCATGCGGCGCGCGCGTTGCACTTCGAAGTCCATCAGTGCGCGCCAGGCATCGTTGCTGCGACCGGCGGCGATGTCGTCCTCGGTAACGCCGAAGCGCGCCATGTCGTCCTGTGGCAGGTAGATGCGCCCCTTCTGCCAGTCGATGGCAACGTCCTGCCAGAAGTTGATCAGTTGCAGGCTGGTGCAGATGGCGTCCGAGCGGCGCAGGTTGTCCGGCGTGGCGGCATCGTACAGGCACAGCAGCAGGCGGCCGACCGGGTCGGCGGAGCGCCGGCAATAGTCCTGCAGTTCGGCGAAGTCGCGGTATCGCGTCTTGCCGACGTCCTGCGAAAAGGCGTCGAGCAGGTTGCGAAAGGGCTGCAGGGGCAACTTGTGCGCGCGGATCGCGCCGCCGAGACGGGCGAACATCGGCGCCAGCGTCTCGTCCTTGACCGCGACGGCATGGGCACAGGCCTCCAGCGCGAGCCGATAGTCGTGCAGCCGCGCCAGTCTCGCCACCGCCGGGGCATCGCCCTCGTCGGCAACGTCGTCGGCGCTGCGGGCGAACGCATAGATTGCCTCGACCGGCTCGCGCAGGTGGGCCGGCAGCAGCAGGGAGGCGACAGGAAAGTTCTCGTAGTGATCGACCGGCATGCGGGGCGGGGGACGGGGAGGGCGCCGTGGCCCAGGGCGCGCGCGGGCAGGCGGGCGGAGTATATACGCGAAACGGCATCGATCCCGGATTCGCGTGGCTGGCGGCCTGTCGCTCGTCTGCCGTGGCCTTCCGTTGCACTCGTCGGGCACGGCCGATGCAACCAATTCGCTTGCGGGATGACAAAATCGCGTTCGTCGCGGTGGCCTCGCCGCGTCCGTTTCATTCCGGCGCCTTGCCGCCCCCGAGATCGCCTCATGCTCAGCGTCCAATCCCTTCGCAAGAATCTCCCCGGTAGCCCGCCACGCCTGTTGTTCGATGACCTGATACTGGAGGTGGCAGCAGGAGAGTGTGTCGCGATCGTCGGCGAGTCTGGAACGGGCAAGTCGACGCTGCTCAATTGCATCGCCGGGCTCGAGCCGGTCGACGGCGGTCGTATCCGGGTCGGTGGCCAGCGCGTCGACGATCTCGACGACGACGCGCTGGCCAGGCTGCGGCGCCGCGCCTTCGGCTTCGTGTTCCAGGCCTTCCACATCCTGCCGCACCTGAGCCTGGTGCAGAACGTCGCGCTGCCGCTGTGGCTGCTGAAGGTGTCCGACGCAGAAGCCCTGCACAAGGCGCGCGCGCTGCTGGTGCGGGTCGGCCTTGGCGAACGGGCCGACGATGCGCCGCACACGTTGTCGGGGGGAGAACTGCAGCGGGTGGCGATCGCGCGTGCGCTCGTGCATGCACCGCGCGTGGTGCTGGCCGACGAGCCGACCGGCAACCTCGATCCGGGCCGCGCGACCGAGGTGCTCGACCTGCTGCTGGCGCAGATCCGCGAGCAGGGGGCCGCAGGCGTGCTCGTGACGCACTCGCGCGCCGCTGCCCGACGGGCGGACCGGGTGCTCGAACTCGGTGCCGGGAGGCTCGTCGACATCACGGGCTGCGCATGAGCGCGCTGCTGGGGCGCCTGTTCCTTGCCAGCCTGCTGCGCCGACGACTGGCGACGGCGCTGTCGCTGCTCGCCATCGCGCTCGGGGTGGCGCTGGGGCTGGCGGTGCAGCTGATCCATGCCGCCGCACTGGATGAGTTCGGGCGTGGGATGCGGCTGATTGCCGGCGACGCCGATCTGCAGCTGATCGGGCCGCGAGAGGGCTTCGACGAGGCGATCTACCCCGTGCTGGCCTTGCGGCCGGAAGTGGCGGAGGCCAGTCCGCTGCTCGTCGTCGAGGCCAGGCTGCCCGGACGCGAGGACAGTCTGGAGATTCTCGGCGTGGACCTGTTCCGCATTGCGCGGGTGCAGCCGGCGCTAATGCCGCTGGCTTCCCGCGCTGGCGGTGAGGACGGGCGCTTCGCGGCGCTGCAGCCGCACAATGTCTTTCTTTCGGCCGAGGCGCGGGCGCGGCTGGGCGAGCCGCAGCTGCGCAGCGACGGCCAGTCCGCGCCGCCTGCGGTGCGCGACGGCATGCTGTGGGTGCAATCCGGGGTGCGCAGCTTCGCCCTGCAGGTCGCCGGCGAGTTGCCCGGCGCGAGCGGCCGGCTGGCGGTGATGGATCTCGGCGCGGCGCAGCAGCACTTCGACCGCGTGGGCGTGTTGAGCCGCATCGATCTCAAACTGGCAGCGGGTGTCAGTCCCGATGCAGCGCGGGTGGCGCTGGCGCCGCTGCTGCCGCCTGGCCTTGCGCTGCGGGTGCCGGAGGCTGCGGCGAGCGAGGTCGGTGCCCTGTCGCGTGCCTATCGGGTCAATCTGACCATGCTTGCGGCGATTGCGCTGATCACCGGCGGCTTCCTGGTGTTCTCCACCCAGCTGTTGTCGGTGGCGCGCCGCCGGCGGGAGTTCGCCCTGCTGCGCGCGCTCGGGCTGGAACGCCGGGAACTGCTGCGCGGACTGCTCGCCGAAGGGGCAGCGGTCGGGCTGGCGGGTGGCGTGCTGGGCGTGGCCTTGGGCCATGGGCTGGCCGTGGCGGCATTCCAGCTGGTGGGGGGCGATCTTGGCGCAGGATTCTTCCGCGGGACCCGGCCGCAGTTGCAGTTCGATGGCGTGTTGATCGCGGGCTATCTGTTGCTGGGTGTCGCCGCCGGTGTCGCGGGGACGTGGCTGCCGGCCCGCGAGGCCTCGCGGGTGGCGCCAGCGCGCGCACTGAAGGCGGGGGAGGCTGCGTACGCGGGCCTGTCGCAGGCGCGGGGCCGGCCTGCCGCGGGTCTGGGTCTGCTGGCGCTGGCCGCCACCGCGTGTCTGCTGCCTCCGCTGGCGGGCATTCCCGTCGGTGGTTATGCCGCGGTGGCGTGTCTGCTGGCGGCGGCCGTGCTGCTGTTGCCCCGGCTGGCTCGTGCCCTGTTGCCGTTGCTGGGGCGGGCGCAGGGCGTGGGCTGGCGCCTGGCACACGCGCGCCTGTCGGCGACGCCCGGCCAGGCGGTCGTCGCGGGCGCGGGTGTCATCGCCAGCGTGGCGCTGGCCTCGGCGATGGCGATCATGGTCAGCAGTTTTCGTGTCTCGGTCGACGACTGGCTGACGCAGGTGCTGCCCGCAGACCTCTACGTGCGCGCGTCGTCGTCCTCGGGCAGCGGTTACCTGGATGATGCGGCGTTGGCACGGATCGCGGCAGTGCCCGGCGTGGCATCCGTGGATACGACGCGCCTCGTCAACCTGCGCATCTCGGACGATGAGCCGCTGTTCAGCGTGCTGGCTCGGCCGGTGCGTGGCAACTGGGGCCTGCCGCTGATTGCGGGTTCGACTGAGCGGCCGGCGGCGAGCGAGGTGCCGCCAGCCTGGATCTCCGAAGCGGCAGCGGATCGCCGGCGTATCGGCGTGGGCGACCGTCTGAGCCTGCCGCTGGGTGGGCAGATGCGGGAGTTCGTCGTCGCGGGCATCTGGCGCGACTACGCGCGCCAGCACGGTGCTGCGCTGATCGAGCGTGCGGACTACGTCGCGCTGACGGGCGACCGTCGCATCAACGATGCGGCCATCGAAGTCGAGCCGGGCATGCCGGTCGGCGAAGTGGCGGCAGCGCTGCGTGCGGCCTTCGGCGCAGAACACGTGACGATCGCGCTGCCCGGCGAGATCCGCGCGATCAGCCTGGAGATCTTCGATCGCACCTTCCTGATCACCTACCTGATGGAAGCCGTCACGATCATGATCGGCCTGTTCGGGATCGCGACCACCTTTGCCGCACTGGCAACGACCCGCGAGGGCGAGTTCGGCATGTTGCGGCATCTGGGCTTCACGCGGGGCGACGTGGGCCGCCTGATTGCGATGGAGGGTGCGCTGACCGCCGGCCTCGGTGTGGTGTCCGGCCTGCTCGCCGGCGGTGCGATCGCGTGGATCCTGATCGAGATCGTCAACCGCCAGAGCTTTCACTGGAGCATGGAACTCGCCGTGCCATGGACGGCCTTGGCGACCTTTGCGATCGGACTGGTGCTGCTGGCGGCCGTGGTCGCCCGGCTGGCGGGGGCGCGTGCGATGCGGCGCTCGGCGGTGCTGGCGGTGAAGGCGGACTGGTGAGGGCAGGGTGATGAAGACAGCCGGGTTGGGGCAGCGAGTGATTGCGTACCTGTGCAGGGCAGTGGCGAGAATGGGCAACTTCTCGCTGGGCACGGTGCTTGTCGGTGCGTGGATGGTCGTTGGAACGCTGATCTTCCCTGGCCCTGTCGTCGCGCAGGTCGCGCCGACTACGCCGCCCTATCCCCCGGTCCTGTCCGGGCAGGCGCTGCAGTTCCCCCGGGACTTCGGCGCTCATCCGGACTACCGTACCGAATGGTGGTACATCACCGGCTGGCTCAGGGACGAGGCCGGCGTCGAGCGCGGCTTCCAGCTCACCTTCTTCCGTGTGCGGACGCGGATCGGCGAGGACAACCCGAGCCGCTTCGCGCCACGCCAGTTGGTGCTCGCGCATGCGGCCGTGGCCGACCCCGCGACAGGGCGTCTTCGCCATGCGGAACGCGCCGCGCGTGCCTATCCGGGGCTGGCCGAGGCGGTGGAGGGCAGGACGGTCGTGCGGGTCGGCGACTGGTTCCTGGCGGGCGGCGAGGCAGCGCTTGCCGGCTATCGCAGCCGCATCGAAGCGGAGGATTTCGGCTTCGAACTCGAGTTCGAGCCGGGGGGCGCGCCCGTGCTGAATGGCAGCGCGGGGTTCAGCCAGAAGGCGCCGGATCCGATCAACGCCAGCTACTACTACAGTCGCCCGCAGTTGAAGGTGTCGGGCACGCTGAAGCTGGACGGCAGGACCTTGGCCGTGACCGGGCACGCCTGGCTCGACCACGAGTGGTCGAGCGAGATCCTGCCCGAGGGTGCGCGCGGCTGGGACTGGATCGGCATCAACCTGCACGACGGCGGCTCGCTGATGCTGTTCCAGATGCGTGACGGGGAAGGGCGGGCAATGTGGGCGGCGGGCACGCTGGGCGATGCGCAGGGCGGGGCGAGGCGCTTCCGGCCCGACGAGGTCCGCTTCGAGCCGCTGCGGTACTGGCAGTCGCCGCGCACCGGTGCGCGCTACCCGGTGGAGTGGCGCCTGCATCTGGCCGATGGCCGCATCCTGCACCTGGCCCCGCTGATGGACGACCAGGAACTCGACAGCCGGGCATCCACCGGCGCGGTGTATTGGGAGGGCGCTGTACGTCTGCGCGAGGCGTCGCCGGATGGCCAGGAACGCGAGACCGGACAGGGCTACCTGGAGATGACCGGCTATGCCGATCGCCTGAGGATGTAGCACAAGCTGTGGGCGATTCGCGCGGCAATGCGATAATCCCGCACATTGTCATCGGGCGGAGCTTCCAACTTGATTCTCGTGACCGGCGGCGCCGGCTTCATCGGCGCCAATTTCGTCCTCGACTGGCTCGCGCGCAGCGACGAGCCCATCCTCAACCTCGACCTGCTGACCTACGCCGGCAACCTCGAAACGCTCGCCGCGCTGCGGGGCGATGCGCGCCATGTCTTCGTGCAGGGGGACATCTGCGACCGTGCCCTGGTCGATCGCCTGCTCGCCGATTACCGACCTCGCGCGATCGTGCATTTCGCGGCCGAAAGCCATGTCGACCGCTCCATCCACGGCCCGGCCGCCTTCGTGCGCACCAATGTCGAGGGCACGTTTACGCTGCTGGAGGCCGCGCGTACCTATCGCGCGACGCTCGAGCCCGGGATGCAGGCCGCGTTCCGCTTCCTGCACATCAGCACGGACGAGGTCTATGGCTCGCTTGGCCCGCAGGATCCGCCCTTTGCCGAAACCAAGACCTACGAGCCGAACAGCCCGTACTCGGCGAGCAAGGCCGCCAGCGACCACCTCGTGCGCGCCTGGCATCACACCTACGGCCTGCCGGTGCTGACGACCAACTGCTCGAACAACTACGGCCCCTGGCAGTTCCCGGAGAAGCTGATTCCGCTGGTGATCGTCAATGCCCTGGCCGGCAAGCCGCTGCCGGTGTACGGCGATGGCCTCAACGTGCGCGACTGGTTGTACGTGACCGACCACTGCAGCGCGATCCGCGAGGTGCTGGCGCGCGGCACGCCGGGCGAGACCTACAACGTCGGAGGCTGGAACGAGAAGGCCAACATCGACATCGTGCGCACGATCTGCACCCTGCTCGACGAGCTGCGGCCTTCGCCCGAGGGCGGCTACGCACGCCTGATCACCCGTGTCACGGACCGCCCGGGCCATGACCGCCGCTACGCCATCGATGCGCGCAAGATCGAACGCGAACTGGGCTGGCGTCCGGCCGAGACCTTCGAGACCGGCATCCGCAAGACCGTGCAGTGGTATCTGGACAACCCCCAGTGGATTGCCGACGTGCAGAGCGGGGCATATCGCGACTGGGTGGCCGCCAACTACGGCGACCGGGGGCAGGGCGCATGAGGATCCTGCTGCTGGGGAAGAACGGGCAGGTCGGCTGGGAGGCGCAGCGCGCATTGGCGCCGCTCGGCGAAGTGGTGGCGCTGGACCGCAGCGGCTGCGACGGGCTGTGCGGCGATCTGGGTCAGCCCGATGCACTCGCCGCTACCGTGCGCGAGCTGGCGCCTGCCGTGATCGTGAACGCCGCAGCGTATACGGCGGTCGACCAGGCAGAGGGCGAGCCTGCTCTGGCGCAGCGCATCAACGCCGATGCGGTGGGCGTGCTGGCGCGCGAGGCTGCGGCCTTGGGTGCGTTGCTGGTGCATTACTCGACCGACTACGTGTTCGACGGCAGCGGTGAGCGGCCGTGGCGCGAGGATGACGCCACCGGTCCGTTGTCCGTCTATGGCACGACCAAGCTTGCCGGCGAGGACGCGATCCGGGACAGCGGCTGCAATCACCTGATCTTCCGCACTTCGTGGGTGCATGCGGCACGCGGCGGCAACTTTGCCCGCACCATGCTGCGCCTGGCGGCGGAGCGCGAGCGGCTCACCGTCATCGATGACCAGATCGGCGCGCCGACCGGTGCGGACCTGATCGCCGATGTCAGCGCTCACGCCATCCGCAGTACGCTGGCGGACCGCAGCCTGTGCGGCACGTATCACCTGGCGGCGTCCGGGCAGACGAGCTGGCATGGCTACGCCAGCTTCGTCATCGAGGCAGCCCGTGCCGCGGGACGGCCCTTGGCCGCGCGAGAGATCGCCCCTATCCCGACATCGAGCTATCCGACGCCAGCAGTGCGCCCGCTGAACTCCCGGCTTGACACGACCCGGCTGCGCATCCGCTTCGGCCTCCATCTGCCGGACTGGCGTGAGGGCGTGAGCCGCATGCTGGTCGAGATCGGCTGACCGCCGGCAGTCACCGCCTTCAACACCTCAAGTACAACACCTCGACGACAGCACAGGATCTTCCCGACATGATCATCAAGAGCGTCATTCTTTCCGGCGGATCGGGCACGCGGCTCTGGCCAGCGTCGCGCGAGAGCTATCCGAAGCAACTCCTGCCGCTGACCGGCGAGCGTTCGCTGCTGCAGGAAACGGGCTTGCGGCTGAAGGACTTCGGCGCGCGGGAGGTGGATCCGCGTCCGCTCGTCGTGACCAACGAGGAATACCGCTTCATCATCGCCGAGCAGTTGCGCCAGATCGGCGTACGCGCTCCGCAGATCGTGCTCGAACCCTTCGGGCGCAACACCGCGCCGGCGCTGACGCTCGCCGCGCTGGCCGCACAGGAGGAGGGCGATCCGATCCTGCTGGTGATGCCGGCAGACCATGTCATCACCGACATCGCCGCCTTCCAGCAGTCGATCGCGGACGGCAGCGCCTTCGCTGCGGATGGCGCCCTGGTCACCTTCGGCATCGTGCCGGACCGGCCCGAAACGGGTTACGGCTACATCCGCAGCGGCGAGGCACTCGCGGAGGGGCGCCTTGGTCGAGCCTTGGTCGAATTCGTCGAGAAACCCGACCGCGACACCGCGCAGCGTTACGTCGATAGCGGCGAGTACTTCTGGAACAGCGGCATCTTCATGATGAAGGCCTCGGTGTGGCTGCGGGCGATCCGCCACTTCAACCCGGATATGGCGAACGCCTGCGAGGCGGCCTATGCGGGTCGCAAGCCGGATGCCGATTTCATCCGCCTGGAGCAGGGCGCTTTCGAGCGCTGCCCGAGCGACTCGATCGACTATGCGGTCATGGAACGGCTCGCCGACGCGCCTGAGCTTGGTACGGGCGTGGTGGTACCGATGGCGGCCGGCTGGTCGGACGTCGGCGCCTGGGACGCGCTGTGGGCCGTGTCGGACAAGGATGCCGCCGGCAACGCGGGGCGTGGTCAGGTGCTGTTCGAGGACTGCCGTAACACGCTGGTGCATTCGGGCAGCCGCCTGGTGGCGGCGGTCGGCTGCGATGACATGGTCGTGGTGGAAACGCCGGACGCGGTGATGGTGGCGCACAAGGACCATACGCAGGACGTGAAGAAGGTCGTCGCGCGCCTCAAGGCCGAAGGCCGCAGCCTGACGAAGAGCCATCGCAAGGTGTATCGCCCGTGGGGCTGGTACGACTCGATCGATGCGGGCGAGCGCTTCCAGGTGAAGCGCATCGTTGTCAATCCGGGCGCCAAGCTCAGCCTGCAGATGCATCACCACCGGGCCGAGCACTGGGTCGTGGTCAAGGGCACGGCCGAAGTCACCTGCGGCGAACGGACCTTCCTGCTGGGTGAGAACGAGTCGACCTACATCCCGCTAGGTCATACACACCGGCTCGCGAATCCGGGCAAGGTGCCGCTGGAGATCATCGAGGTGCAGTCGGGCAGCTATCTCGGCGAGGACGACATCGTGCGCTTCGAGGACACCTACGGACGCAGCAGCTGATTCCTGGGTGGGCGCTGGCGGGAACCGGGTCGGCGTCGACCCGGTGTGCCAAATTCACTCCGCAGGATCCTGCTCGAGGCGCTGTGCTGCTGTACCGAGAGCCTGAAAGCCTGGCGCTTTCAGGTGGTGCGGGGGAAGAGACTCGAACTCTCACGCCTTGCGGCGCTGGAACCTAAATCCAGTGCGTCTACCAATTCCGCCACCCCCGCATCCTGGGTGTGCCAAAGCGGGGCGCATTATACACAGCCGCGGTGCTGCAGGATGGCTTGGTGTCATCGTTCGGCCGAGTCTGGCGGTGCAGACGCATTTCGCTTGATCCTTCGTATGACGTCGCTGACGTCAAAGGAATGATGCGTAAAAACACCATAATTTGTGTTATTGCTCGCGGTTCGTTGCAACCGCTTGATGCATAAGCGCTATTTCCTGCGCCTGTCAATAACAAAAGGACAACGGCAACCATGCTTAATGCCGTTGCCATGCTCAAGGTTTTCGCGGCGCGCTCCCACATGGCGCGCGTCTCCGGTCGCCGGGTCCGTGCGGCCATGCACTCGGCCATCACTTCAGGCTTTCCCAGCAGCGCGGCCAGTGCGGCGGCTTGATCCTCGTTCGGGGCGCTGCGTTCCTTCCGCCATTCAGTGATTGCAGCGGGGGTGACTCCCAACTGGTGTGCTAGGTCGGAGTAGTTCTTTGCTCTGCCTGTGTCGATGGCTTCAGCGATTCGGCGTGTTATCGCGCTCATGTTGTGGCCCTCCTTGGGTCTGGTGCAATCCTAGTCTTTAAAGAATCTCTTGACAAAAATTAAAGAGTGTCTGTATTGTCACGCCCAGTTACAGAGTTCCTGTAATACCCCCCACCCCATAGTGGGTGATTAGCGGGGGAGGGGCGCAAGCCTAGAAGGCCCGTCTAGTAATACGGGCCTGATTCGACGGTAGCGCTGCGGTCGAGAGTCGCGGCGGTCATTCGGTAGTGGCGTTATCAACCAGTTTGGGAGAACTGACATGAACGATTGCAAAGCTTGCGGCGGCTTCTTCAGTTGCGGCGGCGACACCTCGGAGTGTTTGCACCCGGAAGGTGCTGAGGCGGTAGCGGCTGCTCAGGTTCAAATCCCCTCGGAACTCCCCACCGCGCAAGCGGTGCCGGGGGGTGTCCCGACGCTCGATGTTCCGTTGCTGATCGACATTGCGTATCACGCTCGGGAGTTCGCACATTTCGCGTTGAATACAGACACGCAGAATCGGCAGCAAGCGGCGGTCATGTTTGTTCGTTGTGTTTTTCAGGAGTTGGGGCGCATCCACGGGAAAGACGTTGCGGACTCGTTCGCTCTGGCCATTGGTTTCGATCACCAAGGGCGCTGAGGCAGGCCATGCAATCCGCTTTCATTGACTTCCTCGGCGTCACGTTCTGGATGGACCCGGCGAACGCTCGCCAGGTCATCGAAACCCTGCTGAAAGGCTGGCTTGGCATTGAGGCCCGCATCGTCGAAACCGGCAAGGGCTGGAACGGCTACAAGCACCGCATCGACATTGATGGCGTCGGCCTCGTTGCCTACGGTGGCAACGGCGACACGATCCACGTCGAACTGACCGGCGCAGGCTGCATGCAGGTTAAGGACTGGGAAGCGGTCGCGGACTCTCTGGACATGCTCGAAGCCCGCATAACGCGCATCGACCATGCCGTTGATGACTTCGAAGGCGAGCAGTACAGCATCGACTGGTGCCGCGCCCAATACGAGGCGGACGGCTTCAAGCCTCAGCGCGGTCAAAGCCCGCTTGCTCGCCTGATTGACGACATGGGCACCGGCAAGGGCTGCACCTTCTACGTTGGCTCCCGCGAGTCGGGCCGCGTGTTCCGTGGATACGAGAAGGGCAAGGAACAGGGCAACCCGGACTCGCCGTGGTTCCGCCTTGAGGTTGAAACCCGCAACCGCAACGGGCGCACGATCCCCATCGACGCCATCCGCAACCCCGGCGCCTACTTCGCTGGCGCGTACAGGTGCCTCGAACACCACAACGCCGAACAGCGCCAGATCAAGACCGTTCGCCACGTCGCCCAGGCTCACATCGAGCGCGCTGTTGAACACGCCCGCAAGCAGGCGGGCCGCGCCATCCATGCGCTGCTGACCCTCGGCATGAAGACGGATGAAGTCCTCGCCCGTCTGCACGTGCCCGAACTCCCCAAGAAGCTCGCCGCACCGATCCGCGCCTTCCTCGCGCTGGACGAGAGCGAGCGCACCTATACCGAAGCCATCGCGCCAGCGTGGGCCAAGCAGGCCACCCCGGACGAAGTGGCCGAACTCTACAAGGCCGTCCGACTACAGCGCGCACCGTGGCGCGTCGGGCAGGGCACCAACGGACACAACCCCATCACCGGCAACGCCGCCCCGGTCTGGGAACCTACCCTAGCGGCATAAGGAAAAATCATGCGTTTCCCGTTCGAACTCACCAGCTCGCGCGTCATTCAAGGCCGTAAGGACCCGTCGCGCTCCTTCACCATCATCGAGGGCCTCTGCACGCTCCCCGATAACAAGCGCGTCTTTATGGAAGCGCTTTTGACGGATCGTCAGCACTTCGCGCCGGGGCACTACGCCGTCGAGATTGCGCTCGACACCGACCGCCAGCGTCGCCTCACCGCGTTCGTCCGGGGCCTCCACCCGGTCCAGCAGAAGGCCGCAGCATGACCATCTGCGTCCAGGTCGATACCGACGGCACGATTTACGCCGTCCAGCCGCAACCGGCGGAAGTCTCGGCCTGTTCCTATGTACTCGTCAGCGGCGATGCGGCGCTTAACTCGCCCTTCGCCCTGACACCAGAGCAAGGCGCACAAGTCGGTGGGGCGGTCCTGCTGGTTTGGGCGGTTGCATATGTGTTCCGGGTTCTCGCCCGGGTTCTCAACGTCGATGAAAAAGGGGATTCGACATGAAGCAAATCCGTAACTTCGCACTGGGCGCTCTGGCGCTCGTTCCTGCTGTCTCGTTCGCCGCCGTGGATGTCGCGGAAGTCGTGACCGAGATCGAAGGCGCTGCTACTCCGATCGCCGCGATCGGTGCCGCCGTCCTGCTGGTCATGGTCGGCATCAAGGTTTTCAAGTGGGTGCGCCGCGCAATGTAATTGCGCACCACTGGAATGCCGGGGGCGGGCTTCGGCTCGCCCTTTTTCATGTCAGGGGGTCGGAAATGGGGACGTGGGTTCTAGTTTGTTACTTGGGGGCAGCATGGCTCATCTTCGCCGATTGATGTTTTTTGTGGTGGGTTTCGCACTCGTCGCTTTGCCAATGTTAGCGATGGCGCAAGATTATCCAGCGAGGAAGGATTGGAGCCGCAACACGGGTTCTTCATATCCGCGTTATCCGGATTGGAATGCTGCTTGCGGAGGTGATCCGTTCTTTGCTGCTAACCCGTATGAGTCGGACGAATATGGATATTACATGCTGTCATGTCGGCAAAAGCCGTCCAATTCATTGACAGGCGTTACGGTTTATCGGAACTTTAATTGTGATTATGGGGGAACGCAGGTGGGAGATACGTGCGTTAATCCTCCCGCATGTCCAGAGGGCCAAGAGCGTAACACGACAACGGGAGCCTGTGAGGTACAGCAAACGCCGCAGCAGCAGTGCGAAGATATTGGCGGACATTGGTATGGCGGGCAGTGCATAACCTGTACGCCGGGTTATACCTGGACGGGCACTGAGTGCAAAAACCCCTGCGAGGCGAAGGCTGGCAATAGCTATGGCACTTCGGATAGCTGGGCGGCTGTCAGTTCGGCTGGCGGCGGTGGCTCTACGTTCTGCGATGGCACTTGCGCCGTGCAGGCAACCGCGACCGAATGTACGCGCTCTGGCATTTCAGGGCAGGGCGATTTTGTGTCGCTCGGAGAGTCCTGTGTTATGCGTGGTCCGTTCAAGATGACGGGCACGACGTGCGGGGGCGATGGCACCTATCCGACGCTCGATTATGTCGAGCAGCAAGAGCGGCCTTGGTGGGAGTCAGGCAGCGATGAGAAAGGCTGTCAGGCCACGGGCGGTTATTGGGGGCAGGCCAAGGGCATCGACGCATGTGTAGCGCCTCAACCGGGCGAAACTGTCCAGAATGACACTACGACCACGCCAGCGGAGGGCAATAAAAACACGACCACGAACCCGGACGGCTCGACGACCGAAACGACCACGAAGGAAACGACCAGCACGGACGGCGGCAAGGCCACGACCACGAAGGAAACCACGACGATTTACCGGAATCCCGATGGTTCGATAGCGAATGAGGAAACCAAAACGGAAACGACGGAACAGCCGCTGTCTGAGTTCTGCAAGAGCAATCCGGCACACCCGTCATGCGTTGGCACGAAGACCGAAGGGAGCTTCGCCGGTTCATGCTCTGGCGGCTTCAAGTGCAGCGGGGATGCCGTCCAGTGCGCTATAGCTGAAGCGGTCCACAAACAACGATGCGATGCAGCGCAAGCGGAAACGGAAGCGGCGGAGTTTTTACAGCAGGTCGGAACGGGAACTATTGAATCCGCGAAGGTTGCGCAGGCTATCAACGCGGATGGTGAGTTCGATTTCGACATAGCGTCAGCATTTCAGAGTGCCCAGGACAACTACGTCAGCTTTACGGAAGAGTGCTTGCCGTCGTTGGGCTTTGAATTTAAGGGGCGCTCTTACACCTTCGATACGGGTTTTATCTGCGAGATAGGTGACTTCGTGCGCGTCATGCTTCATATGGTTGCGTACATGGCGGTTCTTGGTGTGATCACGCGCGCGTTTGGGGGCTGAACATGGCGTTTCCATTGATTGGTGCGGGAGTTGTTGCGGGGCTTTCGGCATTTTTGGCGAGCCGTGCAGGCTGGATTCTCGCCGGGCTTGGCATTGGGTTTGCGACGATGAAAGGGATGCAAACCGTGCTTGGTTTTGTCGTCGCCGATATGCAAACCATTATCGGAACACTCAATAGCGCTGGGGGTGGAAGTCTCGACGGCTACGGACATATCGGGGCCATCATGCTTAAGTTCGCGGCCTATGTCGGGTTATTCGACGCGATTAATATCGTGATCGGTGGCTACCTCGCGGCGTACGGCATGATTTCGATGCGGGTTGTCCTTCGGAGGCTCCAGGGATGATCTACATTCACACCGGACAGCCGGGTGCAGGCAAAACGCTTTTCACGCTCGACACGGTGCGCAAGCGCGCGCAGAAGGAAAACCGGCCCGTGTTCTATCACGGGATCGAACTGCAAAAGCCGGAACTCTTTGAGGGCTGGCAACTTCTCGAGGACCCGACGCGCTGGATGGATTGCCCGGACGGGGCCATCATCGTTCATGACGAGTGTCAGACTTTGTATCGGCCTCGTGGTAATGGCGCGGCTGTTCCTGAGTACGTCGCCCGGTTTGAGACTCACCGGCACAACGGTTGGGATATCTACCTGATCACGCAACACCCGATGCTCATTGATAGCAATGTGCGGCGACTGGCTGGCGAGCATGTCCATGTCGTGCGCGCTTTCGGGGCAGGAATGGCGACGCTGCACAAGTGGGGCCAGGTCAAAGAGCAGTGCGACAAGACGCGGGCGGATTCGGTGAGCGAAACGCGGGCATACCCGAAAGAACTGTTTGATGCGTACAAGTCCGCCACGATCCACACGCACAAGGCGCGGATACCGGCGCGCATCTTCTTCTTGCTTGCGATCCCGGTGCTGCTCGGTCTCCTTGCTTGGGCGTTTTACGGTTGGTATCGAGGGCAAGCGGAAGGCCCGAAATTGGACACCGTGCAACAGGTGGCGGGCGTTACGGAAACGGGGCAGGGCGGCTTCACGCCGATGGGTGAGCGTCCAGCCCGCCGCAAGTCGACCGGCGAATGGATCGCCGAGCAGCAGCCGCGCATTGCGGGCCTGCCCCACACTGCACCCGTATATGATGAAGTCACCAAGCCGGTGCAGGCACCCTATCCGGCTGCGTGCATCGCGAGTGCCAGCAAGTGCGTTTGCTACACCGATCAGGGAACCCGGATGGGTACGCCCGAGTACCTATGTCGAAAGCTCGCCGAAACTGGCTATTTCGTTGCATGGGAGACTGGCAACAAAGGGCAGGCGACCGGACAGGCGGCGGCTTTGCCGACGGCGGGCCGGACGGCTGAACCGCAGTACATCGACGACACCCGCGGGGGGTTCATTCCCGCGGGCGGTACGTACGGCGGTATCCGCTAGCCCATGAAGCTGCACCCCAGTTCCGACATGCGCTCTGTCACCTTTCGGCGCTGCTCGGTCAGGTATGCGGTTGAGCGTTGGCGTGCTTGTTCGTCGATCTGTGCAAGCTGTGATCGAAGGCTCGCGCACGATGGGTGTTCTTTCGAACTGCTGTTGATGCTCTGCGCCTGGCTCGTGGTGGCGACCAGTGCCAGCAGGGCGATGTAGTATCTCGCGTGCATGATTCCTCCGCATGGAAAATGTGGCGGCAGCATAATGCATGTGCGGCAATGCAGGCGTGATGGTCAGCACAGCGCAGTCCCGAGCTTCCGCAGGTCTGCACGCCCAAAGAATGGCGCTGCGACCTCTCGCAGCATGCGACCGCTGGCCGCCGCGCCATCTTTGCTGTTCCGGTCGATCAAGCGCAGGGCCTCGGCCAGCATCGCGCGCGCCTTCTTCATCGGGTCGGCGGCACGCTTCATGCGCTCGGCCAGTCGGCCCGTCATGTCGTCCAGCGCAAGCGCCAGCTGGCGGGCGAGGAATTCAGCAGATTTTCTCAGTGCCTTCGGGATCATGGTCTTTTCTCCTACCGGGTTCCTAGATTCGGAGCCGATCGTATGATCCTCTCCGTTTGTCGCATCTCTGGCTTAGTCCTTCCGTACTTCCTGAGTCCGTCGCCGTGAGCGTGGGGGCGTGCCGGTCGGGGCGGAACGTCAAGGGCGGGGCCGCCCCGTTCACTTCACCCTTGACGGGACGCAACGAACGGCACGACAACAAAGCGAAGGCGAGGGAGGAAGGGGGTGCGGATGGACGGGGAGAACTGCGACGGGCGGGGAGACCGCCGGTAGGCACTCACGGCGTAGCCGTCTGTATAGTTCTGTGCTTTTATGCTGCCGCCGTGGTCCGCTGAGCTTCGCCGCCTGTACTGGTTTCTCCGATCTGCCCGACACTTCTCGCGCCCGTCGCCGCGCACTTGGCGCCGCCGGATCGCAGCCGAAAAAAAACGCCTGCTGGATGCAGGCGTCGATGCGTTCGAGCTTCACGCGGTGTGCCAGTTGCTACGCCGTTGCGAGCATTCGCCAGCCGCGAAACGTGCCGCCAAATATCTTAACGGCATGCGATAGGCGCGCAATCTTACGGCGTACGAAAAGCACGATAATTTGTGTTATGTAAACTACGATTCGCCACAGGAGCCTGGAGTTGCACTGTCCCAGACTCCCCTAGGAGTCTGCGCGGCAGAACTCCAGAGCGTGTTTTTTAGCAGAACGATTGGCGAACCGAGAGGTGCGGCAAGAGACTGAGGCCGTGGTTAAGTTGCTTTGCGACGTCGCGGCGCGCATGCCGGACGGCAACGGGGACAGGTTTGCCCCCTTTTCCCGTCATGCCGTCCTCAATGTGCTCATCCTGCGCAGGTTCAGCGCCATACAGACGAGCTTCCACTCCGCTTTGACGCGCTCCAGGCCCCGCAGGCTGAACTGCCGGAATCCCAACACGTTCTTGATCCAGCCGTTGGGCGGTTCGGCGATCCATTTCCGTTTTCGGTAGGCGCTCTTGCCCGCCTCGCTCTCGAGCTTGTCGGCCATCTGTGCGGTGTGCGGATTGCGTTCGCGGTCGAAACCGAGTCGGCGCTTGCCTTCCCGGCCCAGCGCCACCACCAGTTCGGTCCCGCACCCGTCGAGTTCCCGGAACGTTTGCTCCGAGCGGTAGCCGGTGTCGGCCAGCGCCTGGCGCGGTCGTTGTTCGACGTTGTCGCGCACGGCCTGCAGTACCCCCGCCAGTTGCCCGGCGTCGCTGGCGTTGTTGGTCAGTTCGGCCGCCACGATGATGTGGGCGGTCTCGTCGACCGCCGTCTGGGCGTTGTAGCTCGGATCGAACCCGCCGCCGGCGCGCTTCATGATGCGGCTGTCCGGATCCGTGAAGTTCTCCTGCGCCTTGTCCTCGGGCACTCCAAAGTCGCGCTTGTAGCGCCCGCCCTTCGGTTTGCCGTCACCGCCGCGCGGGCGACGGTCGTCATCGTCGCTGCGCCCGCGCGCCTGATCGGCCTCGCGCTGGCGCTGCTCGAGCCGCGCCCGGGCTTCAGCAATCGCCGTCAGCCGCGCCTCGCGCCGCGCGATCTCGGCCGGCACATCCAGCTCGGGCTCGTTCCGCTCGGCGTCGTCGGCGGCCTTGGCCCGATTGAGCAGCGCCTCGATCTGCCGTTTCAACTCGGCCTCCGCCTTCACCATATGGCCGTAACTCATCGCCTTGTGGCGGCTGGCGTTTGCCTTGACCTTGGTGCCGTCGATGGCCACCGTCCCGAGCTTGACCAGCCCCATCTCGCGGGCCAGTCGTACCACCTGCACGAACAACTCGCTCAGCTCCTTCAAATGGACAGCGCGAAAGTCGCTCAGCGTGCGGTGGGCCGGGAAGTTGTCTGCCGCCAGGACCCGGAACGCCACATCCTCGTGCAGCTTGCGCGCGATCTTGCGCGAACTGAACACGCCCGTGGCGTACGCATACAGCAGCACCTTGACCATCATGGCCGGATGAAACGGCTGGTTGCGCGGTCCGCCACCGGCATACCGGGCGTGGAACGCGCTCAGGTCCAACCCGTCGACCGCGTCGCTGATGAAGTACGCCAAGTGGCCTTCGGGTAGCCACTCCTGCAGCGCCTGGGGCAGCAGCATCTGCTGCTGCGGGCAATAGGGCAGATAGCTCGTCATCTCGACAGTCTACCGGCCCCGAAACGCCCGGGAGGACTTAACTCACCGACGCTTGGCTTCTGCCGCGCAGACTCCTAGACGGAATTGACCGATGCCAGGTTGCTGGCGAGGCCGATCACCCGCTCAGTGGCTTCGGTAAGGCTCGAAGGCTGCGGCGTTCGGGCAAAAAGCCAGTGGGCTGGACTCCGGGCGCTTGCCGTCCAGCCAGGCGCTGCAGACCTCGGGCTGTTCGCAGCCGCGGCAGCGTCCGATCATTGCGCGGAATGTCACGCCGTTGTCGTCGCAGATGATCTTTGAGCTATCGACGTCGAGCCGCTGGATCATGCGTTGCATCATGGTCATGCGGCGCTGAGTTCGTTCGGCCCAGTTCTTGATGATGTTCATTTCCGGTCTCCTCTGTGTGGGTCGTCCAGTGAGGCTAGACCGGTGACGGGGAATTGCTTTGATGCGTATCAAAACGGCGCAGCGCTCCAGTCGCGCCGGGACTTACGCGAGCTCGGGAAACAGAACGTCGGTGTACCCGAAGCGGCGCAGATCCTTGATCCGCATCGGATAGAGCACGCCAAGAAGGTGGTCGCATTCGTGCTGCACGACGCGCGCGTGAAAGCCCTCGGCGGTACGGTCGATGGCCTTCCCCTGCGGATCGAAGCCCCGATAGCGGATCCTCACGCTGCGTGGGACCATGCCTCGCAGGCGCGGTACGGAAAGGCAACCTTCCCAGCCCTCTTCCGTGGCGTCGTCGAGCGGTGTGATCTCCGGATTCAGCAGGATCGTACGCGGCACGGGCGGGGCGTCCGGGTAACGCTCGCTGCGTTCGAACCCGAAGATGACGACCTGCAGGCCCACACCGATCTGCGGTGCGGCCAGCCCGACACCACCGCTCACGGCCATGGTGTCGAACATGTCTGCGATCAGCGCTTCTAGCTCGGGCGTACCAAACGCGGTCACCGGGGCGGCCGGCTGCAGCAGACGCGGGTCGCCCATCTTCAGAAGTGTGCGGACGGTCATGTCGTCGGACGACCCTCGCCCGCAGGCTTGTCTGCGTCCACCAGTGCATAGGCATCAGCGACATAGGCCGGCCCCTTCATCACGTAAACGATGAAGGCGCCGATGGCAGCGGTGAACACCACCGTCCAGTGCAGCACGACGACGCCGGTGACGTAGATATCGACCATGCCGATCCGCGCGAGCGCTTCGTGCGAAATATTGCCCCATTCCAGCAGGCGAACGACGAGCGATGGCAGGACGAGCGCGATCGTTCCGAAAATCGTGATGGCAGGCAGCTTCCGCAGGATGCGGGTTTCGAGGCCGGCCGGTGTGCGGGTGAAGCCGGGCAGTTTCCTGAAGCAGTTCATGGCACCAATTCCTGTCGATGGATGCGTTTGCAGCATCCGGGCCGAATTCTGCGCCAAGTGCTTCTTGAACGCCCGGATTCAGCCGATCTTTCCGAGTTTTCGGTACAAGGTGTTGCGGCTGATGCCGAGCCGACGTGCAGCGGCGGATACGTTCCCACCGACTTCACGCATCACCGTGGCAATCGCATCGAGCTCGATCTCGTCGAGACTGCGGGGGGCTGCATTTGCTGTCGGTGACGCAGTCATGATCGGTGGTGCATCAGTGTGTTCATTGACCAGCGGCGAACGGTTCGGTTCTGCGTCGTCACGTTGCTGATCCGCGCCGAAGAGTTCCTCGGGGAGATGGAAGGCTTCGATGACGCTTTCGTCGTCATCGAGCAGTGCGACGGCCACCCGGATCACGCTCTGCAACTGGCGGATGTTGCCCGGCCAGCCGTACTGCTCGAAGAAACGCATGACGTCGGCGCCAATGCTGATCGGGGTGCCACGAAGCGACGCTGTCTCGGCCCTGAGGATGCGCTCGACGAGGCAGGCAACGTCGGTGCGTTCGCGCAAGGCGGGCAAGGTGACGGTCAGGCCGTTCACGCGGTAGTAGAGGTCCTCGCGGAACTCGCCGCTGGCGACGGCTTCGCGCAGCACGCGGTGGGTCGCGCACACGAGCGAGATATCGACCGGGATCGTCTTCATCGAGCCGACGGGCGTGACACAGCGCTCCTGCAGCACACGCAGCAGGCGGGTCTGCATCGCCAACGGCATGTCGCCGATCTCGTCCAGGAACAGGGTGCCGCCGTGTGCCTGCTGCACCTTGCCGATGGCGCCTTCCTTGCGCGCACCGGTGAATGCGCCGCCGGCATAGCCGAACAGTTCGGACTCGATCAGGTTCTCGGGGATCGCTGCGCAGTTCAGTGCAATGAAGGGGCCGTCTGCCCGTGGCCCGCTGTTGTGGAAGGCCTGGGCGAAGATCTCCTTGCCCACGCCCGATTCGCCCTGAATGAGCAGGGGAATGTCCTTGCCCGCGATCCGCTTGGCGCGCTGCAGCGCGCGCTGCATGCGCTCGTCGCCGGTGCATAGCGAGTCGAGATTGGGCTCGCGTGCAGCAGCATGGCCGCCGTGCCGTGCAGCCTGAGGCAGCGAGCCCCCCTGCTCCACCACCAGCTGGGGATTGGCGAGCGCGAGCGGTCGTTGAGCGCGCGCCTGCACGTAGATCTCGCCACCCTTGCGCAGGTCCAGCCTGACCATCGAATTGGGCGCCGCCTTGCAACGATCGAGGATCACGCCCAGGCTGGGGCGGAAAATGTCCGACAGCTCAGCGGCGTCACGCGACAGGCCCATGCCCGCAAACCACTCGCGTGCCACGGGATTCAGCCCCAGAACGGCGCCGTCGGGGCTCACGGCAATCATGCCTTCCTGCAGGCTGCCGATGTATTCGGGACGCGAGTGGAAGGCGAGCAGGATGTCGTTGGAGAACTCCGCCTCGAACAGGCGCTTCTCCAGCAGTTGCACCGACAGGCGCACCAGGCCCAGCGTATGGCGCTGGGGATTGCGATAGTCGCCCGAGATGTCGAACACGCCTGAGAGCTTGCCCCGGGCGTCGAATATCGGCGCTGCATTGCACGCAAGAAAGATGTTCTTGTCCAGATAGTGTTCGGCGCCGAGCACCTCGATGGGCAGGCGCTCCGCGATGGCGGTGCCGATGCCGTTCGTGCCGCGCACATCCTCGCTCCAGCATGCACCGGGCTGCAGCGAGACGCGCTCCGCACGATCGACAAAACCCGCATCGCCCAGGCTGTGGATGATCATGCCGTCGGTGTCGGCCAGCAACACCATGCTGCCCGAGGCGCGGATCTGCTCGAACACGTGCTCCATCACGCCACTGCCGAGCTCCAGCAGGCGGGCGCTGCGCTCCCGGGACTCCGACAGGCGGCTGCGGCCTGCCGGATCGATTGCCTGAGCGCTGCGGTGGTCGAGCCCGAAGTCGCGACAGCGCTCCCACGAGCGCAGGATCAAGGGCGAGAGCTCATCCTCGTCGGGCATCTCGTCGCGGAAGAAGCGCTCGCGGGCATGGGCGAGCCGTTCCTCGCGAGCATCCCTGAGTTTGGGAAAACTCGTCATCTCCAGAATCTCCTCCGCGGGCTGTTTGCCAGCCTCATATGACTACGTCGAGCGTGTGTGCCAAAAAGTAGCACCTGCATTGCATTGACGCAAACCCTTTGGCGTAACGTCGCCGCTCACGGCCCGTTTCAAGGTCGCCGCTGGGCTGACGGCGACCCGGACGTGTAGAGGCACGACTCTTGCGTACGCTTAGCCATCTTCAGCGTAACGGGAGTCCAGCGATGACAGCCCTTCTTCCGCCCACCGATTCCATCCTGCGTCGCCACTTCGACCAGATCGCCGCAAGTGCCGGGCTTCCGCCCCTGCCGGAGGACTCGGTCCTGCGGCGTCATCACGCACAGCTGCTCGAAAGTCGCCTCAGTGCGCGCGCACGGGTAGCGGATCAGGCGCCTTTACGCGAGGTTGAGAAGAAGACGCCGCAGCCCGCCATCGAGCGCGTCACGCAACCGAGCCTGCGACCGATTCCGGCCCCTCCGGCCGAACCCGTGCAATCGAAGGGGTGGCTTGGGCGCGTGCTCGACAAGTTGTTCAGTTGACCCTGCGAGGGCCTTTGGGTTCGACCTGTGGCCACGTGCGGGGGCACGTGGCATGGGCGCGCGCTGCCCCGCGTGCGTTTCAGGGGCGGTCGAGGCGCAGCGCTTCGAGGGTGTCCGCGATGCGCCAGCCGTGTGTCCGCGCATGTTCGCGCAGCCGCGGGTCGGGGCGGATCACGACAGGCTCGTGCACTTTCTGCAGCAGGGGCAGATCGCTCGCCGAGTCGGAATAGAAGACGCTGTGGCCGATCGTGTCCCACCGCAGATCCTGGCCATGCAGCCAGCGCTCGACGCGGGCGATCTTCTCGCCGCCGTGGCAGACGGCGCCGGCCAGTCGCCCGGTGAAACGGCCATCCTCCGTCTCGAACTCGGTCGCGAGCAGTGTCTCCACGCCCAGCGCGTGCGCGAGGGCCGATGCGACGAAACGGTTGGTCGCAGTCACGATGCAGCAGCGATGCCCCTGCCCGACGTGGTGTGCGACCAGTCGATGTGCCGCCTGCGGAATGTCTGCAGCCACAGCGGCCGCAAACTTGCGTTGCAGTACCTGCAGGCGGTCGGGGGCGAGGTCGCGGAAGGATTGCGCGACGAAGTCGTGCAGTTGGGTGGCTGTGGCCCTCCCTGCGACGTAGTCCATGCAGCGCGCGAGGTAGTTGTCCGCCAGGGCTGGGCGGACTTCACCTCGGCCTACCAGAAAGCGGAACCACGCCATGCCGCTGTCGAAGGGCACCAGCGTATGGTCGAGGTCGAACAGCGCGATGGCTGGGGACTGCTTTGCAGACGGGCTCACGGACGGCCCTCGCCAATTTCTTCATCCAGGATGGCGTCGACTGCGCCCCGCAGCGCGTTGCAGACCACGATGCGCTCGGCACGGCGCAAGGCGTCCAGGGTGAGCGGCGCTTCCCGTGCCCCCCACGCCGGATCGTCCAGCAATACGCTGCGCATCACGCCGGGCAGCAGCCCCGAACCCAGTGGCGGCGTGATCCACTGGCCGTCGACCTGCGCGAACACGTTGCTGCGCCCGCCCTCGGTGATCTCGCCGCGCTCGTTGCAAAAGAGCATGTCGAAGGCGCCCCGGCGTACTGCTTCGGCGACGGCCGCGTCGTAGACGCCGCGCATGGTCGTCTTGTGCCCGATGAAGGGAGTGTCCGCACGCATCGGTGTCTTCGCGAGCAGGAGCCGCACCGGCCCGTCGGGCAGGGTGTCGAGCGCAGCGACGGCGAGTTCCGTGCTGCCGTCCTTGTGCAGGGCGAGCCGGATGCGATGCCGCGTGTCGGGCGCGAAACCGGCGCACTGGCCTGCGAGCGCTTCGAGGATGGCCTCGCGCCTGAAGTCGAAGCCCAGCGCCGCCGCGCTGCGCTGCAGGCGCGCGAGATGACGGTCGAGGTGGCGGACGCCCTTCCCGCCCTCTCCCAGCATGGTCTCGAACAGGCAGAACCCGGGGTCCAGCCCGGTGAGGAAACGGGCCTTCAGCAGGCACTCCTCGAATTCCTCGTCGGCCCGGCTGTCGATCACGATGCCTGCTCCCACCCCCATGCGCCCCGGACGCAGGCCGGACGCGTCGGGCGGATCGAGGACGAGCGTGCGGATCGCGACCGACAGGCAGAAGTCACCGCACGCCTGCTCATCTGCAGCCGGCGGCTCGATCCAGCCTACGCTGCCGGTATACAGGCCGCGGGGGGTGTCCTCCAACTCGGCGATCAGCTGCATCGTGCGGTGCTTGGGCGCGCCGGTGATCGAGCCGCAGGGGAACAGCGCGCGCAGCAGGTCAGGAAAGGTCGTGCCCTCGGCCAGGTCCGCATCCACGGTGGAGGTCATCTGGAACACCGTCGAGTACGGCTCGATCGCGAACAGCTTGGGCACCTTCACCGAGCCGGTGCGCGCGATGCGACCGAGGTCGTTGCGCAGCAGGTCGACGATCATCAGGTTCTCGGCGCGGTTCTTGACGTCCTCGCCGAGCATGCGTGCGATCTCGCTGTCGCCCTCGGGCACGCGGGCGCGCGAGGCCGTGCCTTTCATCGGCCGCGCTTCCAGCCTGCCGCCGGTGTTGCGCAGGAAGAGCTCGGGCGAGCACGACAGGATATGGCCGCCACCGGACTCTGCCGGCAGCGCGATGAAGGCGCCGAAGGCCACCGGCTGGCGCGCGCGCAACCTGCGATAGAGGCTGGTCGGCGCCCCGAAGCTGCGGAATCCGAGCCGGTAGGTGTAGTTGACCTGGTAGGTCTCGCCCTCGCCGATGTAGGCGTGGATGCGGTGGATGGCGTCGGTGAACGCATCGCGGTCGACGCTCGGGACGATGTCGATGACGCCGGCCGGCGCTGGCTGTCCCGCGTCAAGCTTCAGCTCGTCCGCTTCCCGCCGGGCAAGCCAGGCGCTGACGTCCTCGGCCGACAGGCGCGCCATGTGCGCGAACATCAGCACGCGCAGTTCGCCCGCAGCCTCGGGCGCGATCCGCTCGTAGCCAGCCTTCATCAGGCGCGCGCCCCACTCGTAGTCGGCAAGCACCACGGCCCGCAGCCCGTCGCGCAGGTCGGCGGCCACCGACTGCCACATCGTGTCGAGGCAGGCGGGGTCCTCGCAGCGGTGCTCGCGCACGAAGCCGGTGTAGAGCCTGCTCGTCGGCTGCGCCGCGGTGGCGTGGCAGTCGTCGAGCAGGGCGAAGCAGTCGGTGCCGGGTCGGAACGTCATCGGCATGGTCCGTGTGCGGTCAGCTCCAGTCGTCGTAGTCGTGCTTGATCGTGTGGCGGTTCGCGATCAGCTCGTCGAAGCTGGGTTCGTTGTTCAGCGCGCGCTTGATCGCCAGCTTGGTCGCCTCGTAGTTGGTGCGGTACATGTCCTTCTTGTCGAGGTTCGGGTCGGTGGCGCAGCGCGGGTCGATCCACACCAGGCTGATGATGCACAGGTCGTCGGCCACATCGCGCGGAATGATGCCTTCGATCACGCAGTCGAGCACCGCATCGGCCGTGGCCGACTGCACGACGCCACCGAACAGCTCGATGTTGGCCGTGTCCTTCAGCGTGACCTTGGGCACGGTGATCGTCGCCGGACGCACCATCTGGTTGCAGGCGCGGATGGCGAACATCGCGGTGTGGCCCTTGCTCTGCGCCATCATGTTGGCGAAGGCCTGGCCGACCGGGCCGTCGGTACGGCCGATCAGGATCTCGGGCATCGCGTCGGTGAACTGGCCCTCGGCGGCGAGGACGGTGGCTTCTCCGGCATGGAAAACGTAGTTCTTGCTCATGAAGGCTCCGTGGGGGTCTGGGTCAATCCGTTCGAGTCGATTCGTCCGCGTCAATCCATCTGCGGCAGCAGCCATTCGCCCTTGCCGCCCGTCGCAAGGTCGCCGACCAGCCGGCGCGGCAAGCGTGCAGGCAGGGCCGCGAAAGGGCCGCCATGATAAGCCAGGCTGCGGCGCAGCAAGGCCCAGAAAACGGTGATGTCGTGTCGCGTCTCGACAAAGGTCGGCGGCGTCTCCGGCGCCGGGCCGGCGAACACCAGCGTGCCGCGGCGCATGCCGTAGCCGCAGTGCGCACCCGCCCTGCCCGCCAGCGCCACCGTGCCGGCGACCAGGCGCGAGGCGAGGAAATCGCCCGCATCGCCGTGGATGAGCAGGGTGCCGCGGCGCATGCGGTCGGCGCAGCGTGCGCCGACGCTGCCGCGCACGATCAGTGTGCCGCCGCGCATGCCGTCCATGCTGCCGGGCAAGGCCCCGGCGGCGAAGTCACCGAGCGTGCCGCCGATCTCGATGCGACCGCCCCGCAGCTCGCAGGCGGCCAGGTCGCCAGCGTTGCCGCCGACGATGATCTCGCCTGCCAGCATCTCCGCACCGAGGTAGTCGCCGGCGTCGCCTTCGACCCGCAGCGTGCCGCCGTTCATGCCGCGGCCGATGTCGTCGATGCGGCGGCAGTCGCCCTCGATGACGAGTTGGGGCGTGGCATCGCCTGCGAGCGCCTGGGCGCTCACATCGAAGAGTTCGCCCAGCTCGACCGCCTCGCGGCCAAGCCAAAGCGGGCGCCGGGCGACCTCGGTGGCATCGGCACCGGCCTCGGGCACGATGTCGTCCAGCGATACGCGCAAAGCCGGCGGCTGGCGCAGGCGAAGGTGCAGTCGCGTGCTCATGCCACGCCCTCCCCGCCGAGGATTCGGCGCAGATGGAAGTGGAAGGGGCCGAGCTTGCCGCCATAGTTCCCGGCCGACAGGCGTGAGACGCCGCCCTCGGCGCCGCGTGCGACGATGGCGTCCATGCCGGCGCGCATCGCCGCGGACACGTCGGCCTCGGTCAGGCCGTCGATGACGATCTCCATGACGCAATTCACGTCTCCGCAGTTCACCCCGGCATCGAGTTCCGTCCTGCGCGCGAGCGGCGCCAGCGCCGGGCAGAAGGCGTCATTGGTCGAGGCCGACAGGCTGGCGTACTTGCTGCCGACCTTGGAACCCGAGCGCACCACCCCGCCCGGAAACGGCATGATCACGCCCGGCACGCCACGCATCGCCGCCACGCCGGCTTCGGCCGCGGCCAGCGCGGCCTCGGTGTCGCGCGCGAGGATCAGCAGGTTGCCACCCCCGACCGCCTTGACCACGAAGGTGGTTTCCTCGCCGACGAACTCCCCGTCCATGGTGGGCACCCGCCAGTAGCGCGTGCCGTCGATCATCTTGGAGATCTGCCAGCCGTCGCCGAAAAAGCGCAGGTTCTTCGCCAATGCGATCGGCTCGCCGTCCTTCAGGCCGGCATACACCGCAGTGGTCGGACAGGTCAGCACGCACTGGCCGACCCGGCGCTCGACCTGCTTGGCGAGCTCCTTGCCGGACATCGAGAACAGCAGTACCGCCACGCCGGGCCGCCCGTCGGGCGTCTCGTCCGGCGACAGCGGGCGTTCGATGGCCGCCTCGCAGCCGCAGGCGATCACCGAGGTGGCGAAGCCAGTGGCAGCGACCGCGGCATGCTGCGCCCAGGTGTCGTTGTGCGCCGTGATGATCAGCCGCGTCGCCTTCATCGGGAAGGCTTCGGCGAAGGTGTCGTCGATGTCGATGCCGTTGCGTTGCATGGGGGTGGTCGTTTCCGTGGCGCTCATGTCTGCCCCCCGCCGTGCAGCTTGCAGGGCAGCAGGCTGCCGTGGTTCGAGCAGGAGCACAGTTCGTCCTTGCTGATTCGGGCGTGACGCCAGTCGATGCTCATGTGCTCGCGGTAATGGCGCTCGAGCGTCTTCTCGATGGCCGGGTCGTAATCGGGCTCGACGAAATGGGTGCCGCCGGTGGGCACGGCCTCCAGCCGGCCGCGGCGGGCGACCAGGGTGCCGTCCTTGAAGACGTATTCCGGCGCGGCGAACATCGCCTCGCGGTCGGCCTGCTCGCGATAGACGGCGATGTCGGCGGCTGCGCCGACGCCGAGCTGGCCGCGGTCGGTGAGCCCCAGCAGCTTCGCCGGACCGGCGCGGGTCATGATGGCGATGTCATAAAGGCTGAGTTCGCGCCCGATCTCGCGCAGGTCGGCCATCGCCGCCACGTCGGGGTGCAGCCGGGCGAGCTGTTCGTCACGGAAGGACTTGTCCATCAGCAACCTGATGAGGTGCGGATAGCTGGTGAAGGGGCCGCCGTTGGGGTGGTCGGTGGTCAGCACCACGCGCCAGGGGTCGTCCATGCGCAGGAAGATCTCCAGCCCGATCGCCCACTGCAGCGCGTTGACGTAGCTCTGCTCGCGGTAGCGGAAAGGCACGACGCCGCAGCCGGCATCGCACTCGATGTCGCCGCCGACGTACTTGCGCGGGCTGCCCAGGTCGGCATTGGCGAACTGGCGCATGGTGTCGCCCGAGGCGGTGACGGTCTGGCCGAAGATGATCTGGCCGACGTCGATGCTGACGTTGGGCGCCGCTTTCAGCTTCTCGATGAGCTGGCGGGTGGCCGAGGAGAATTTCTTCGGCCCCTCGGTGCCGTAGGTGTGGAACTGGATGTGCGTCAGATGACCGGGCAGGCCCTCCAGTGCGTCGATGGTGGCGAGGGTGGATTCGATGTTGCCGGCCACGCCAAGGTTGCTGGCGTGAATGTGCAGCGGATGCGGCACGCCCAGCTCGCGCAGCGCGCGCGCAAGCGTATGCACCACCCGGCGCGGTGTGACCTGCCAGTGCACATGGTTCTCGTCCACGTCGAGCTTGCGCTGGTTGAACTTGAAGGCGGAAATGCCGCCGGGGTTCACCACCTTCACGCCCATCGCCTTGCTGGCGTTGATCGACCAGCCGACGTAGTCGCGGATGCGCTCGAAGTCCTCGCCGCGCGCCAGCATCTCGAGGAAGACCTCTTCGTTGCCCAGCATCACGTAGGCCCCGTGGTCGAGGATGGGGGTGTCGCCCATCTCCATGTGCGCCTGACGCGCGTTGGCGGCCAGCATCGCCGGCTCGAAGGCGGCGGTGTAGCCCATCTCGGCGTAGCGGTAGCCTGTCTCCAGCGTGCCGGGCGTGCAGCAGCCGCCGGAGGCGAGTTCGAGCAGGTTGTCGCGCTCGCGCCGGGCGCGGTGGTCTTCGGGCAGCAACATGCGGGCGAGATTGACCTTGCCGCCACCGATATGCGTGTGCAGGTCGATGCCGCCGGCCATGACGATGCAGCCGGCGAGGTCGTAGTCGTGGTCTGCCTTCTCCTGCGGATGGAGTTCGACGATGCGGCCATCGCGGATGCCGATGTCGCGTATTTCGCCGTCGATGCCGTTCGTGGGGTCGTAGATGCGGCCGCCGCGCAGTCGGATCGTGCTCATCGTGCGCCCTCAGCGACCAGGGCGAGTCGCGCGTCGAGGGCGCGGGCCACGTCGGCGACGCCCGGCAGGCCGTCGTCGCGGATCGCATGCAGCGGCAGCGCGACCACGCTGTCGGCACGCAGCAGATGGCCGCTGGCATTGACGCCCGGGGTGGCGACCGGGATGAAGATCGTGCCCTTCTCCGCGCAGTGCGCCGCCAGCGCCGGATGGCCGAGGACGATGCGGGGAACGCCTGTGGGTGGTGGCGGCAGCTTAGGCCCGAAGCTGGCGACCCAGAGCAGCAGATCCACCTCATCGCCGGCAAGGAGACGGTCGGTCGCGTACTGCAGCGGCTGGTGCTCGAGACCCCGCGGGCCGACGCGGCTGCGCAGCGGCAGGCCGGACAGCCAGGTCATGGCGGCGTTCGCGGTCTGCGCGCCATCCAGTCCGCCCAGCGCGAACATGCCGGCGCGCGTGCTGCGGTTCAGGCTCATCACCAGACGCAGCAGGGCTTCGCCGATCAGGGCGCCGTGCGCGGGCAGTTGTGCCGGCTCCCAGACCAGCACGGCATAGCGTGCTGCGCGCAGGGCATCGGCCAGTTCCGCCAGTTCGGTTGCGGGCTGGGGCAGACCGCGTTGCTCGACCAGGGCGGCGAGTGTCGCTGCGGTATCGAACAGGTCGCCCTGCCCCGCCACGATGTCGACGCTGCTGCTTTCGATGGCCTGCGCTGGCGGGACGGCACCGACGAACACGGTGCGGCGCTGCACGCCGCTATCGGTAGTCGGCGCGCAGCGGCGGAAGAACTCGGGATAGTTCGTCGCGTCGGTGCCGAAGCACACCACCAGGTCGGCGCGCGTACGGATCTCGGCAAGCGTGGTGAACATCTGGCCGCGATCCTGCAGCGGGCGCAGCGTGTGCATCAGGGCCTCGCCATGCGCGTGGTCGAGAATGGCGCCGCAGGTGTTGGCCAGGCGGTAGAGCTGGCGCATGCCGGCGACGTCGGTCGCCAACCCGCCGAACAGCGGCTGGCGTGCCTCCGAAAGACGGGCGGCGGCGGCATCCAGCGCAGCCTCCAGGGTCGCGGGCGCGCCGTCGATGCTGGGTGAGACCAGCGTGGCGGTCCGGCTGAAGGCCGCCAGCGCCTTCAGCGCGCGAGGGCAGTCCGAACCGAGCAGTCGCGGCGGGTCGCCATCCTGCAGGTCGAAGCCGTCGCACAGCAGCGAACAGAAGGGGCAGGTCCATGGCGCGCCGGTGGCAGGCGGCGCCGCGGCGGGCGATGGATCGGGGGCGTGCGCGGGGGTAGGCGTGGGGGAGTGCGTATTCATGCGGGGGCTCCATGCAAGCCATGTGCCAAGGTTTCTCGCGGAGAGGCGGATGTGCCCCCTGCCCTCGCCAACGCGCCCTTTCGTTCCGATCCGATACACACGGCGTCGGGCGTGTGCCAAAAAGCCACGCCCTTCACTCGACCCGCGGGATGCGGCGGTCGTGCAGGGCCGAAGCGACCAGCCAGGCATCGGCACCGGCTGCCGCGGCGCGGGCGAGGTCGTCGGCATGGCGGATGCCGCCGGCCCCGATCAGACGGGTGTCACCGGGCGCCTGCGCCCTTACCGACTGCAGCAGGTCGAGCGCCGGGCCGTCGTAGGCGCCGACGCGCTCCAGCGCCATCAGGATCAGGCGCTGCGGCCACAGCGTCGTCGCGCTCCACAGCCCGGCAGGATCGAGCGCCTCTTCGCCGCGACGGTCGAGCGACAGGATGCTGCGGTTCCGATCCGCCAGCGCGGCGGCGGCCTGCGCACGGCTCGCGAGCGACTCGCTGGCGAACACCGGGACGACGCGGGCCGCGTCCGCGCCGAGCCGGGAGAGCTCGCCGCACAGCATGTCGAACACTGTCGCGTCGGCAAAGCCCGCATCGAGCCACAGCGTGAGGCCCGGATTGTGCTTCAGCAGGCGCGACAGCAGCTCGGCCTGCACGGCCCCGCCCGTCAGTGCGTCGAGGTCGGCCACATACAGCGTGTCGGCCGCGGCGTAATCGAGCAGAATCGGCACCACCTCGCGCGGGTCGCTGCTGCCGCACAGCGGCGATTCGATGGGGGCGTAGTGCTGGCGCTCGCCGCGGATGCCGCGCACGACCTGCCCGCACAGGAGATCGACGACCGGAATGATGTGCATGGAACGGAATACGAAGGTCTTGTTGTACGAATTCATCAGCGCCGGCGGACTGGGCGCGGCGACCGCTGGCCAGGCCTCGCTGCTGGCGCAGGGTATCAGCATGCGCGATGCCGTGCTGACCGACCTCATGGCGATGGACGATGTGCAGGTGACCGCGGTGGATTGTCCGGCCGCGCCTCTCCACCAGGTCGGGACGATCCGGGTGCCGGACGGTGTGCAGGTGGCGGATTTCCTGCGCGAGCTTGCAGCGGATTTCGACCGCGTGTGGGTCATCGCCCCGGAGAGCGACGGGATCCTGCTGCAGCTGTGCGAAGCGATCGGCGCCGCGCGCTGGGTGGGCTGCGACGCGGACAGCATCCGTGTCGCCAGCAGCAAGCAGGCGACCTGCGCCAGGCTGGCGGCAGCCGGTATTGCCGTGCCCTGGGGCTGGGCGCCCGAAGGGGAGGAGCCGTCCGCAGCCCTGCGGGCCGGACCCTGGATCGTAAAGCCCGACGATGGTGCCGGCGCCGAGCAGACGCGGGTTTTCGCGAGTTTTGCGCCGGCGCGGGACGAGGCCTTGCGCCGGATTTCGTGCGGACAGCCGACGCGGCTGGAGGCCTGGGTGGGCGGGACTCTCAAGGACGCTCGCGACCACGGAGATGCGTTGAGCCTCTCACTGCTGTGCCGGCCGGATCGCACCGAACTGCTGAGCATCAACCGACAGCGCATCGTGCTGGCAGACGACGGCGCGGTGCAGTATCGCGGCGTCGACATCGACGCCATTCCGCTCGACTGCGCTGTCGGTGGCGAGCTGTGCCGGCTCGCCCAACGCATCCACGCTGCCCTACCCGGTCTGGTCGGCTTTGTCGGCGTGGACCTCGTGCTGGCGAGCGCGCGTGAGACCGAGGCAGACCCGGCGCGTGGTGATCCGGTGGTGATCGAGGTGAATCCGCGCGTGACCTGCGCCTATGTCGGGCAGTCGGTGCGGCGCGGGCGCAATCTCGCGGCCGAGATCCTCAACGCCGCACCTGCAGCCACCCTGGCGCCGTGTCCTGCGGTAGCGCAGGCGCGCGACGCGGCCATCGGCGCCCTGTCCGTCCAATGAACCCCGAAGTCTTCATGTCCAGCATGCCGCCTGCCAGCCCGCTCGCCGCTGCCGCATCGCAGGCCGGGGCAGGCAGCGCAGCCCTGCCCGTCATCGGCTGGGACATCGGCGGCGCGCACGTCAAGGCCGCACTGGTGCTCGATGGCCGGGTGCGCGAAGTGCGGCAGTGCGCAGCGCCGCTCTGGCAAGGCCTGTCGCACCTCGATGCCGCAATCGACGAGATTCGCGCGCAGTGGCCGCTGTGCGTCACCGCGCGCCACGCGGTGACGATGACGGCCGAGATGACCGATGGCTTCGCCAACCGCGAGGCCGGCGTGCGCGGGCTGGCGGCGCATCTGTGTGCGCGTCTCGGCGACGGCGTGCGTTTCTTCGCAGGCAGCGAGGGCTGGGTCGAGGCCGCGGCCGTCGGCGAGCACTGGTCATCGATCGCCTCGGCCAACTGGCTCGCGACCGCATGGTGGGTGGGCGAGCGCATGCCGGAGGCGGTGCTGGTGGATATCGGCAGCACCACGACCGACCTGATTCCGGTGCGCGAGGGGCAGCCCGTGCCGCTGGGGCGCAACGATGCGGATCGCCTGTCGAGCGGCGAGTTGGTGTATCTCGGCGCAGTGCGCACCCCGCTGTGCGCCCTGGCGCGGCGCATCGCATTCGAAGGCTGTGAATACAACGTGATGAACGAGTTCTTCGCGACCACGGCCGACATTTTCCGCCTGACTGGCGAACTGGCGCCCGAACACGACCAGTACCCTGCAGCCGATGGCGCGGGCAAGGATGCCGAAGCCACCCGCCAGCGCATTGCCCGCATGATCGGTCGCGATGCCAGTGAGGCCGATGCAGCGGCATGGTCGCGCTTCGCGTCGGCGTGGCGCGAGGCGATGCTTGCCGAGATCGACCACAATCTGACCCGCGTTCTGTTGCGCTTCTCCAGTCCGACGCCGGCGGTCCCCCGGCCGACAGTGGTCGGTGCCGGCTGCGGCCTCTTCCTCGGCGAGGAACTCGCCCGGCGCCACGACCTGCCCTTCGCGCATTTCGCCGGCCTGGTGCCGGCCGACGAGCGCTGCCGCGCCTGGGTCGATACCTGCGCGCCGAGCGTCGCGGTGGCGCTGCTGTTCGCACGGGCGGTGGGCTGATGTGGGTCGTCAAGCTCGGCGGCAGCCTCGACCGCAATCCCTTGCTGCGCGACTGGCTCGAGCGGCTGGCGGCCGAGGGGGTGGGCCGCGTGGTCATCGTTCCGGGTGGAGGCCGCTTTGCCGACGCCGCGCGCGAGGCGCAGCAGCACTGGGGTTTCGACGACCTGGCCGGACACAACCTCGCCGTGCTGGGCATGGCGCAGATGGCACAGCTGCTGAAGGGGCTCTGCCCCGCCCTGCGCTGCGCACGCGATGAAACGGAAGTTCGCGCCCAGCTTGCGGCGGGGGCCGTGCCGGTGTGGATGCCGCTCGATCTGCTGCGTGTGGCTCCGGATGAACTGACCAACTGGGGCGTGACGTCCGACAGCCTCGCGCTCTGGCTCGCGGCGCGGCTTCAGGCCGAGGGCGTAATCGTGGTGAAGTCCTGCGCCGTGCCTCCCGGGGCGGACGAGGATGCGCTCGCTCAGGCCGGCATCGTCGATGCCGGGTTCGCCGCCTATCGCGCGCGGCTCGTGTGTCCGGTGCGGGTGGTTTCCGCAACTGACTGGGAGGCGCTGCCCCGCTTGATGGCGCCCTGAGAGGCTGGGGCCGTGTCAGGGCGCCCCGTTGCCTCGTCCCGCTTTCCAGGTCTACTCCGCGATCGCCTCGCAGAAGGCGGTGCGGTCCGCAGCCAGTCCGTCACGCACCGCCTTCAGGCGTGCGGGAACGAGGCTGCCGCTGCGTGCGCCCTCGCACACTGCGCTGCGAAATCCGGCAAAGGCCGGCTTCAGTTCGCGCAGCGCGGGCAGGTCGCGCAGTTGCAACGCGCCGGCGAGGCCGAAAGGCTTGCCATGCGCGCGGGCGGTGGCGATGAGCCGGGCGAGTCGCGCCGGCCCCATGCGCTCGACGAGGCTGCCGCCGAGCTTGGCCTGGGTGTCGACCATCAGCGCGGGGAATGGCAGCGTGCAGGCGGTAGCGAACAGGCCCTCGTCGATGCCGTCGTCGGCGATCAGCACCGGCACGATCGGTCGTCCGCACAAGGCCAGGCGTCCGAGCAGCGCATCGGCGGCTGCCCCGCCCTGCCCCGGCACGCCGACCTTCACCAGGTCCACGCCGGCGTCGGCGACCTCGCGGATGGCGTGTTCGATCGCAGTCAGTTCGGTGGCCGGAAGGTCGCCGATCGTGGCGCTGATCATCAGGCGCGGATGCCGTGGCCGGACGACGGCGAGGATGTCGCGGATCTGCGCAATGTCGAGTCCGCCGAGCGCGCCGGCGGCGGGCTCCTTGAGATCGAGGTAATCGACGCCGAAGCCCGCGGCCTGCAGCGCCTCGTCGACATCGCGCACGCTGACCAGCATCCGGATCATGCGCGCGCCTCCTGCGCGGCATGGAAGCGGTCGGCGGCGTCGGTCAGCCATTCCCAGGCCTCGAGTTCGTGCGGGCCGGCGGTCTTGTCGATGGCGATCTGCAGGTAGAGCATCTCGGCGTCGACCTTCTCGCGCGGCAGCATGGACAGGCGGCTGACCAGCACCGCGCCTTCGATGACGGCGGCCTGGGCGCGGTTGAAGCCCGGGAAGGCGGCGTGGGCATGCTCGCCGACGCGCCGCATGTGCAGGATGGGGCGCACGTCGTGGTCCTGCGGCTTGACCAGCTCCAGTTCGACGTGGGTCAGCGCGCTCGCCAGCCGGCGGCCGGCGAAACCGTCGAGCGCGATCGTGGGCCATTCGCGGCGGCCGGTGACGCAGCCGGCGAAGACGCGCACGTCGGTCGTGAGGTTCAGTACCGCCTTGCCGGTCGCGAGCACGTTGTCGAGCGTGCGCGAGGGCTTGAACGGCATCATCAGCACCTCGTCGCCTTCGTAGCGGATGCCCATCGGTGCGAGATGCAGTTCGCCGTCCGGCGAGAGCGTGGTGACGATGGTCTCAAAGATCATGAGCTTGCGCCTGCAAGGGGGGTGGAGAGGCGTCGGACCGGGGCGCCCGCTTCGTCTTGGTGGGGCCGGGTGCGCAGTGGGCGAGCAGGTCCTGCGGGGCGCGGTCGACGGCGCAGCCCCAGTCGAGCGGCTGGTCCTGCATGTAGCGCTTGCCCAGCGACCAGGCGATCTCGGCGCGTGCGAGCTCGACACCCATGTAGAACGCGTGGCCGCCGTCGTGCTGCAGGCCCAGCCGGGGCCAGAATTCGAAGGGATCGCGCGCGATGTGGTGACCGTCGCGGTTGTAGACGTGCAGGCCCTGTTCCGAGACCTGCACGCGGAAGTTCGGGTCGCGCACCGCCGCGGCAATCTCGGCGATCTCGGCCGGACTGTCCGGAAAAGGCCGCTTGGCATGGACCGTCATCAGGTCGTCGCTCAGGCCCTTGGGCAGCGAATGCGTCTCGCGCGCGGCGTACATCACCCGCCGCGCTACGTCGGCCTCCTTGACCGCGCGTCGGGCGTGGCCGCTGACCTGGGTGGTGAGCACCGCGGCGATGCCGAGTTCGGCGCCGATGCCGAACAGCACGGCGTTGATGCCGCTGGTGTCGGCTTCGGTGAGTTCGGTGACGTTGCCGACGCCCATCATGATGTCGATCCCCGGGAAGCGCTCGCGCAGGCGCTGGTAACGGCACAGCGAGGCGAGCAGGCCATACGGGATCGGGTCGAGGATGGCGTCGGCGAGGAAGGGTCTGCCGCGCTTCAGCAGATGTTCCACAGCGCCGTGCAGCGAGGCTTCATCACCGGGTTCGCGCGGGATCAGCACCGGGATGGCGTCGGTCTCGTCCGCCAGCCAGAGGTGGTCGGGCGTCAGGCTCAGCAGGTAGTCGGCCCCCGCGCCGGCGCCGCGGCGCAGTTCGGCGAGGTCCAGCGAATCGACGCTGACCCGAAAGCCCTCGCCTTTCAGGGCCCGCACTGCGTCCTCCAGGTGGTCGAAGGGCGTGGCAGGCAGGCAGCCGAGGTCGATCACGTCGGCGCCGTCGGTGCGCAGCGCATGGGCGCGGGCGACGATCGCGTCGATGTCGAGCCGGGCGGCGTCGACGATCTCGGCGAAGATCAGCGTGTCGTGACGGCTGAGATCGACCGCACGCGCGGCGCGGTTGAAATGGCGCGGGATGTCCTTGAGTTCTTCCGGGCCGCGCTCGACCGGGATGCCATAGTGGCGCGACAGTTCGTCGAGATCGCCGCGGCAGCGGCCGGGCACCAGGATGCGGTCGGCCCGCACCGGCGCCTCGACGCGGCGGCGGATCATGTCGGCGGTCATCAGCCCGGCGACCTGCAGGCCGATCTCGCGCACCTCCCAGGTGAAGGGCGCGGGCTCCATGCCGTGCAGCACCTTCTCGAGGTTGCGCTGGGCCAGCCGGCCGGTCAGGAAGACGAGGTGTTCCATGTCAGGGCAAGTTCGGCAAGACGGGCGTCGAGCAGCGCCTCGAGTTCGTCGGGCGACTCGACGACGCGACAGAAGTCGACCCGGCGCAGGCGCTCGACGTTCTCGAGATCGATGTTGCGCGGCTTCAGTTCCACCCATTCCCGCGGCGCCTTGGTGATGACCACCGGCTTGGTGTCGCAGGCCAGCACGATGCCAGGAATCTCGAGCTTGCCCGCCTGCGCGAAGATGTTGGTGGGCAGCGTGTCCGAGATGCCGAGCGCACACTTGGCGACGGTGTTGCTGGTGGCGGGGGCGACGATCACCGTGTGATAGACGTCGTCATAGAGCATGCCTACCGGTACCGAGCTGGTCGTCTTGTCACGGAACACGCGGCAGCGGTCCTTGAGCTCGGAGAGTCCGAAGTCGTACATCGGCAGCACTTCCTCGGCGGCGGCGGAGAGGAAAAGGTCCAGATTGGGCAGGCGTTGGGCCAGCGCCATGCATTCCTCGAGATAGTGGCCGGAACCGGTGAACGCCCATGCGAAGCGGCTGCGGCGTTCGGGCGTGCCCGCGGTGCCGCCGGTGGGCAGCAGGTCGTCGTGTGCGTCGGTGTGTAGCAATTCGGTCGTGTGTTCCAGGATGGCGCAGCGATGTGCGCCGTTGCGCGGATGCGTCGATGATAACTGGTTCGCGAGGCGCAGGCGGCGCAGCGAAGCCAGGGGTTTTCGCAGGCGTTTCAGATTGCCAGCAGGATGCGTGCCGGCTCGCGTATCATCGCGCCCGCTCGCGCTGTCTGTCGTCGCCTGCCGGGGGCTCATGGTCCAGTTTTCGCTTTGGTCCGGGCTGAGGTCGTGCCGCGCTCGGCCGCAACGGGTGATCCCGCCCGCCCCGTCATCCCAGGAGAATCCGCGACGATGCATTCCGACCCGCTTGCCCGCCTGATGTCCCAGCCCCTGCCCACCGATGGCAGTGCCGCTACGGCTGCCGCGCTCGACATCATCTTCATCCACGGTTTCGTCGGCGAAACCGTCATCGGCATCCACGACAACGAACTCGACGTCACCCAGCCGATCCGCATCGACCTTGCGGCCGGCCTGCCGCGCAGCCTCGCCTGCGATACCGACCGCATCGGCGACACGATCGACTACAGCGTGGTGCACAGCGCCCTGCTCGACATGTTGCAGAACCATCGCTACCAGTTGCTGGAGGCCTTCGCCGAAGGCGTGGCGGCGATGCTGCTCAATGATTTCGGTGCGCAATGGGTGCGCGTGGGCGTGACCAAGCCGCGCAAGTTCGATGACGTAGACGGCGTGGGGGTGCTGATCGAGCGCAGTCGTCCGCCGCGTACGCGGCGCGAGCACGGACCGGGCGCGGAAGTCCTGAGCCTGCTGGGTGCCGGCCTGGTGCCGGGCGGCCAACGCTGACGTCAGCGAGGGCCCGTCGGTCGCGGGCCCGGTTCGCGGCGGTTCACGAAAAATGCCGAGGCGAACCTCGGCATTTTTCTTTCCGGCCCCGAATGGGGCTGGACGGGACGATCAGTGGGCCGCGAACGGGTGGGCGGCCGTGCTCTTCTTCGACACGACCTCGGCCGCGGTGGGCTGGCCGGTGACGGCGCGCTTGATGGCCTCGCGGGTGGCCTGGTAGTTGTAGTCCTGGATCTTCTTGTCGTCTTCGGCCAGCCAGTGGATGAACACGCCGACGCAGATGAAGATGTTGTCGGCTTCGTCGGCCGGGATGGTGCCGTCCTCGACGCTGTCGGCGACCGCCATCGCGACCGCACGCTGGGCCGGGCCGAACATCTGCACGGCCTGCTTGGCGCCCTTGATCGTCACCTTGTTGAACATCACGGTGGCGGGCTTGCACAGCAGGTTGGGCGCTACCACGGCCAGCAGCGAGGTGAAGCCGTCCTTGTTGTTGGTGAGCGCGGTGGCGAAGGCGGTTTCGGCGGCGCTACCACGAGGGCCAAGGATCAGGTCGATGTGCGCAACTTCGTTGCCGTCGCCAACCAGCGATTCCCCCACCATCATGCGATCGATCTTTGCCATGCTTTTATCTCCGGTTTGAGTTGTTGTGGCCGCCCCCCGGGGGGAAGCCCAGCCGTCCGACGATCCCTGAATCGCCGATACGTAACCAGCAACTCATGATTCGTGCCAGCTTCGCGATGCGCGTCGAAAACGCCGTTTCGCGTCCTGCCGATCGTCATTTCGCGCCCCGGCGCCCGCTGCCGAACCGCGCTGAGGGGCGGCGGTGTTCAATCCTCACGCGGATCGCGTGACACCTGACCCAATTTGACACACCTGCCCTGCCGCGCCGACCAGCAGCGGCACACCCAGCCGGCGTGCCAGCAGGTCGTCGACGATGGCCTGCGCGATGTCGAAGGGCGTGACCTTCTGCAGGCCTCGCCAGGCGGCGACGCCGTTGACCTCGATGACCTGCGCGCCGAGCGGGCTGGCCGGATCGGGCACGAGGTCAACGCCGGCATAGTCCATGTCCAGCGCCGCGGCAGCGGCTTCAGCCAGTTGCGCGAGTGCGGGCAAGAGCGGTGAGGCCACGCTGCGTGCCCCTTGGGCGACATTGCGCACCCAGTGGGGGCTGACGCGCTTCATTGCCGCCACGGCGCGACCGCCGATGACCATCACCCGCCAGTCGAAGCCGGGCGCCTGCTCGCTCTCCTGCTGCGAAATGAAGCGCTGCAGGTAGGCAAGTCCGCCGACCGACTTCAGGTCCGGCAGCGGCACGGCATGCCCGCGGTTCGCGTCGCTGCCTTCGTCATCGCTGACCCAGCCCACCTTCTGCAGCCCCTTGCCCTGCGAGCCGAACATCGGTTTGAGCACCAGACAGCGGCGCGCGGCGGTCTCGCGCATCAGCAGGCGCCGCGCCTGCGCCGCGTCCTCGATCGCCCACGCCTGCGGCGTGGCGACGCCCGCCTTGTGCAGCAGGAAGCTCGTCATCGATTTGTCGACGCTGCGCTCGATCGCGCGGGCGTCGTTGTAGATCGGCACGCCGAGTTCGCGCAGCGCATGCAGGACGCCGAGACGTTTGGTGATCTGCTCCAGGCTGCCGCCGGCGATGCCGCGCACGATGCCGGCCAGCGGCAGGTTGCGGCCGAAACCGGGGATGACGAGCCCCGAAGGCCCCGCGCCGGTGTCGAAGCGGCACTGTTCGAGATCGACGCAGCGCCCTTCGAACCCGCGTCGCGCAAGGGCTTCCTTCAGCTTGCGCGTGTGCCAGCCGGTCTCGTCGGTGAAGATGGCGACGCGTCGCCGGGTTTCGTCGCCGGCCGCGCGCGTCATGCATCGACCTCCAGCCACAGGCTGCGCAGCAGCGCCATGTCGATCGCCCCCGCGTGCCAGCTGCGGCCCGAGTCGAGGTTGCTGACCCACACTTCGGCGGGGGCGAACAGCGCCGGGTCGATCTTGTAGAAGTCGTATTCGTAGTCGCGAAAGATGTCGGCGAAGGAGCGGCCGTAGTCGCGCGAGTTCGAGGACGGCAGCGCCTTTGCCAGCCGCTGCGCGGCCTCGTCGCTGCCACTGACGGCGAGCTGGACACGGCCGCCGTAGAGGATGGCGTCGTTGGTGCGGCCCATTGCGATGCCGCCGTCGGGGCTGGGCGCCGGCAGGGGCGCGCAGGCGCTGCCTTCGACGATGTCGCCGAGCGCGAAGCCCAGATCGTGCGCCTTGTGCATCGCCACTTCCAGCACCCGCGCGACGACCTGGGTGCTGCCCGCCAGGCTGGTGGTCGGCGTCAGGATCAGCGTCAGTGCTTCGGGCGCGAGGCCGCAGTCGCGCAGGATCTTGTCGATGACGACCTGCGGCGGCCGGCGGTCCACCTCGAGCACCAGCACGCCGCGTTCGGCGCGGTCGCGATAGCCGAGCTCGGCGAACAGGTCTTCGCGGCAGGCCAGCGCCCGAGCCGGGCCGGAGCCGAGTGAGAAGAACTTGCGGCCGCCTGCCTCTTCCTTGCTGGCCGACAGGCTCCAGCCCGCGTACTGGCTGCCCAGGCAGGCCAGCACCGGTTGCGCGCTGGCGACCTCGATCCAGGTCGGCCAGTCCGCTTCCGGCCGGACGGATAGGCGGACTTCGCCGAGGCTGCCCATGCAGATGGCGCCGACCGCGACGCCGGCCGCGGTGCTGCCGCGCACGTCGATGCCGCCGTCGATCAGGGTCACGCCGCTGTCCAAGCGTTCGATGGCGAGGCCGAATGCGTCGGCCCGGGCCAGCAGGTCGTCGACCTGCGCGGCGGCCAGGGTGTTGATGCTGAAGGGGCTGTCGGCCAGCACGGGCGCGTGTTCGCTCATCCTGCCCTCCTCAAGCCTTGGCCCGTTTTTCGGTGATGATCTCGCGCGCCTTGTCGAAGGCCTCGCGGAAACCGAGGTAGAGCGGCTTGTCGGCATTGCGCATGGCGACCAGCAGGCGGTGCTCGACCTGGTACTTCACGTTGCCGACCGCCAGCGCCCCGATGCCGACGCCCTTGCCCTCGGGCAAGGGCTTGCCGTCGTCCATCACGCCGACGCCGGCGATGCCTTCGGGCGGCACGGCATTGACGTCGGCGGCGACCAGCAGACGCCCTGCCCCGGCGCGCTCGTCCGCGCTGACGACCTGCACGCCGGCGGCTGCGGTGGCGAGCACGACATCGGCCTGCGCCAGTGCGGCTGCACGCATCGCAGCGTCGGCCAGTCCGGCCCCGTTCAGGGTGCAGCCGAAGCGCAGTCCGGTGTCCGCGGCGGACTGCTCTGCGGCTGCGCCGTCGCGGTGGCTGGCCAGCGTGACCTCGGCACCCAGCGCGGCTGCCAGCACGCCGGCGATGCGGCCGACCGTGCCCGTACCGCCGAGGATCAGTACCCGCTTGCCGGCGAAATCGGTGTCGTGGGCCTTGCGCAGCTGTTCCTCGACGCAGGCGACGAGCGCGGCGGCCGTCGTGTACGAGCCGCTCGGGTCTGCGATCACCGACACCTCGAACGGCGGCACCATGGCCTTGCGCGCCGTGTCCAGCATGTCGGCGGCGAGCATCACGTCGCGCCCGCCGATGAAGATGCCGGTGGCCCTGACGCCCTTGGAACCGCGCGAGAAGATCGCGTCCTGTGTCAGGCCGGTGATCTCCCCGGCGGTGACGCCGCAGTACGGCACGACCACGTTGTAGCCGGCATCGACCGCCATGTTGATGTCGAACGGACTCATCTGCTTGCCGGGGGTGAACATGTGCAGGATGAAGGGGCGTTGGTCCATGAGTTCTCGCTTCCGGAATTGAGGGGGTGGGTGGGGATGTCCGCGCAGGGCCCCGCGCTGCGGGGTTCAAGCGCGCCCGAAGTCAGGATTGGCGGAGGGTTGCGCCGCGATTGCGGCCACGCACGACCACGGCGCGCAATGCAGGGTCGAGCACGCCGGCGGCCCGCATGCCACCGAGGATGGATTCGGCCTCGTCGGCGCTGCGCACGATCGCGAAGCCGGTCGGCCCCCATGAGCTCTGGCCGATGCCGGCCTGATGGTGGGCGCGTACCCACTCCAGCGCACGACCGACCGCCGCGCTGGTGTACATCGAGCCGCCCTGGGCGGGGGCGAAGTAATCGCCGATCAGCCGTTGCAGCGCGGAAACGCCTTCGGCGAAGGGCTCGAACACGCCTTCCAGCGCGCCGGGCAGCACGCGCATCAGGACCTGATGGCAAAGATCGGCGGCGAGGCTGCGGGGGAACGGCGGGAGGCGCTCCATCGCCACGCGCTCGGCCTGGCCCGACAGGCCGTCGATGCGGTCGTCGAGCAGCAGCAGGACCCGCCAGGCCTCGGGGAAGGCGATGCGCGAGATCAGCGGGGCGACCGTTCCATCGGCGCCGGGGCCGCCATCGAGCAGGAGCCCGCCCTGATCGAACCCCGCCAGCCCGACGCCCGAGCGCTCGCCACGGCCCAGCATCGCGGCCAGCGCGCGGGTGCTCGGGTCGAGACCGTGGAAGCGGCAGAACGCGCGGCCGCAGGCCAGCGCAAGCTGGGTGCCGGAGCCGAAACCGGAATGTGCAGGTGGCGTGGCCTGCAGTTGCAGCGATGCGGGCGCGTGCCGGCCGGTCTCGCGCTGCAGCACGGCCAGGTAACGCGTCATGCGCTCCTGCGCCGGGCCGGCCACGTTCGCCGCGAGGTGGGACGCCACGCTGACCGTGTTCCGGTCTGCGGCACGCATCTCGACACAGGTGTCGAAACCGTCGATCACCATGCCGAGACTGGCGAAGCGCCGCCCCAGGCTGCCGCTCGGGTCGAGAAAACCGAGATGCAGCCGCGACGGTGCATCGACGGTGACGGAGGCTGTCGCGGCAGAGTGGGAAGACGTCATGCGCAGGTCGGGGGCGGAGAATACATCGGCTAGATTGGACATCGCTCGCTGGTCACGCATCTGGGATTGATGGGAGGGCGCGTCGCGGTCGACGGTATGTCGCAAGTACAGACCGCCCGGGCACGCGGGATACCCGCTTCTAGCAAGCTCCGGGCCACTGGGACGTCAAGCCTGCCGCCGTGGATGCGGAAAGCATGATCGACGGCTCGAGCAAGGCGGCGACGAACAGCACACACACGGTCAGATCGGCCGTCGTGCCCGGGTTCAGGCCCGCGGCCTTGAGGCTGGCGTCCCACGCCTGCAGCATGGCGTCGAGTTCGTCCTGATGGCCAGGGTATCCCCCGTCGTGCGCGTGCCCGTCGAGGCGCGCAAGCGCCGCGGCGGCGGAGGTGCTGACGTCGGCGGCCGTCTCTTCACCGTACTTGCGGGCGATGTGCGAATCGGGGTGTCGGGCGAGCAGCGCAAGATAGAGGCGCTGGATGCGGCGCGACAGGTCGGGGGCCCCAGCCGGCTGGCGGAAATCGCCTAGCGCACGCCAGATGTCACGGTAGCCGTCCGCGTACTGCGCGGCGATGCGGTCGCGGTGCGCGGCGAGGCACATGGCGGCCCGCAGATCGACGCTGGGCTGAGCGCGGACGTCCTGCGCGCCGACTTCACCCAGTCCGCCGGGGTTGGCATGCGCGATCGCAGCGAAGGCTTGGCGCGCATCGTCGAGGTCGAGCGCGGCGAGCGTGTCGTCCAGTGCGGCCTTGAGTGGGGCCTCGCCGCCCGCGCTGGCGCGTTGTGCGGCGCGTGCCAGCGGTGCGCACAGCAACAGGATGCCGAGGTTGGTGTTGCAGCCCGCCACGGCGCGCGTGGCCCGCACGGCGGCGTGCACCCGTGCGCCGACACCGGCAGCTTCGGCGAAAAGCCCGGCCGTGCTGGCGCGGGCACTGTCGAGGAACTGCTGTGCCTGCATGTCGTGTCCGGCCGACTGCAGGCTGACGTTGCCGGGCTTGAGGGTGGCGACGTCCATGAAGCAGGCCCACAGGAAGGCCTCGGCTGCATGCGGGAAAGCGGTGGCGGTCGGCGGTGTCGTCGTGTTGCTCAAGTCCTGCCTCGCGGCGGTGATGGGGGGATGGGCGCGGGGTGCGCGACGGGATGGCGTGGCTGCGCAAGCGGCCTGCATGCAGCTTCGGTGCCAGACGTGATGCTGCGGGTGCTCACGAGGGCGCGGCACGGTTCAGCTGCGACAGGATCGCCTCGCATCGCGCGCTCAGCCTTGCCCGGACCTCGTCGGGCGCCGTCCCTTCGCAGCTGATCGAGCACACCGGATCGTGGCGCGCAAAGGGCGTGCCTGCGGCCGGCAGGTCGTGGCAATCCGCTTGCGCCGCGAGCCAGTCCGCCAGCGCGGGCGTGACCCTTCCCCGTCTCGGGGCGAAGACCACTTCGCTGCCGCGGACCCGCGTCGAGAGCGAGAGAGCGTCCGCGGCAGGCAGGTGTCCGTGGAGGCAGGCGTCGACATGCGCCGGCAGCAGGCCACCTGCGAGCACGTCGTTGAACAGGGCAAGGCTGGCCGTGGGCCGCGGATTGAGTTCCAGCACCCGGATTCCGTCCGCTCCGAACAGGAAGTCGATGCCGTTGAGGCCGCGCAGTCCGTAATGGCGGGTCAGTGCGCTCACGGCATTGGCGACCTGTCCCGCATGCGGCGGCGGGAGCGTCACCGGGCCGACGCACCCCCGATAGACATAGGGGCGTCGCCCGAGCGGGGCCACGATCTGACGGGCGAAGCCGATGATGAGGGCGGATGCCCCATTCGCGAGGAAGAGCGCCGACATCGCAGTGCCCGCCTCCTCGCGCTGGAAGTAGGCGCCGGGGCCTCGCCCGGCGGGCGCTCGCCCGGCGGGACGGATGTGCCAGCCGCCGCAGGCATGGGCGTCCTTGAACAGCCAGCCGACTGGATCCGCAGGCAGCGCCAGTGAGATCTCGGGCGCCGGAATGCCGAGCCGATGCAGGGCAGCGAAGAAGTCATCCGGGTCACGCACCTGCGTGACCGTGCCCGGCAGGTTGCCGAGCAGCGGCAGCACCCCCGCACCGGTGGCGAGCAACCCGGGTGCCGATTCGAAGCCGCTGCCCGCGATCCAGCCGACGGGCCGCGGTGGCGTGGCGCACTGCCGCAGCGCGGCGACGAGCCTGCCCTCCTCCGGCGCCAGGCGGCCGGGGATGCCGAGCGGCATCCATGTCCGTGCCGCCGCGCGCGTATCCACGTCGCCGAAGACGTCAATGGCGATCACCTCGAACCCCGACGCCCGTGCCGCCTCGGCAAGCAGTCTCGCAGACGTCGCAGCGATCACGAGGGTCGGTCGGTCGGGCGATCCGCCGGCCGCGAGGGGGACGGCCGGTTCGAGCGTTGAAAAGGCTTGCCGCGACGGGGACATCGTGACTCCTGTGTCAAAACGAAGCACTTGAACCGTATTGCAACACGCATGACCGGCATGGTCTGTCCGTGCGAAAAATCACATCCGCTCGCATAGGCCGGGTGGGGGGCCAGAACCCCGCGGACGGTCCGCCGGGCCCGAATCTTACTGCTTAGTGACAGTTGGCACGTGCTTTGCATCGGACGGGGTACGCCGGAATGACTGGTCGCACCGGCCCCGCATGCGCGGCGGGTCTCGGGCCTTCAAGGTGGCGAGCGCAAAACGTCAAATAAACGAGGAGACAAAAATGAAGCAACTAGGGATTCCTGCCCGGCGCAGTCCGGCGCTGATCGCTGCACTTCTGCTCGCAATGCCGGGACTCGCACTGGCGAACGCCGACCTCGAAAGCAAGATGGCCAATCCGAAGAACTGGGCGGCGCAAGCCGGCGACATGTTCAACCAGCGGTACAGCAAGCTCAACCAGATCAACAAGGACAACGTGGGCAAGATGCAGGTCGCGTGGATGTTCTCCACCGGCGTGCTGCGCGGCCATGAAGGCTCGCCGCTCGTTATCGACGGCATGATGTACGTGCATTCGCCCTTCCCCAACAAGGTCTTCGCGATCGATCTCGACACGCAGAAGATCGTATGGCGGTACGAACCCAAGCAGGACCCGTTCGTGATCTCGCAGATGTGCTGCGATACCGTCTATCGCGGCCTGGCCTACGCCGAAGGCAAGATCTTCCTGCAGCAGGCGGACTCCACCCTGCTCGCGCTCGACGCCAAGTCCGGCAAGGTGCTGTGGAGCGTGGTCAATGGCGATCCGAAGCTGGGCGCGGTCAATACCCAGGCGCCCCATGTGTTCGGCAACAAGGTCATTACCGGCATCTCGGGTGGTGAGTGGGGCGTGCGCGGCTTCCTCGCCGCCTACGACATCAACACCGGCAAGCAGGTCTGGAAGGGCTACAGCACGGGGCCCGACGCCGAAATGCTGATGGACCCCGAGAAGACGATGACCTGGACGGACGGCAAGATGGCGCCGGTCGGCAAGGATTCGTCGCTGAAGACCTGGCAGGGCGACCAGTGGAAGACCGGCGGTGGCACGACCTGGGGCTGGTTCAGCTACGACAAGGCCACCAACATGGTCTATTACGGCACCGGCAACCCCTCGACCTGGAACCCGACGCAACGTCCGGGTGACAACAAGTGGTCGATGACCATCTTCGCCCGCGACCTCGACACCGGCGTTGCGAAGTGGGTCTATCAGATGACGCCGCACGACGAGTGGGACTTCGACGGCGTCAATGAAATGATCCTTGCCGACATCGACGTCAAGGGCAAGCCGACCAAGGCGCTGGTGCACTTCGACCGCAACGGCTTCGCCTACACGCTGGACCGCGTGACCGGCGAACTGCTGGTGGCAGAGAAGTACGACCCGAAGGTGAACTGGGCCTCGCACGTCGACATGAAGACCGGCCGGCCTCAGGTGGTCGCCAAGTACTCCACGTCCAAGCACACCAACCCGGAACACGGCCCGGACGTCAACGTGAAGGGCATCTGTCCCGCTGCACTGGGCACCAAGGACCAGCAGCCCGCAGCCTTCGACCCGAACACCAAGCTGTTCTACGTGCCGACCAACCACGTCTGCATGGACTACGAGCCGTTCGAGGTCGATTACGTCGCCGGCCAGCCCTATGTCGGCGCCACGCTGTCGATGTTCCCCGCACCGGACAGCCACGGCGGCATGGGCAACTTCATCACCTGGGATGCGAGCGCGGGCAAGATCGTGCAGTCCAAGTCCGAGAAGTTCTCGGTGTGGAGCGGCGTGCTCAACACTGCGGGCGGCATCTCGTGCTACGGCACGCTGGAAGGCTACCTGAAGTGCGTCGATGCCAAGGACATCACGAAGGAACTGTTCAAGTTCAAGACCCCGTCCGGGATCATCGGCAACGTGTTCAGCTATGAACACAAGGGCAAGCAGTACCTCGGCGTGTTCTCGGGCATCGGCGGCTGGGCCGGCATCGGCATGGCGGCCAGTCTCGAGAAGGACACCGATGGCCTGGGTGCGGTGGGCGGCTATCGCGAACTGAGCCAATACACCGAGCTGGGTGGGTCGCTGACCGTCTTCGCCCTGCCCGACTGAGCCCTGATTGCGGCGGACTCCGGTCCGCCGCAGCGCCCGCGGGGGCGCCGCTCCCCGCTTGCATGCCGGCGGGGCCTGCACGGGCCCCGACCGGACATCCGGAGGAATACGTATGCGTTTGATCAACACCCTTGCACTTGCCGCCCTCGCCCTCGCCGTACCGCTGCACGCAGCGGATGCCAAGCCGGCCGACAATGGCAAGCCGCTGTACACGGTCGTCGATGGCAACAAGGTCGACCCCGATACGCTGAAGGGTTTCCGCGCCTGGCGGGCTGCCGCCTGCGATCGCTGCCACGGTGCGAACCAGGAAGGCATGGTCGGCCCGTCGCTGATCGAGAGCCTGAAGAGGCTGACCAAGGAGGAGTTCGTCACGACCGTCACCGAAGGTCGCCTCGACAAGGGCATGCAGAGCTTCAAGAACGACGCGCGGGTGATGGACAACATCGATCACCTCTACGCCTACCTCAAGGGGCGCTCGGACGGCGCGATCACCTCCGCCCGTGTGCAGCCGATCGAATGACGAGGGCCGACAAGGAGGTCTGCGCATGATGACAGACGCACCAACGGGGTCGCACACCGCCCGCAACCTGCGCGTTTGGCTGGTCACGCTGGGGGCCGGGCTGGCCATGTTCGGTGCCGGCGCGGCGTCGGCCACCGAAAGCGCGCCCAAGGAGTTCAGGGTCTGCCAGGACCCGGCGAACATGCCCTTTTCCAACGAGAAGGGCGAGGGGCTGGAGAACCGCATTGCCGAACTGTTCGCGGGAAGCCTGGGCGTGCCCGTCAAGTACTACTCCTACCCGCAGCGCTTTGCCTTCGTGCGCAACACCTTGCGCTACAAGCTGCCCGGCGAGGACTTCCGTTGCGACGTGATGCTCGGCGTACCCGCGGGCTTCGACCAGGTGTCGGGCACCAAGCCTTACTACCGCTCGACCTATGCGCTGGTGTTCCCCAAGGGCAAGGGGCTGGACGAGGTGAAGACCGGCGAGGATTTCCTGCGTCTCGATCCGGCCAAGCTCAGGGCGCTGAAGATCGGCCTGTACGACAAGTCGCCGGCCTCGAAGTGGCTGGCCCGTCATGATCTGGTGGACCAGGGCGTGCCCTACGCGACCGTCGACGTGGTGGCCGAGCATTACCCCGGCTGGATGATCGACAAGGATCTCGTCAAGGGCACGATCGACGTCGCGATCCTGTGGGGGCCGGTTGCCGCCTACTACGCCGACAAGATCAAGGACATGGAGCTTGTCGTGGTGCCGCTGAAATCGGAACCGGGCATCAAGTTCGATTTCGAGATCGCGATGGGCGTCCGTTATGGCGAGCCCGAGTGGAAGAAGCAGATCGAGGCTCTGATCGATCGGCACAAGGAGGACCTCGACCGCATTCTCAAGGCCTATCACGTGCCGCTTGTCGACGAGCAGCTGAATCCGATCGTGTACTGAGGCGGGGCCTGCCGCTGGCGGGCCCTGACGCTTGATTCCCTGTGCCGGAAAAACGAGGTTCGATCCGCGATGCCTTCTTCACCCACTCACTCGCCCATGTTCGCACGGTCCGCCCGAGGCCTCTGCCTGCTTGCGCTCTGCGCCGGTCTCAATCTCGCCGGCGACAACCTTGCCAGCGTCAGCGTCGCACACGCGGCGGACGCGCAGGACTACTCGGTGGCCGAACGCAGCCTGTTCATGACCCATCACCTGCGCAACGTGTCGCCGCCCTCCACCCTCCACTACCGTTTTCACAAGGGCGGAACGGCGGAGGCCGGATTCGACGACAAGGTGGCGATTCATCTGGAGCGCGAACCGAATGGTGCGTGCTGCGCCGGACGCGGCGAGTTCCTCAGTGCGGAGCGTCGGGTCGTGCTGCCCGACATCGAGCATGCCGAGGGCAATCCCGTCATCCTGTACTTCCTCGAGCGCGACGTGCGTGACATGCAGCGGCTGACCAAGGGCCAGCCCAACCATTTCCGCAAGCGCATCCGCATGGCGATCTACAACGATGCCCGGGTGCGCGATGCGCAGTTCGACTACCAGGGCCAGCGTATCGCGGGGCAGGAGATCGCCATTTCGCCCTACCTTGCGGACCCGAGTCGTGATCGCTTCGAGCAGTATGCGGGCAAGGAGTACGTCTTCCTGTTGTCCGACGCGGTGCCCGGCGGGGTGTTCGGCATCCGCACGCGCAGCGGACCGGCCGGATCGACCGCCGAGCCGCTGATCCTCGAGGAGATGGTTATCGACGGCGGCACCCTGCCCGTCCCGACCGCAAACCCTGTTGCAAAGGCCAGCTGATGAAACGACTTCTTTCCCTGATGGTGCTGGCCGGCGTGATGCTGCCGGCCACCGCGGTCCAGGCCAACGATTTTCCGACCCTCGATCGCGTGTTGTGGGTGCATGAGTGCATGCGCGAGCATCCGGACGGCGGGCATTACGAGATGGTGAGCAAGTGCTCGTGCGCGCTCGACCGCATCGCCGGGCAGATGGGCCACGAGCAGTACATGGCCATGAAGACCTCCAGCGATGCACGCTCGATCGGCGGAGAGCGCGGCGGCTACATCCGCGCCAACAAGCAGGAGCAGAAGGTTGCGCGCGAATTCGGCGCAATCCAGAAGGCCGCCATGAAGGCGTGCTTCATCAAGGTCGACTAGCCATGACCAGCCGGTAGCGACGCCATGAACGTGCAGGGCGGGCGGCGGATTCTGCTCCTTGTCGCGGGCCTGCTGCTGGCGTCCGCGTCGGCGCAGGCGGCCCGCGACCTGCCCATGCGCGAAATTGCGCCCGGCGTCTTCGTGCATGAAGGACGGCATGCCGCATGGGGCGAAGCCGAGAACGCGGACGTCGCCAACCTTGGCTTCATCATCGGCGAGCACTGCGTCGCGGTCATCGACACCGGCGGGTCGCCAGCCCTCGGCGAAGCGCTGCTGCGGGCGGTTGCGCAACGGACCACACGGCCCGTGTGCTACGTCATCAACACCCACGTGCATCCCGATCACGTGCTCGGCAATCGCGCCTTCGCCGCAACGGGGGCCGACCGCCCGCAGTTCGTCGGCCATGCGCGCCTCACCGCGGCGCTGACGGCGCGTGCGCCCGCCCACCTTGCCGCGCTCGAGCGCGACTCTGGCGTCCCTCGCGACGTCGGGCTGATCGTCTATCCCGACCTGCAGGTGGCCGACCGTGTGCAACTCGATCTCGGCAATCGCGCGATCGAACTGCGCGCCTGGCCGACGGCGCACACCGACAATGACCTGACGGTCCACGACCCGGCCACAGGCACCCTCTTTGCGGGTGATCTGGTGTTTGTCACCCATCTTCCGGTCGTGGACGGCAAATTGCTTGGCTGGCTGGAGGTGCTCTCCGTACTCGAAGGTCTTCCGGCCGCCCGTGTCGTGCCGGGCCACGGTGCGGTCAGTGCCGACTGGCCCGCAGCGGTCGTGCCGCAGCGCACGTATCTCGAGTCGCTGCGTGACCAGGTGCGGGAGGCGATCCGCGCCGGGCGCACGATTGGCGAGGCGGTGGCGTCGATCCCGGCGCCCGCGGGCTGGCGGCTGGTCGACGCCTTCCACCGTCGCAACGTCACCGCCAGTTTCGCCGAGCTCGAGTGGGAAGACTGACTTGGAGGTCACATGAACGCCCTCACCCTTTTTGGCCCGCTCCGCGCACGCGCGACGCAGCGGCCTCTCTCGCTCGCCGCGGCAGTGGTGCTGCTCGCCCTGTTCCTGCTCGGCACGTTGCCCCATACCGCCGCCGCACAAGGCGCGAATGCCGAGGACCCGGACGCGAGCCCGGTGTGGCAGCAACTGCGTACCAGCCTGTTCCAGCAGCGGCCGATCGCGACCGGCGACGATTCCCAGATCGGCCTCGAAGCCCCGGTGCGGGCGGAGGATGCGGCCATCGTACCGATCTCCGTATCGACCCGCTTCGAGCAGACGCCCGAGCGCTACGTGCGCAAGCTGTGGCTGGTGATCGACAACAACCCCTCGCCCGTCGGCGCGGTGTTCACCTTCACCCCGGACAGCGGCAAGGCCGACATCGAGACGCGCGTGCGGGTGGATGCCTACACGCATGTGCGCGCCATCGCGGAACTGAACACCGGCGAACTGATGATGAGCACCCGCTTCGTCAAGGCCTCGGGCGGCTGCTCGGCGCCGCCGGGCAAGGACCAGGCGGCGGCCATGGCCACGCTGGGCAAGATGCGCTTCCGCGTGGATGGCGACATGCGCGCACGGCAGCCCGTGCTGGCGCAGTTGATGATCAGCCACCCGAACAACTCGGGCCTGGTCATGGACCAGCTCACCCGCCACTTCACGCCGGCGCATTTCGTGCGGCGGATCGACGTGAGCTACGCCGGCAAGCCCATCCTCACGGCAGAGGTGGATTTCTCGATCAGCGAGAATCCCAATTTCCGTTTCTACTTCGTGCCGGAGGGGGAAGGCGAGCTGCGCGCGGAGGTCGTCGATACCGATGACCTGCGCTTCGATACGGCCGTGCGCCTGCAGCCGGGCTCGTGAGCGCAGCTGGACGCGCTGCGGTCCCGGCTACAACCCATAGTCAGGGTTGGCCGCCCGCTTTTCCGCGAAATCGCGCAGCAGGAAGCGCATGCCATGCTCCCAGGCGCGGTCGTTGTTGCCACGGATGTCGACCGACTTGTTCAGCACCACGCGGTCGCTTGCGACCTCGCGCAGTTCGATGTTGATGTTGAGGATCAGATTGCTCACCTTCTGCACCCAGCCGGCGACGACGTACTTCGTCCCCACTGCACGGCCCATCTCGACCTGACAGGCGCCGCAACGATGCATGTGTTCCTGCTGCCGACGCAGTTCCGCGAGGCGCGTGCGTGCCTCGCCAAGCTCGACCACACGGTACAGCCCCCGTTCGGCCAGCCCCTGCGCCAGCATCTCCTCCATGCGCAGGACGCGACGACGCATGTCGGCGGCCTGGCCGGGCTCGACGTGCTCCTCGATGAGGTCGAAGTCGAGCACGGCGAGCGTGGCCTCCGCGGGTTGGGCGCTGACGCTGGTCGGCAAGGCCAGGGCCAGGCTGGCAAGCCAGGGGAGCAGGCGATGGATGGCGGGTCGTGGCATGGGATGAAAGCTCCGTTACGAAGGCCGATCGATGTGCCGCTTGTGATGCGCATGCGGCACGGAGTGTTGCGCTGGCTGGGCGGGACGATGCTCGGGCTGCTTGCTGCGGCCGCATCGGCCGACCTCGTGCGTTCGGTCGAGCTCGCGCCCGGCAACCACGTCCTGATCGGTAGCAGGAATGAGGCCAGCCGGCAGAACCATGGCGAGGTCGGCAACCTTGGCTTCATCGTCGGCGACGACGCCGTGCTCGTGGTCAATGCGGGCACCTCGTACGCCCATGGCCGGCAGCTGCTCGCACGGGTGGCGGAAGCGGCGCCGGGCAGGCGCACGGCCATGCTGGTGCTGACCCAGCCGCTGCCGGAGTTCGTGCTTGGCGCGGCGGCGTTCTCCGATCAGGGGGTTCCGGTCGTGGCAGACGAGGCCGCGGCGAGGCTGCTTTCGCAGCGCTGCGAGCAGTGCCTGGAGAACCTGCGCGCGCTGCTCGGTGACGAGGCAATGGCCGGCACGCGGGTCGTGGCGCCGGATCGTCCGATAGCGGCGGACACACGGATCGAGCTGGGCACGCATCCCGTCGAACTGATTGCCCCGGGCTGGAGCAGCGCGCCCGGCGACCTGATGGTGTTCGATCGCCGCGCCGGGGTGCTCTTTTCCGGCGCAGTCGTTACCGAACGGCGCATCCCGGAAGTACGCGATGCGCGCCTCGACGCATGGCGGGAAACCCTCGCCCGGATTGCGACCCTGTCACCACGCCTCATCGTGCCCGGCTACGGGGCGCCGGGCGACACAGGCTTGCTGAAGGCGCTGGACGGCTACCTCGCGACCCTCGAGCGTTTCGTCGAAGCGCGGCTGAACGACGGCGCATCGCTGCAGGAGACGATCAATGCCGCCGAAACGGATGCGGCTTTCCTGGCCTACCGCGACTGGGCAGGCTACCCGGCCATCCATCGGCGCAATGTCCATCATCGCTACCTCGAGCTCGAGGCGCGCAGCTTCCGGTACTGAGACGGCCTGCCGGGCGCGGGCGAGCGTTCAGGCAGTGGCCACGGCAGCGGCAGCGGCGAAGCGTTCGAACTGGCTCACCGGCATCGGCTTGCCGAACAGGTAGCCCTGGTAGGCGTCGCAGCCGCAGGCCTGCAGGAAGTCGAGCTGCGCCTCCGTCTCCACGCCTTCGGCGATGATCGAGATCCCGAGCACATGGCCCAGGGTCACGATGGTCCGGGCGATGGCGGCGTCACCCGCATCCTCGCAGACGTCGCGCACGAAGGCCTTGTCGATCTTCACCTGGTCGACCGGCAGGCGCTTCAGGTACGAGAGCGACGAATAGCCCGTGCCGAAATCGTCCAGCGCGAACAGCAGCCCGAGCGCCCTGAGCTGCTGCATGCGCTGCACGGCCTCATCGACGCGCTCCAGCACCACGCTTTCGGTCAGCTCGAGTTTCAGTCGCCCCCGGGGAACGTGATGCTCGGCCAGCATGGCCTGCAGTTCGGTCACGAAATCCGGTTCCGCGAACTGGCGGGCGCTGATGTTGATCGCCAGGACGATCTCCGACAGCCGGGGATCGCTCGCCCAGGCGGCGAGCTGCTGGCAGGCCGCGTGCAGGACGAAGCGGCCGATCGGATGAATCAGCCCGGTTTCCTCGGCCAGCGGGATGAAGCGGTCAGTCGGAATGATCCGGCCGTCCTTGTCGATCCAGCGCAGCAGCGCCTCGGCTCCGAGCGTGGTGCCGCCGGCGTCCACCTGCGGCTGATACCACAAGGCCAGGCGCCGCTGTTCGATGGCTTCGCGCAACGCGGCCTCGAGGGCGAGCCGTTCGTTGATCTGGTGCTGCATCGCGGGGTCGAAGAAGCGCGCCGTATTGCGCCCGGCGGCCTTCGCTTCATACAGGGCTACGTCCGCCTGCTTGAGCAGGGCATCGACCTGCTGCCCCTCGCCCTGGAAGATCGTGACGCCGATGCTCGAGGTCGTCAGGTGACGATAGCCGTCGAGGTCGTAGGGCTCGGCGATGACCGCGCGCAGCTTTTCGGCGACCAGGGCCGCCGACGCGGCCGCGAGCCGCGGATCGGTGCTGAGGCGCTCGAGCATCACGACGAACTCGTCGCCGCCGAGCCGCGCCACCGTGTCCTCATTGCGCAGGGCGGCAGTGAGGCGCATGGCGATGTCGGCGAGCAGGCGGTCGCCGACATCGTGCCCCTTGGTGTCGTTGAGCAGCTTGAAGTGGTCGATGTCGAGGAAGAACAGGGCGCAGCATTCATGGCTGCGCTGGCTCGACACGATGGCGTGCTGGATGCGGTCGCCGAGCAGGCGCCGGTTGGGCAGGTTCGTCAGCGCATCGAAGTACGCGAGGCGGTAGATGCGCTCTTCGGTCTCCTTGCGCTCGGTGATGTCGCGGAACGCAGCGACGTAATGGCTGATCGTGCCGTCTGCATCCTTGACGGCGGAAATCGTCACCCATTCCGGGTACACCTCGCCCGACTTGCGCTTGTTCCAGATCTCGCCCGACCACACGCCCGCCTGCGCCAGCTGTTGCCACATCTGGGCGTAGAAGGACGAATCGTGGCGGCCCGAGCGCAGGATGGACGGCGTGCGGCCGATCACCTCCTGCTCGGTGTAACCGGTGATCTCGCTGAAGGCGCGGTTCACCCGCAGGATCACGCCCTGCGTGTCCGTGATGAACAGGCCTTCGTGGCTCTGGAAGGTGGTTGCGGCGATGCGCAGCTCGGCTTCCATCTGCTTGGTCGTGGTGATGTCGGTCACGACGCCGAACCAGGTCACCACGCCCTCGGGATCGCGTTCGGGCAAGGCATCGACCCGTAGCCAGTGGATACGGCCGTCCTCGCGCCGGATGCGGTAGTCGACCTGCCAGCGGATCATCTGCTCTGCGGAGCACGCCATCGAACCGAACAGGCGCTCCTTGTCGTCCTCGAGCATCAGGTCACGGATCAGCAGCGCATCGGCCATCACGGCGTCGGCGGGGACGCCATAGATCGCCATCGCGCCTTCGCTGGCGAACAGGAAGGCGTCCTGGCCCCCGGGTTGGCGGCGGTACTGGAACACCATGCCGGGCACGTTCTGCAGGATCTTGCGCAGGCGGCGGTTCGACACGATCTCGATGGCCTGCGCTTCCTGCTGCTCGATCCTGCCGAGCAGGTCGTTGAACGCGCTGGTCAGCTGCCCGATCTCGTCGTTGTGGCGCACCGGCAGCGCCTGCCGCGGCAGGATGCCCTGCCCCATGTCGCCGAGTCTTGCCGCAGCCGCCTTCAGGGGCCGCAGCTGGCCGCGCACCCACAGCCACGCCAGCCCGCCGACGACGAGCATGATGACGACGGAGCTGAGGGCGATCCGGTGCTGCAGCGCATGGATGGGCGCGAAGGCCTCGCTCGTCGGCAGCACGGACTGCATCAGCCAGCCGGTCGTCGGGATGCGACTCGAGGAGGTCAGCTCCTCCACGCCGCGCGAGCTCACCGCGATCCCCGAGCCTTCGAAGCCCTCGATGTAGCGGTCGTAGATCGGGTTGATGCCCGGCTCGGGACCGGGCTGGAGCGTGCGGCGGCGGTCGGATGAGGCGATGGTGATGCGCGAGACCGGTGCCGTCAGCACGAAGTCACCCGTGAGTCCGTACTTGGCGGTGCTGATCTCGTCGAGGAAATTCGGCTGTTCGAGGTTGATGACGCCGACCATCGTCCCGAGGATCGTGCCGTCGGCTGCAGTGATCGGCACGGCCATCGCGATCACGATGAGACCCGTGCTCTTGCCGTGCAGCGGCTCGGTCACCACGCTGCGGCCGTGCTGCACGACCTCCTCGGTAAAGGCGAATGTGCCGTAGTCGGTGCCGACCTGGATGCGTCCTTCCGGGATGCTGGCGACGGCGATGCCGCGCGCGTCGGTGACGACTACGCCCAGGTTGAACAGTCGCAGCAGCGGCCCCTGCCGCTCGAGCAGGTGAAGCTTGATGCCGTCCCCGCCCTCATCGTCTCGGGTGATCGTGCGCGACAGCTCATGCAGCAGGTCGAGGCGTTCACGGACGGAGCGATCGATCTCGGCCGCGATGAGTGACACGGTCGAGTACTGCTGCGCCGAGATCGCCGCTTCCATGTTGATGCGCAGGTCGCGGCTGACAACCCAGGTCATCGCCAGCAGCGAGAACGCCACGGCGCTGAGTACGCCCAAGGTCAGGCGCGTCCTGAGTGACTTCCGCTCCATCGAGCCTGTTCCATGTTCGCTTCAAAGGGCCGCGATTATCCCACACGCCCCCACACGGTACGCCCTGCGTTCGGCCTTCAGGTGTGACGAGGGTCTCCATCGAGCGCGGATTTGTTGCGACGCGGTCGCGCACGGAAGGATGAAGCGCCCGCAAGCGCGCGAACCGCTTCCAGTGCGCGCCGACGCTTGCAGTCGGACGCCACGCCGGCAGGCTTGTCGCCGAGCGGGGGCCGTGCAGGGCGGGTTGGGCGGTCATGCCGCCCTCCCCCATGGAACCCGCGATGCGCTTACTTCGCGCCTCCTTCGAACTCCGCCTTCAGCGCATCCAGTCCCCCCTGGTAGACGCCGGTGACGGCCTTGATCGCGGCGTCGTCGTTCTGCTCGGGTGGCGGGTCGTTGTTGGGATAGCCGCGGTAGAACGCGCCCTTCCAGGTCACGCGGCTCTTACCCTCGCCCGTCGACTCCACCGACAGGGTCGAGGCGTAGTTGTTCACCGGCAGCACGGCAGGATCGACCTTGGTGATCTTGTACGCGTAGCTCATCCCGGCTGGGTCGTGTCGACGCAGGGCCTCCTCGATCGTCGGCTTGCCTTCGCCCTTCAGCACCAGCACACGTGTGGCCTCGGCCGCGTTGCCGCCGTTGCCGCTGGAACTGGCCACCGCGGGATGCCAGGACATGTCCTGGAAATTGCCGATGCGGGCCCAGACCTTGTCGGCCGGTGCGGCAATGTCGATGCCGAGTTCGACCTTGAGCCGCGATGGCCCGTGTGCGGATGCCGTGCCGGCCAGCGCCGTGCCCAGCACCACCAGCAGGAACTGCCTCTTGCTTACGCCCATTGCTCCTCCGTTCTGGTTGTGTGTCCTCGGGATGTCGACTGCGTCGACATGCGGCATTACGCAAGCGGCGTGCCATTTGACCTGCAGGGGGCGTGTCTCCGGCACGCCTCGGCGGCACGCTAGGAGTCTGCGCGGCAGAACTCCAGAGCGTGTTTTTTAGCAGAACGATTGGCGAACCGAGAGGTGCGGCAAGAGACTGAGGCCGTGGTTAAGTTGCTTTGCGACGTCGCGGCGCGCATGCCGGACGGCAACGGGGACAGGTTTGCCCCCTTTTCCCGTCATGCCGTCCTCAATGTGCTCATCCTGCGCAGGTTCAGCGCCATACAGACGAGCTTCCACTCCGCTTTGACGCGCTCCAGGCCCCGCAGGCTGAACTGCCGGAATCCCAACACGTTCTTGATCCAGCCGTTGGGCGGTTCGGCGATCCATTTCCGTTTTCGGTAGGCGCTCTTGCCCGCCTCGCTCTCGAGCTTGTCGGCCATCTGTGCGGTGTGCGGATTGCGTTCGCGGTCGAAACCGAGTCGGCGCTTGCCTTCCCGGCCCAGCGCCACCACCAGTTCGGTCCCGCACCCGTCGAGTTCCCGGAACGTTTGCTCCGAGCGGTAGCCGGTGTCGGCCAGCGCCTGGCGCGGTCGTTGTTCGACGTTGTCGCGCACGGCCTGCAGTACCCCCGCCAGTTGCCCGGCGTCGCTGGCGTTGTTGGTCAGTTCGGCCGCCACGATGATGTGGGCGGTCTCGTCGACCGCCGTCTGGGCGTTGTAGCTCGGATCGAACCCGCCGCCGGCGCGCTTCATGATGCGGCTGTCCGGATCCGTGAAGTTCTCCTGCGCCTTGTCCTCGGGCACTCCAAAGTCGCGCTTGTAGCGCCCGCCCTTCGGTTTGCCGTCACCGCCGCGCGGGCGACGGTCGTCATCGTCGCTGCGCCCGCGCGCCTGATCGGCCTCGCGCTGGCGCTGCTCGAGCCGCGCCCGGGCTTCAGCAATCGCCGTCAGCCGCGCCTCGCGCCGCGCGATCTCGGCCGGCACATCCAGCTCGGGCTCGTTCCGCTCGGCGTCGTCGGCGGCCTTGGCCCGATTGAGCAGCGCCTCGATCTGCCGTTTCAACTCGGCCTCCGCCTTCACCATATGGCCGTAACTCATCGCCTTGTGGCGGCTGGCGTTTGCCTTGACCTTGGTGCCGTCGATGGCCACCGTCCCGAGCTTGACCAGCCCCATCTCGCGGGCCAGTCGTACCACCTGCACGAACAACTCGCTCAGCTCCTTCAAATGGACAGCGCGAAAGTCGCTCAGCGTGCGGTGGGCCGGGAAGTTGTCTGCCGCCAGGACCCGGAACGCCACATCCTCGTGCAGCTTGCGCGCGATCTTGCGCGAACTGAACACGCCCGTGGCGTACGCATACAGCAGCACCTTGACCATCATGGCCGGATGAAACGGCTGGTTGCGCGGTCCGCCACCGGCATACCGGGCGTGGAACGCGCTCAGGTCCAACCCGTCGACCGCGTCGCTGATGAAGTACGCCAAGTGGCCTTCGGGTAGCCACTCCTGCAGCGCCTGGGGCAGCAGCATCTGCTGCTGCGGGCAATAGGGCAGATAGCTCGTCATCTCGACAGTCTACCGGCCCCGAAACGCCCGGGAGGACTTAACTCACCGACGCTTGGCTTCTGCCGCGCAGACTCCTAGCCGGGCTTGCCGCCACTGCGCTTGAGCATGCCGCGCTGCGGGTCGTAACCCCAGGCCGCCAGCGTGAAGAAGGCCGCCAGGCAGCCGGCGACGACGGCCAGCGATTGCAGCGACCACTGGCCGTAGAGCGCGAAACGCACGGCCTCGACGGCGTGGGTGAACGGGTTCCAGGTGGCGAGGAAATGGATCACCGTGGCGCCGGACTCCTCGAGCTTCCACAGCGGGTACAGCGCAGGCGACAGGAAGAACATCGGGAAGATCACGAAGTTCATGGTGCCGGCGAAGTTCTCCAGTTGCTTCACATGCACGGACAGCAGCAGGCCGAGCGCACCCAGCATCATCCCCGCAAGTACGAGCACCGGCAGCGCGTACAGCCAGCCCGACAGGGGCACGCCGACATCGAACAGCGCGGCGATGATCAGGAAGACGTAGGCCTGCAGTACCGACAGCAGCGTGCCGGCCAGCAGCTTGCAGAACAGCAGGTACCAGCGTGGCAGCGGCGCGGTCAGCAACAGCCGCATCACCCCCATCTCGCGGTCGTAGACCATGGCCAGCGAAGACTGCATGCCGTTGAAGAGCAGCACCATGCCGAGCAGGCCGGGCACGATGTAGGTCTGGTACGGGACGTAGGTCTCGTAGGGCGGGATGATCGACACACCGAACACGTTCTGGAAGCCCGCGGCGAACACCACCAGCCACAGCAGCGGTCGCACCAGTGCCGACGCCAGCCGCCCGCCCTGACGGAGGAACTTGGCGACTTCGCGGCTGGTGACGGCCTGCAGGGCGAGCAGCGCATGGCGCGGGTTCATCGGGCGACTCCGGCGGGTTTGGTGAGGGATCGGATGCTCGGGTGTGGCGTCACGTGTCGGTTACGGCTTGCACTGGCTGTCACGCTGGTCGAAGCCGAGGGTGTCCATGTTGTTGGTCTGATGCAGAAAGCCCTGGATCGGTGCGCGCTCGACAACCGCGTTGTGGGTAGCGAGCAGGATGGGCTGGCGCAACTGGCGGTCCCAGGGGCGGAAGCCCAGCTTGTTGCCCTTGAAGCCATCGATGGTGATCTCGTCGCCGGCGAGGTAGGCGACCTGCTGCGCGAAGGGGGCGTTGTTGGTCCGCACCACCGATTCGACGACCGCCTTCACGGCGATCCATGCGGCCCAGTCCCCGCTGCCGGGATGGCGGCCGCCTTGCTTGACCATGCGGCTGGTGAGTTGCGGCGCGCCGTGGCGCTCCCAAACCCAGTGCCAGGCTTCGGCCACCAGCCCTTCGGCGCCCACCACCGGACGCGGCAGCACCGTGCGGTAGGGCACGCCGCGGGCGAACTCGCCGTCCGAATCGGCGACGAAGATTGCGTCATAGTCCTTGCCGGCGGTGAGCAGCGCGACGTTACCCTGCTCGCGCTGGCGCGGATCGTTGCTCAGCACGAACTGGCGCTTGTCGACGATCTTGATGCCGAGCCGCCGGGCCGAGTTCTCGAAGGCCGCCGAGATCAGCTTGTCGTCGGCCAGCGGGCCTTCGAGCAGCAGCACCGAACGCCACTTGCGCGACACGAGGTACTGGGCCATTGCGTCGGACTGCATGGCGTGGTTCGGCAGGGTGTGGAACAGATGGGGCTGGCATTGGGCCTGGCGCAGCGCATCGTCAGCCGCCGACACGTTGAACAGCACCATCTCGCTGCCGCGCGTGGCCTTCGCCAGCTCGGCGACGACGGCACCCGGCGCGTCGACCAGGAAGTAGCGCACGCCGGTAGCCTGCAACCGCTTGGCCTCGGCGATCAGCGCGGCGGCGTCCGCCCCTTTCGCGCGCTCGAGCGCGAACTCGAGCTTCAGCGCCTGGCCGACGAAACGCGCTTCGCGCAGGGCCACTTCGGCGCCGACGACCGGCGAGCCAAACGGCTGCGACAGCGTACGGAAGAAGGTGCGCTTGTCGTCGTAGGCGGGGTTGCGGTCGAGTTCGAGGAAAGCAAAGCGGACGGTTTCGGCGGCAGCCGGCAGGCTGGCGCACAGGGTGGCCGCGGCGAAGGCGCTGGCGTGGAGCAGTCGGCGGAGAGACATGGTGCGGCCTCTGGGCAGGTCGTTGGAGGTGCGGGCGCGTTTGCAGCCCGGTGTCGGCGATGGGAGCCCCGCACCGCAGCCGCCAAGCGGGCTGCGGTGCGGGACATACGCAGGTCAGTCGTCGATCACCGCGGTGTGCGGCACGCGGCCGACCGGCACCGACTTGATCACCTTGCTGCTCTTGGTGTCGATGATGGAAACGTCGTCCGACAGGCCGTTGACCACGAACAGCAGGCTTTCATCGCGGTTCAGCGTCGCACCCCAGGCGCGCTGGCCGACCAGCACGTAGTCCTTGACCGCGCGGCTGGCGACGTCGACCACGGCGAAGTGGTTGGCGCGGCCGAGCGTCACGTAGGCCGTCTTGCCGTCGCGCGTCATCGTGATGCCGACCGGCGTCACGTCGTCGGCGCGGAAGCCCTTGGGCGTGAAGGAGACGGTGCCCTTGATCGCGTCCTTGACGCCGTCGAGGATGGTGACCGAGCCGCCGAGTTCGTTCGTCACCCAGACCTCGCTGCCGTCCGGCGTGGCGGCGAAGCGGCGCGGACGGTTGCCGACGACGATGTTGGCCTTGACCTCGTTGGTGGCGGTGTCGATGACGTGCACCATGTTGGCCACTTCGGAGGTGACGTAGAGCTTCCTGCCGTCGGGGCTGATCATCACGCCCTCGGGCTCCTCGCCCACCTCGATCTCGGCCAGGACCTTGTTGGCGGCGATGTCGATCACCGACACCTTGGCGTCTTCCTCGTTCGAGACGTAGAAGCGGCTGCCGTCCTTGCTCAGGTCGAACATCTCGGGGTCCTCGCCGACGTCCACCGAGCGCTCGACCGCAAGTCTGGCGATGTCGATGATATCGACCCGCTCCGAGTTGGACGCGATGACGTAGAGCTTGTCGCGCGCCGCGTTGAGCTTCATGTCGCGCGGACGCTCGCCGGTCGCGATGGTCTTCACCACGGCGTGGGTCTTGCCGTCCAGCACCGTCACCGCGTTGTCGTTCTCGCTGCTGACGAAGATGTAGCCGGTGTCCTTGGCCACGGCGGTACCCAGGGGCAGCGAGAGCAGCAGCCCGGTGGCCAGTGCGCCGGCGATGCGTTTCAGGGAGGGGGCGGATTGTTCATGGCTCATTGTGATTGTCTCCTCGATGGTGGTACTTCTTCGGGTGTTGCCGTGGTCCTACTCCAAACTTGGGGTGGCGGCTTCGGTGCCTCCCGTCATCTGCAGGAAGGCCGCAGCGAGCGAGTCGGCGCCGGTGGCGTCGACCAGTGCCTGCGGCGACCCTTCCGCCAGAATCTTTCCCTTGTGCAGCACGATCACGCGATCGGCCGCCTCGGCTTCATCGACCAGATGCGAGGCCCACAGCACGGCGACGCCGTTCGCGCGCAGGGCCAGCACCTCGTTCAGCAGGTGGCGTCGTGAGGCCGGGTCCAGACCCACCGTGGCTTCGTCCATCAGCAGCACGGCCGGACGGTGGATCAGCGCCCGCGCCAGTTCCACCTTGCGCCGGTTGCCGCCGGACAGTTCGCGGACACGGTCGTGCGCGCGTTCGGCCAGACCCAGGCTCTGCAAGGCGTCAGCGATGCGGGCCTGGCTATCCGCGCGCCCCAGCCCGTGCAGGCGGGCGTGGAAGACGAGGTTGGCCTCCACCGTCAGGTCCAGATCGAGCGTCATCTGCTGGAAGACGACGCCGATGCGGCCGAGCGCCCTCACCGGCGCGTGCCGCATGTCGTGGCCGCACACGCGCACCTGGCCGGTGTCGGCGTTGAACAGCCCGGTCAGCAACTGGAACAGCGTGCTCTTTCCCGCCCCGTTCGGCCCCAGCAGGGCGACGAACTCTCCCGGGCCGACGGCCAGGCTGACGCCCTTGAGCGCCTCCCGCGGGCCATAGGACTTGCGCACGTCCTCGACCTGCAGCAGCCAGTCGTTGCGCGGCCTCGCACCCGGACCTGCAACGGAGGCAGACGCGTGGTCGGCTGCGGAACGGTGTTCAGGGCGGGTCAAGGCTTGCCTCCTCGCTTGTGGTGTCCGGCTTGTTGACCAGGCCCGCCAGCAACTCCGGATGCCGCTCGAGCACCCGCTGCTGCAGCGCGTGAACGGCGGGATCCCCGGGGCTGCGTGGCCGTTCGAGCCCGACCGGCAATTCGAGCACCACCCGCGCCGGCGCGCCCGACAGGAACAACACGCGGTCGCCGAGTGCGAGCGCTTCGCGCAGGTCGTGGGTCACGAACAGCACCGTGGTCTGGCGTTCGCGCCAGATGTCGATCAGCATCGCGCGCAGGCGGTCGGCGGTCGGCGCATCGAGCGATACGAAGGGCTCGTCCATCAGCAGCAGCCGCGGTTCGATGACGAAGGCGCGGGCCAGCGCGACGCGGCGCTGCATGCCGCCGGACAAACGCCCCGGGAAGGCGTCGAGCACGTCGCCGAGTTCCATCGCCGCCAGCAGGCGCCGCGCCCGTTCCGGACCCTCGGGGTCGTCGCCCAGCACCAGCCGCACGTTGTCGAGCACGGTCAGCCAGGGCATCAGCCGCGGCTCCTGGAACATGAAGCCGACGCCGCCGGCGGGCGGCCGGCCGTCGAGCGCGATCCGCCCCTGGAACTCCGCATCCAGTCCGCCCACCAGGTTGAGCAGCGTGCTCTTGCCGCAGCCCGAGGGACCGACGACACAGGCGAATTCGCCCGGGCGCACCCGCATGCGCAGGGCTTCGAGCGCCAGGTGGGGCTGGCCGCCGCGATCGGGGTAGGTCTTGCGCGCGATGTCGATCTCGAGCACGGTCAGCCCCTCCACCGCGTCACGCGCCGTTCCAGCCGGCGCAGCACAAGCGCCTCGACCAGCAGCACGATGGCCGCGAACACCAGGGTGTAGGCGAGGATGCCGGTGATGTCGAAGAACTGGAAGAACACGTTGAGCTGGAAGCCGATGCCGTTGCTGCGGCCGAGCAACTCGACCACCAGCACGATCTTCCAGATCAGCGACAGGCCCGAACGCGCGGCCGCCATCAGGTAGGGCTGCAGCTGCGGCAGATAGACCTTCGTGAAGGTTCGCCAGCGTGACAGGCGGTAGGCGCGCGCCACCTGCATCAGGCGCGGATCGACCGCGCGCGCACCCTCGCGCACCGTGACCACGACCGTCGGGATCTTGTTGATGGCGACGGCGATGATGGCGGCAGTGTCGTTGAGGCCGAACCACACGTAGCACAGGATGATGGTCACCAGCGCCGGGATGTTGAGCCCGAGCACGAGCCAGCCGTCGAGGAACAGGTCGAGCCGGCGCCAGTGGCCCATGGCAATGCCGATGGCGGTGCCGATCAGCATGGCTGCGCCGAAGCTGATGACGACGCGCGACAGCGTGGTGACGAGGTGCTGCGGCAGCGCGAGCGAGACGGTCTCGGCCACGATGCGCTCGAACACCGTGAGCGGCGGCGGCAGCGTCGAGGTGTCGGCGGCGAGCGCAGCCACATGCCAGACGAGCACGAAGACCAGCAGCGATGCAAATCGGGTCAGCGCATCCCTGCGGGCAGGCGGGGATGCGCTGGCGCTTTCCTGTGCGCTGGCCCTCTTGTGCGGATGGGCTGACATGCGGGGTCCGTACTGTGCCTTGACCGTCACCGATCCGCGCGCTCCGTCCAGAATGTGCCCGTCGCCAGGGTGCGCGCATTGCCCACCAGGGCGGCGCCGCCTTCCGCGGCGAGGATGTCGAACACCTTGCGTGCCACCGCCTCGGCTTCGCCCATCGTGGCGGCGGGAATGCCGGCCCGGTAGCCCTCGCGCAGTGCGACGAAGGTGGCGTCGTCGTCGACCTTCATCGACGCACGCAGCGCCAGCCAGGCCTCGTCGGATTCGCGCAGCAGGCGTTTCGTCTCCGCCGACGCCTGCAGGAAACCACGGATCAGGGCCGGATTGCTGGCCGCCCATTGCTCGCGGAACACCCAGCCCACCAGCGGCAACTCGGCCTTGACGTCGAGCGTCGCGAGGATCTCTTCCATGCTGAGCAGCGGCACCATGCCCGCGGCCTGCAGCCGAGCGGCGTAGTGCCAGAAGTTGAGACCGGCGGGCAGTTCGCCCTTGAACATCAGTTCGTTGAGCAGCGGCGGCGCGACGAAGTCGGGCTTGAGCCACGTGGCCGCATCCTCGCCCACCGTGCGCCGTGCGTAGGCGCGCAGCAGCAGCCAGCTCTTGTCGAGCGGGCCGCCCGCGATGCCGAGGCGTTTGCCGCGCAGGTCGGCAAAGCCGGTGATGCCGGCGTCGGGCCTCACCATGATGCCGCCCACTGCGAGCGAGTACGGCACGAAGGTGAAATCGCGCCCTTCCGCACGCTGGCGTGCGACCCAGATCCAGTCGTTCACGATGACGTCGACCGCGCTGCCGAGCATGGCGACGTTGGCCGCGTCCTTCAGCGCCAGCGGCACGACCTGCAGGCGGATGCCGGCCCGAGTGTCGAGCCCCGCACGCTGCATGGCCTCGAGTTCCCAGCTGACCGTGCCGAACTGCAGCACGCCGACGCGGATCGTCGGCAGTTCCGCGGCGCGCGATGATGTCGCGCTGAACGCGCAGACCATCGCCAGCATGGCCAGCCAGACCCGAAACATCGTGCGCATGCCCCCTCCCGGATTCGTGTCCTCGGCTCTGGCGCACTGGATACGGCGCCGGCCCCTGGCTGCATATAGCAGTAAACGTGCCGAAAGGCGCGCCGGGCCGTGTTTTCGGGCAGATCAGCGCGGGTTTTTGTCGTCTGGCCGGACTGTTGCGAAGCCGTGCCTGCTTCGATTGGGAGCAGGTGTTCAATCCTGAAACAGCCAGCCGGCTGCTCCATGCTCCGCCGACGCATGTGCGATGACCGATCGCTGCGGCACGAAATCTGCATCGTCGTCGCTGCGACCGCTACAGGCAGCTCCAGCAGGGCGTGGGTCGCGACCCCGGTCACAGGACGACCCGCAACATGAGCCGAGCAGATCAAACCGAGCACGTCGCAGAATCGGGTTTCCCGGCGCCTCTCGCTGCCGGCGACGTGCTCGATGCCGAGCATGAGCGCCTGCTTGCGTTCTCGATGCCGGCCATGGAAAGCCTGCATCAGCAACTGGCCAGCCCCTCCCTCACGGTGCTCCTTGCAGACCGGCAGGGCTTCGTCCTCGGCGTGGTCGGCCCCCAGCACCGGGAGCCGCCCTTCAGCCGGGAGCCGTCGGCCGGCGCGACCGACGGCTTCGGGGGGCGCCCCGGCGTGGATGCGGACGATGCGGAGTCGGGCACCTTTGCCGTCTTTGCGGGCAACCGGATCGTCATGGGCATCACGGCGCCCATCCTCGCACCGTTGGGCGGGGTGCTCGGCATCCTCGATCTGTCGGCCGCCCCCTTCGACAACCTGAGCCATGCCGGCGCCCTGCTGCAGACGACCGCCGGCATCATCGAGCACAGGCTGATCGAGAGCGACGAACGCGGGTTCCTGATGCTCCGTTTCCATACGCACCCCGGGGTGCTGGGTAGCCCGCTCGAGGCGCTGGCGGTCTTCGATCACGACAGCCGCCTGGTGGTTGGCAACCGCGTTGCACGCACCCTGCTCGAGATCGACGAGCGGCGCGCCAGCCTGCGGTGTCCGGACTGTTTCGATGCGCCCTGGCCCGGGCTCGTGGGGCAGGCCGCGCTCGCGCAGTCCGAGCCCTTCGTCCTGCGGACCTGCGGTGGCGGGCGCTTCTTTGCCCGTGCCAGCCTGCGGCCGAAGGCGGCGGCATGAACCCTGCTTCTGACTGATCATGAACGTGCGCTTCCGTCTCTCCTCGCCCGCAGGGATCTCACTGCGCAGCCGGGTCGTCCTGGTCCTGACGGCCCTGCTCGTCCTCGTCCTCGTGGTCGGCAGCATCGCCTGGGTGCGCGAGACCCGGCACGCGATCCAGGAAGAGATCCAGGCGGCAAGCCGCGTCGCCGAGCAGTGGCTGATCGTGCTGGTCGACGAGACGGTGCGTGACGGCGACGAGGGGCTGGCACGGCTGATGTCCCACCTGAGTGCAGTCGGCCGTGTTCGCGCGAACCAGTTGGAGGTGTTCGGCCCGGAGGGCGAGTTGCGCTACGTGTCCCCCGCGCCGACCTACAAGGCGGGCCGCTTCGCGCCGTCCTGGTTCGCCGAGCTGCTGACGCCTGAACTGGCCACCCGCGATTACGCCGCCGGCGAACTTCAGATCCGGATGGTGCCTGACGCATCGCGCGCAGTGCTCGATGCATGGGACAACGTCGTGGCCGGATTCGGCTGGGCCTGCGCGCTGCTGGTGTTCGGCTGGGTCGTCAGCCGCGCGGCGCTGGATCGCGCGCTCGCCCCGCTTGCGCAGATTCGGGATGCGCTCGTCCGCGGTGCCGAAGGCGACTTCCAGACCCGGTTGCCAGCCTACCCGGTCGCCGAGGTCGACCTGCTGGCGCGCAGCTACAACCGGCTCGCCGACAGCCTCGACAGCACGCGCGCGCAGAATGCCCGCCTCGAACAGGACCAGGCCTTCTCCCGCGAACTGCATGCGCGCCTCGAGGAGGAGCGCCGCGTCATTGCGCGCGAGCTGCACGACGAGCTGGGCCAGTCGATCACCGCCGTGCGCGCGATTGCCGGCGCCATCATGCAGCGCAGCGAGCAGCTGCCGCCCATCCACGGCAGCGCCCAGGCCATCCTGGCGATGACCGGGCAGATGCAGGATGGCGTGCGCTCCATCCTGCAGCGCCTGCGACCTGGCAGCGCGGTGGCTGATGTCGCCATCGCCGACGCGGTGCGCGACTACTGTTCGCTGTGGTCCAATCACCACCCTGGCGTTCAGGTGGTGCTGGACCTTGCGACCCTGAACGCACCCGTCCCCGAGAAGCTGGCCCTGACCGTGCTGCGCCTGCTGCAGGAAAGCCTGACCAACGTCGCCCGGCACGCGGGGGCGACACAGGTCGAGGTGAGCCTGAAGCGCATCGGTGCGATGCTCGAACTGCGGGTGCGCGACAACGGGCGCGGGTTTTCGGGCGCGGCTGCGCCGGACCGTTTTGGCGTGCTGGGAATGCGGGAGCGCGTCAGCGAACTGCATGGCGAGCTGTATTTCGAATCGCCCCCGAGCGGTGGGCTCAGCGTGTGTGCCCGCCTGCCCCATCGGGACCGCACACAGGAGACTTGAGTTGGGTTCGACGCTGGACACGCTGCGCATCCTGCTGGCCGATGACCACGCCGTCGTGCGCATGGGATTCCGCCTGCTGCTCGAGGGAGCGGGCGCTCAGGTCGTGGGCGAGGCCGATAGCGGCGAGACCGCGGTGGCGCAATACCAGGCGCTGAGACCCGATGCGCTGGTGATGGACGTATCCATGCCGGGCATCGGCGGCATCACCGCGCTGGAACGCCTGCGGGCACATGCCCCGGAGGCGCGGGTGCTGATGCTGTCAGCCCACGAGGACGCCCAGATCCCGAGCCGTGCGCTCAAGGCCGGTGCCACCGGTTATCTGTCAAAGCGCGCCGAGCCGCAGGAGTTCATCCGTGCGGTCGGACTGGTGGCGCGTGGCAAGCGCTATCTCGATCCCGAGCTCGCGCCGCAACTGGCGCTCGCGCAACTGGGCGGCAATGCCGATCCGCTCGAGGCGCTGACCGAGAAGGAGTTCGCGGTCTTCATCCAGCTTGCTCAGGGCCGATCGGTGTCCGAAGTGGCAAGCAGCCACAACCTGAGCCCCAGCACGGTCGGCACCCACCTGTATCACATCAAGCAGAAGCTCAATGCCAGCAACGCCGCCGAACTGACGCTGATCGCGGTGCGGAGCGGGCTGATCGAAGTCTGATCACTGGGCAAAGCCGTCGCATGCCCGCGACAGTGTGGCTGATGCCGCGCCCTCATCGTGCCCGTGCCGCGTCCTGGTCCACCACGATCGGTTCGCCATGCAGCTTCGGTCGCCGGCGCGACTCCTCCGGCCCGCGGAACACCAACGGCCTCTCGCGCAGCAGCGGCTCACCGCGCTGGGCGCGGTCGACCGCTTCCAGCACCTTGTCGTGCGAGGGGGATTTGTCGCACACCGGATCGGCGGCGGCCGGATCGCCGGCGAGCATGAAGGCCTGGCAGCGGCATCCGCCCAGGTCCTTCTCCTTTTCCGGGCAGCTGCGGCAGGGCTCTTTCATCCAGCCGTCGCCACGGTAGCGGTTGAAGCCCTCGGAGTCGTACCAGATACCGCGTACGTCCATGTCGCGCACGTTCGGGAAGGCCAGCCCGGGCAGCATGCGCGCCGTGTGGCAGGGCAAGGCGGTGCCGTCGGGCGTGACGGTGAGGAACACGTTGCCCCAGCCGTTCATGCACTTCTTGGGTCGCGTCTCGTAGTAATCGGGCACGACGAAGAAGATGCGGATGCGGTCGCCGTAGCGCTGGCGGCGTTCGTTGGTGACCCGTTCGGCGCGCTCGATCTGCTCGCGCGAGGGCAGCAACTGGTCGCGGTTGAGCAGCGCCCAGGAGTAGTACTGGCTGTTGGCGAGCTCCAGGTACTCGGCATCCAGTTCCACCGCCATGTCGATGATGCGGTCGATGTAGTCGATGTTGAGGCGATGGATCACGCAGTTCATCACCATCGGCCAGCCGTGGTCCTTGATGATGGCAGCGACCTTCTGCTTGAGCTCGAAGGTACGGGTATGCGACAGGAAGTCGTTGAGTTCCTTCGTGGAGTCCTGGAAGGAGAGCTGGATGTGGTCCAGCCCCGCATCCTTCAGCGCCCTCGCCCGCGCATCGGAAAGACCGACGCCCGAGGTCAGCAGGTTCGTGTAGAAGCCGAGCCTGTGCGCCTCGGCCACCAGCTCCTCGAGGTCCTCGCGCAGCAGCGGTTCGCCGCCGGAGAAACCGCACTGAACGCTGCCGGCCGCCCTCGCCTCGCGCAGCACGCGCAGCCAGTCGGCGGTGGAAAGTTCATCCGGCGTATGGGCGAAATCGACCGGGTTGTAGCAGAACACGCAGTGCAGCGGGCAGCGGTAGGTGAGTTCGGCCAGCAGCCACAACGGCGGCCCCGGTTGCGTCGCGGACGATACGGGCGTTGCGTGCGCTGCGTTCATGTCAGGCCTCGATCCAGTGCTGCTGCCTTGCCATGCCGAGGAAAGCCTGCACGTCGGCCAGCAGACCGGTGGTGGCGAACGTGCGCTCGAGATCGGCGACGATGTCGAGCGTGCTGCGGGTGCCGTCGCAACGCTGCAGGATCTCGCCGGCGCTCTGGTTGAGCTTGACCATGCCTTCGGGGTAGAGCAGCACCCAGGCCTGCTGGGCATCCTCCCATTGCAGGCGGAACCTGCGCGAGATGCGCGGGTGGGCGTTGAGACTGAAGCCGGCGCTCTCGCTCATTGCGCCCTCGCCCTCAGTTCGCGCGGCCCGGCGATGTGCACCTCGCACTGGCTCAGCATGATCGCATCGGCCAGCGCCCACAGCACGTCGAGCTTGAACTGCAGGATGTCGAGCGCGCGTTGCTGCAGCGCACGGCTCTGGCTGAAGTAGTCGAGGGTGAAGCGCAGGCCGTGCTCGACGTCACGCCTTGCCTGGGTGAGGCGGTTCCGGAAGTACTGCAGGCCGGCGGTGTCGACCCACGGGTACTGCGTCGGCCAGGTGTCGATGCGCTGCTGGTGGATGTGCGGCGCGAAGAGTTCGGTCAGGCTGGATGCGACGGCTTCCTGCCACGGGCGCTGGCGGGCGAAGTTGATGTAGGCGTCGACCGCGAAGCGCGCGGCGGGGGCCACGTAGCGCAGCGAGGTGACGTCGTCGCGGGTAAGGCCCACGGCCTCGCCCAGCCGGATCCAGGCTTCGATGCCGCCGGGGTCTTGACCGCCTCCGCCATCACCCAACTGAGCATAGCCGTCGTGGTCGAGGATGCGCTGGATCCACTCGCGGCGGATCTCGCGGTCGCTGCAGTTCGACAGGATCGCGGCGTCCTTCACCGGGATGGCGATCTGGTAGTAGAAGCGGTTCGCGACCCATCCCTGCAACTGCGAGCGGGTGAGCTTGCCTTCGGCCATCATCACGTGGAAGGGATGGTAGATGTGGTAGCTCGTGCCCTTCTCGCGCAACAGGGCTTCGAATTCCTCCGCACTCCAGGGCGGCAGGTCGCTGGCGCCGGCCCCTCGGGCGGCGAGAAGTTCGGCGTGAGCGGCTTCGGGCGGTGCGGCGGTCTGCATGCGGGCGTTCACAGGGCGATCTCCATGCCGTCAAAAGCGACCTCGATGCCGCGGGCGATCAGCTCGGCGCGCTGCGGGCTGTCCTCGTCGAGGATAGGGTTGGTGTTGTTGATGTGGATCAGCACCTTGCGCGTTGCGCGCGGCAGGCGATCAAGCCATTCGAGCATGCCGCCCGGGCCGGATTGCGGCAGGTGGCCCATGGCGCGCGATGTCTTGGACGAGGCGCCGAGGCGGATCATCTCGTCGTCGGTCCACAAGGTGCCGTCGACGAGCACGCAGTCGGCCCGCTGCATGGCCGCCCACACATGGGGCTCCATTTCGCCCAGCCCCGGCGCGTAGAAAACCCGCTTTCCGCTCGCCGCGTCGAAGAGCGTGACGCCGATGTTGTCGCCAGGCTGTGGCTTGTCGCGGTGCGGCGAATACGGCGGCGCATTGCTGGTCAGCGACAAGGCCTCGAAGGCGAGGCCCGGCGCACCGTCGATGGAGAAGCGGTCGTTGAGCGGGAGCGCGCGCCAGTCGATGCCGGCGTAGTGCGCCAGCACGCCGAAGATGGGGTTGCCGACGGACAGGTCTTCGCGCACGCCGGGCGTGCACCACACCGGCCAGGGCGTGCGATGCTCGCGCAGCATGTAGAGGCCGGTGGTGTGATCGATCTGCGCGTCGATCAGCACGATCGCGGCGATCGCCGTATCGCGCAGCGCGCGTGCCGGCTGCAGCGCCGGGAAGTTGCGGATCTGCTGCAACACGTCGGGCGAGGCGTTGAACAGCACCCAGTTCTCACCGTCGCCGCTGGCGGCGATCGACGATTGCGTGCGCGCCGAAGCCCGGATGCGGCCCCTGCGGACACCGTCGCAGTTCGGGCAGTTGCAGTTCCACTGCGGAAAGCCGCCGCCGGCGGCAGAACCCAGTACGTGAATCCTCACGCGACCTCCGGTAAACGTGACTGGGCGGCTCCGAGGAGCCGCCCAGTCGGCCGATCAGCGGTTGGCGATGTACATCGTGATTTCAAAGCCGAAACGAAAATCGCAGGCGGCCGGGGTTTCCCATTTCATGATGTGTCTCCTGTCGGTGTTGGTCATCGTGGCGCTTTTGGGCAAGGCCACACGAGGGATCATGGGCGAGTTCTCATAGCCGGGCATCGTGAGGACGTGGAACCTGGCCTCATGATTTTCATGAGATGCGCGCTCGATGCCCTGCGACACGTGCCGAGCGCCTAAGATCGAGACATGAGCAAGCGTTCTGGTGCCCCAAGGGCTGACATTCGCGCAGGAAGCGCTTCTGCTTCTACTTGTGCCTCCGCCTCCGCCCCCGTTTCAGGGGCTGGCGTTGCCGGTGTAGAGACGGAGGCTGTTCTGTTTCCTCCGCTCGAGCCCTTCGACACGGGCATGCTCGAGGTGGGCGACGGGCATCGTCTTTATTACGAGCATTGCGGAAACCCCGACGGCCTGCCTGTGGTGTTCATGCATGGCGGCCCGGGCAGCGGCTGCAGCCCGCAGCACCGGCGGCTTCTCGACCCCGACCGCTTCCGTGCCGTGCTGTTCGACCAGCGCGGCTGCGGACGAAGCCAGCCACGGGGCGCGCTTGTGGCAAATACGACGCAACATCTGCTTGCCGACATCGAGTCCTTGCGCGCCCACCTTGGCATCGACCGCTGGCTGGTGATGGGCGGATCCTGGGGAAGCAGCCTTGGCGTCGCCTACTGTGCCGCGCACCCCGAGCGCTGCCTGGGTGCCCTGCTGCGTGGCATCTTCCTGACGGGGCGTGAGGACATCGACTGGTTCTTCCGCGGCGCCGGTGCGCTGGCGCCCGAAGCCTGGGCCACGCTGGCGGCAGGCGTCGAAGGGGTCTATGGGGTCGAGCCCGAACGGCTCGCCGCGCAGGTATTGAGCGCCGTCCACGCCGCGGATGCCGCCGTCGCGGCACGCGCGGTGCAGCACTGGATGGCCTGGGAGGCGGCACTGAGCGCGCCCGGTGTAGCGCCGCCGTCACTGCCGGCGATGGACGCCGAGGCCGTGCTCGCTGCCATCGACAAGTACCGTGTGCAGGCGCATTACCTCGCCCATGCCTGCTTCCTGGGTGAAGAAGCCGTGCTCGGAATGGCCGGCCAACTCGGGGCGATGCCCGTCTGCATCCTGCATGGCCGCCTCGACCTCGTGTGCCGGCCGGTCAACGCGTGGCGCCTGCACGAGGTGGCGGGTGGCAGCCGGCTGCTTTTCGTGGACGGCGCAGGCCACAGCCCCTTCGATGCACCGATGAGCCGTGCAATCATCGACGCCCTGCACGGATTCCACCTGCATGGCGACTTCCGCTGCATCGCCCCTCATGAAAATCGCTAGCACCGATTCCCGATGCAAAGGAGGCACGCCTGGGCCGTGCCGGTCGAGAATTGGAAAAAACCATCCATTCAGGGAGATCCCGCCATGTACCGTGCGCCCGCATTGAAACCGCTGTCCCGTCTTGTCGCCGCCGCCCTCCTGCCCTCGGGTCTGATGTGCATCGCCCCGGCCCTGGCACAGGACGCAACGGCAGTGACGCTCAGGCCGGTGGTCGTCACGGGCAGCCGGGTCGAGGCCGAGAGCTTCGACCTGCCCTACTCGGTCGACGTGGTCGACATGCGTGGCACGCAGGAAGGAAACCTGCGGGTGAATGCGTCGGAGGCGCTGAACGGCGTGCCGGGTCTGGTGATCCAGAACCGCCAGAACTACGCGCAGGATCTGCAGATCTCGGTGCGCGGATTTGGTGCGCGAGCGGCATTCGGCGTGCGCGGCGTGAAGCTCATCGCAGATGGTATTCCCGCGTCGAACCCGGATGGCCAGGGGCAGGCAGCCACCTTCAACCTCGACACCGCCGAACGCATCGAGGTCCTGCGCGGGCCTTTTTCAACCGTGTATGGCAATCATGCGGGGGGCGTCATCCAGCTGTTCTCGCGCGATGGAGAAGGCCCACCCAGGATCACCGGCGGCCTGACCGTGGGCTCCTGGGGCACGAAGCGTTTCGGTCTCGGGGCTGAAGGCGAGAAGAACGGCGTCGGCTTCGTGCTCGATGCCTCGCGTCTCGATACCGATGGCTACCGCGACCACAGCGAAGCGCGCCGCGACCAGGCCTTTGCCAAGATCACCCTGAAGCCTGACGAGGACAGCAAGCTGACCCTGGTGGGCAGCGGGCTGCGGCAGAAGGACACGGAAGACCCGCTGGGGGTGACCTGGGAGACCTACAAGCGCGACCCGCGCGCCGTCGAACAGGTTGCGCGCGACTTCAACACGCGCAAGAGCATCGATCACCTGCAGGGCGGCGTGACCTACGAGCGGCGCTTCGGTCAGGATCGGCTGCAGCTGAGCGCCTACTCGGGCACGCGCGGCGTGACACAGTACCAGTCCATTCCCACCGGGCCGCAGGCCGCGCCACGGCACGCCGGAGGCGTCGTCGACTTCGACCGCGACTTCTTCGGCGGCGGCGCGCGCTGGATCGCGGAGCGCGAACTCGGTGCGGGACGGCTGACCGTGACGGCGGGCATCGACTACGACGAGGCCGAGGATGCGCGCCGCGGCTACCAGAACTTCGTCGGTCCGACACTCGGCATCAAGGGCGCCCTCAGGCGCAACGAGACGGATACGGTGACGAGCACCGATCCCTACGTGCAGGCGCAATGGAAGCAGGACGCGTGGCTGTGGACCGCGGGGGTGCGTCACTCCAGGGTCCGGTTCAAGGTGGAGGACCGCTACATCGTCCCCGGCAACGGGAACGACAGCGGCTCGGTGTCCTACCGCGAGACGACGCCCGCCCTGGGGGTCGCCTACGCGCTGAGCCCGGCGGTAAACGTCTATGCGAGCTACGGCGAGGGTTTCGAGACGCCGACGCTGAACGAGCTCTCCTATGCCTCGCCGAGCACCGGCTTCAACTTCGATCTCCAGCCTTCGACCAGCAAGCAGGCGGAAATCGGCATCAAGGCGATCGTCGGCGATGCCACCCGCATGAACCTCGCCCTGTTTCAGATCGGCACCGATGACGAGATCGTCGTGGCGGAATCCTCGGGCGGACGCACCAGCTACACCAATGCGGGCCGGACCAAGCGCAAGGGGGTCGAGCTCTCGATGGAGTCCGAACTGCAGCCCGGACTGCATGCCCGGGGGGCGATCACCTGGCTGGATGCACGCTACGACGACGCCTTCGTGAGCCGCGGCACCACGGTGCCGTCGGGCAATCGCATCCCGGGCATTCCGGAAGTGAGCGTCTTCGGCGAGCTCGCATGGACCGTGCGCAGCGGACTGACTGCCGCTGCAGAGGCGATCTACCGCAGCAAGGTCGAGGTCAACGACCTGAATGACGCCAAGCCCGCACCGGCCTACACCCTGGTGAACCTGAGGTTGTCGGCCGAGCAGAAGTCCGGCCCGTGGACGTTCGCCCAGTTGCTGCGCGTCGACAACGTGTTCGACCGCGAGCACATCGGTTCGGTGATCGTCGGTGACGCACAGGGGCGCTACTACGAACCGGGTGCGGAGCGCAGCCTCTACGGCGGCCTGCGCGCGACCTACACGTTCTGATGCCGATGGAACACGGGGCGCAGGGTGCGCCCTATTCCAGCTCGCGCATCTTCTCCAGCGCTTCCTCGACGCGGTCGACGGCGATGACCTTGAGACCGTCGATCGCCTGCTTGGGCGCGTTGGCCTTGGGCACGATCGCGATGTCGAAGCCGAGCTTCGCTGCCTCCTTCAGGCGTTCCTGACCGCGCGGTGCGGGCCGGATCTCGCCCGCCAGGCCGACCTCGCCAAACACCGCGAGGCCGCGCCGCAGCGGTCGGTCGCGCAGCGAAGAAACGATCGCGAACAGGATGGCCAGGTCGGCCGCCGGTTCGGTGATCTTGACTCCGCCGACCGCATTCACGAATACGTCCTGGTCGAAGCACACCACCCCTGCATGGCGGTGCATGACCGCGAGCAGCATGGCCAGCCGCGTCGGCTCCAGGCCGACCGACAGCCGCCGCGGATTGGGGCTCTGCGAGGCATCGACCAGCGCCTGCACCTCCACCAGCAGCGGACGCGTGCCCTCCTGCGTGATCAGCACGCAGCTGCCCGCGACCTGCTGCGAATGCTGCGACAGGAAGATGGCTGACGGGTTGGAGACACCGCGCAGGCCGCGTTCGGTCATCGCGAACACGCCCAGTTCGTTGACCGCGCCGAAGCGGTTCTTGAACGCGCGGATCAGGCGGAAGCTCGAGTGCGTGTCGCCCTCGAAATACAGCACGGTGTCGACGATGTGTTCGAGCACGCGCGGGCCGGCCAGCGTGCCGTCCTTGGTGACGTGGCCGACCAGGATCAGGCTGGTGCCGCTCTGCTTGGCAAAGCGCGTGAGTTGCGCTGCACATTCGCGCACCTGGGCGACCGAACCCGGGGCCGACTGCAGGGCTTCGGAATACACCGTCTGGATCGAATCGATGACTGCGACGCGCGGCCTGGAGTCGCGCAGCGTGTGCAGGATGCGTTCGAGGTTGATCTCGGCGAGCATCTGCAGCTCGGACGGCGGAAGTTGCAGACGATGCGCGCGCAGCGCCACCTGTTCGCCGGACTCCTCGCCGCTGACGTAGACCACTTTGTGTGCGGCCGACAGGTTCGACAATGCCTGCAGCAGCAGGGTCGACTTGCCGATGCCCGGGTCGCCGCCGATCAGGACGACGCCGCCGGCGACGAGGCCGCCGCCGAGCACGCGGTCGAACTCGTCCAGACCGGTGGGCTGGCGCGGTTCCTCGCGTGGCTGCAGCGAGGACAGCGGCTGCAGCCGGCTGGTCTGTCCGGCCAGCGCGGCAAAGCGGCTCCCCGCGGAGGGGCCGCTCTCGACGATCGTTTCGCTAAGGGTGTTCCAGGCCTGGCATTGGGGACACTGCCCCTGCCAGCGCGGCACCTGCGCGCCGCATTCGCTGCAGACGAAGGCCGACTTCGCCTTCGCCATCAGCTCACGGTGTCCTTGTCCTGCGCCATGCGTGCGAACTCTTCGCAGACATAGTCGGCAAAGGCCGTGATCAGGCGCGAACGGAACTTGTCGCGCGGCACGATCACTTCGAGCGGCGTGTAGATGCGCGGTTCGAGACGGATCGCGGCGAGACGGCCCTCGGCCACATCGCGGCGTATCGCCCGCTCGGAGGCGATGGCAAAGCCCAGCCCGCCCGCGGCGAGTTGCTTGATCGTGGCCAGGCTGCCGACTTCGGCGCACAGGGTGATCTCGCTGCCAGCGATGCCTGCGGCTTCGAAGAACTCGTCTGCGATCTGGCGGATGCCGTTGCCCGGGTCGCGGTCGATGAAGGGATGGCCGACCAGGTCCTTTGCGGTCAGCTTGTCGTGCTTCGCCAGCGGATGGTCGGGCCTGCAGATGACCATCAGTTCGTCGCGCGCGGCGCTACGGCGCTCGATGGTGTGCTGCTCGGTGACGATTTCGATGAGGCCGATATCGAGGTCGCGCGCCGAGACGCTGTCCTCGGTGAGCTTCGAATTGCCCACCACGACGCGCGGCAGCACGCGCGGGTACTTGCGCTTGAAGCCTTCGAGGACCGCCGGCAGCCAGTAGGCGGCAATCGTGGTGCTGGTTCCGATCTTGATCTGGCCGGCGAGCTCGTCAGTCATCTCGGCGACGCGCGAATCGAGCTCCGCCGACAGGCCGAGGATGCGCTCGGCGTAGGCAAGCACCAGCTCACCCGCGGGGGTCAGCGTGATCTTGCCGTGGCCGCGATCCAGCAGGCGCGTGTCGAAGTGCTCCTCCAGCTGCTTGATCTGGAAGGTGACGGCCGGCTGCGTCATGTAGAGGTGCTCGGCCGCACGTGTGAAGGAGCCGTGCTTGGCCACGGCATGGAAAACCTGAAGTCTGCGATCAGCCATGGTGTAGATAAGTATGATTTATTGTGTGAATTAGATCATAAACCAGGGCGCCCTTGCACACCCCGGAAAACACGGTCTCCGTGCTGCGTGATTCGTGTCAGCGCACGCGTCAATACTTCATGTTATAAACCGCGCTCCCGACAAATTGTTGCCCGGTCCACACGATGCCGTTCGGCTTCTACATCATCATGGCGGCGCAGTTCTTTTCTGCGCTTGCGGACAACGCCTTGCTCATCGTTGCCATTGCCTTGTTGCGGGACATGGCAGCTCCGTCGGAATACGAGCCCCTGCTCAAGCTGTTCTTCACCGTTTCCTACGTGGCGCTGGCCGCCTTTGTCGGCGCGTTCGCCGACTCGATGCCGAAATGGCGCGTGATGCTGATCAGCAACACGATCAAGATCGGCGGCTGCCTGATGCTGTTCCTCGGCGCCCACCCGCTGTTCGCGTACGCCGTCATCGGCCTGGGCGCCGCGGCCTACTCGCCCGCCAAGTACGGCATCCTCACCGAGTACCTGCCACACCGCCTGCTCGTCGTCGCCAACGGCTGGATCGAGGGGCTGACGGTCGGCGCGATCATCATCGGCACGGTGATGGGGGGCTTCATGATCCGCGGTGACGTGGCGGGCTTCCTGATGGGCCTCGGTCTCCCGTTCGTGGAAACGCCGTTCGAGGCGGGCGTGCTGGTCATCGGTTCGCTCTACCTGATCGCTGCCGCCTTCAATCTCTACATTCCGGACACCGGCGTCGACCACAAGCCGCTGAAGAACAATCCGCTGTACCTCCTGCACGATTTCAACCACTGTCTGCGCCTGCTGTGGCGCGACAAGCTCGGCCAGATCTCGCTTGCAGTCACCACGCTGTTCTGGGGCGCCGGGGCCACCCTGCAGTTCATCGTGATCAAGTGGGCCGAGCACAATCTGGGCATGAGCCTGTCCCAGGCGTCGATGATGCAGGGCGTCGTCGCGGTCGGTGTTGCGGCCGGGTCGATCCTGGCTGCGCGCTATGTGACGCTGCGCAAGGCCGTGCGCGTGATTCCGCTCGGCATCGCGATGGGGGTCGGCGTGATCTCGATGATCTTCGTCACCAATACGACCGTCGCCATGGCGCTGATGGTCGTGGTTGGCGCGCTGGCGGGCTTCTTCGTGGTGCCGATGAACGCCCTGCTCCAGCACCGCGGGCACATCCTGATGGGCGCGGGTCACTCGATCGCGGTGCAGAACTTCAACGAAAACCTGTCGATCCTCGTGATGACCGGCACCTACGCCTTGCTGATCATGTTCGGTCTGTCGATCGACGTGGTGATCGTGCTGTTCGGACTCTTCGTCGCCGGCACGATGCTGATGGTCAAGCGTCGCCACGAGGCCAACCAGCGCGAGTTCGACAACGTCTCCCTGCTGGAAGACCGCGCTCACTGAACTGGGCCGCACGCGGCCTAGGATTTCTCCGCGTGCTCGGTCTGTCTCGCCATGAGCCGGCGGGCGAAGCAGAGGTCTGCCCACGCCTTGCCCTTGTCCTGCGGATTGCGCAACAGATAGGCCGGGTGGTAGGTAACGACCACCGGTATGCCGCTGTAGTCGAGGCTTCGTCCGCGTGCGGCACCGATGCTGACCTCGTTGTCGAGCAACGCGAGTGCCGCGGGACGCCCGAGCGCAACCAGCACCTTGGGCTGCACGAGCGCGATCTGACGTTCCAGGTAGGGCAGGCACGCGCCGATCTCGGCTGCGGCCGGGGTCCGGTTGTGCGGCGGGCGGCACTTCACCGCATTGGCGATATAGACATTCTCGCCTCGCTGCAGGCCGATCGCCGCCAGCATGTTGTCGAGCAACCTGCCGGCCTGGCCGACGAAGGGTTCGCCACGCTGGTCTTCCTCGCTGCCGGGGCCTTCGCCGACGAACATCCAGCTTGCCTGCCGGTCGCCCACCCCGGGGACTGCCTGCTTGCGGCGTTCGCACAGCACGCAAGCGTTACACGCCCGCACGTCGGCCTCGAGGGAGGTCCAGTCGAGCGTCGCGATTCGTGCCGAACGGGCAGGATCAGGCATCGCCACGACGCTGGCGGGTTGCGCCGGCCGCGGGCTGTCCTCAGCGAATGAACGGCTCCGCGAAGCTGTCGCAGGCGGTTGAACGGCACGGCGCGGCGGCGCAACGGGCTCGGCCACGGTCTTTGCTGCGACCGGTACGGCTGCGACCGAAGGGGCGCGCGGTGCAATGTCCGGCGCCATCGGCGCGGCGGACTCGGCTTGGATCGCGGCCGGATCGTCCGGCAAAGCGGGCGATTCTTCGTCGACGGCGGTGCGCAGCCGCCAGATCGGACCCAGGCCCATCTCGCGCAGAACGGCATCGCGCCGGGACGTTATCCTTGGGGCGGCACGGGCCATGGAATCAGAGCTCCCGCCGCATCACGATTGCGTCCTCACGCCCGCCGGGTGCGGGATAGTAGCCCTTGCGCCGGCCGATCTGCTCGAATCCCTGCGAGCGGTAAAGGGCAAGGCCGGCGAGGTTCGAGGGGCGTACCTCGAGGAAGAATTGCCCTGCCCCATTTCGCTTTGCGGTCAGCTGCAGCCATTCCAGCAAGGCCCTGCCGTATCCCTTTCCCTGCGCAGCGCGAGCGACGCTGATGTTGAGCAGATGGGCTTCATCCAGCACCTTCAGCACCACGGCGTAGCCGACGCGTTCCTTGTCGACCCGCATGAGCCAGGCGCCATGGCCCGCCGTCAGCGAGTCGGCGAAATTGCCCCGCGTCCATGGGAAGGGATGCAGATCCACCTCCTGTTGGTGGACCCAATCCAGGTCGTCCAGTGTCAGGGGAGAAAAATGGTGGGTGGCGCCTCCGCTCACGCGCGTCCTCCACGTGCGAGCCGCTCTGCCGTCGTCAGTGCGACCTTGTCGCGCACATAGAGCGGTGCGGCCTGTTCGGGCGGTCGCAGGAGGCCGCCGGCCGCCATGTGGGTAGCGAGCATCGCGACTTCATCCGCTCGCGCAACCAGATCGTCGTGGCAACCGTCGAGGGTCAGGGCCAGGCGGTGGCGCAGCGCATCGGGCCAAACGGCGAACGCGGACCCGACCGCGGTCCAGCGCCCTTCCGGCAGTTCGATGTTTTCGGGCGCATCGCAGCGCGGGGCGCCGCTGAGCCGGGGGACATCCTGTTCGTCGCGCACATAGGTCGCGTGATAGACCTCGCCCATGCGGGCGTCCGTGGCGACAAGAACTCGCGGTGAGGGAACCTGCAGGGCCAGCGCATCGAGGCTGCCCACAACGGCGACGCCCAGTCCGGCGCCAATGGCAAGCCCCTGCGCCACGCCGCAGGCAAGCCGGAGCCCGGTGAATGCACCGGGTCCCGCACCGAAGGCGACAGCATCGAGTTGGCTTGCGCTCATGCCGGCCTCGCTCAACAGGGCGGTAATGTCGCGCAGGACGGATTCGGAATGATTGGCAGCGCCGTCGATTCGGCGGCTGAGGATTGCACCGTCGACAAGCAGCGCAACGCTACCCTGCTCGCACGACGTTTCGATGGCCAGGATTTTCATGATCGCCGTATTCTAACGGCTCGGAGCCGCCGCGCGCGGCAAAGACGTCGGGGCTCAGCGGCCCTTCTTGCGCCCTACGGCGTTCTCCGGATAAGCCCCCCGCATTGCATCACGCAGATCGCGATGCAATGCGTCCCGTTCTTCCGCGTTCAGGCGGCGCCGTGCGGGAGGCGCCTCAGGCGATTCGGGGTTCGAGATCAGGACGCGACGCAGATCGCCACGCGGCTGCTCGATACGAATCCCTTCGCTGTCGGTCAGTGCGCCAGCCGCGTTTGGACTCCGGGCAAAAGCGTCAGTGCTCGTCAGTCCCAGCATCGAGGCCGACAGCACTGCCAAGCCGAACAGACCCCTTACCCTGCGGGCTGGGTGAAAGGTGTTCGGGAAAGCGTGCGGGCTCGTCTTCATGATGTACCGTTCGGGTGAGTTTCACGCGCAAGGCGGTAGTACGCAGAACGAAACATACGGGATTCTCTGGCCCGAAAATAGCCTTGGCCCTTCATCTCGGCGGTGGTTTGTAAGGCCGTGTTGCCTTTTGGCATCATGCTTACGAAGCGTTACCCGCTGGCACCCAGCATGCGGGTCCCGGGCACTGGCATGGGTTCGGCACTAAGGATAGGATTTGCGCCATGAACGGAAAAACACGATATCGCGTACTGCTGGTGGATGACGACGCGCGACTGCGCGAGCTGTTGTCCCGCTACCTTCAGGAACAGGGCTTTGCGGTCAAGGCGGTCGGCGATGCGCCGATGATGGATCGTGCCCTCCATCGCGAGCACTTCGACCTCATGGTGCTCGACCTGATGCTGCCCGGAGAGGACGGCCTGGCCATCTGCCGGCGTTTGCGTGCGGGCGAGAACCACATCCCGATCATCATGTTGACGGCGAAGGGCGATGACGTCGATCGCATCGTCGGTCTCGAGATGGGCGCGGATGATTACGTGGCCAAGCCGTTCAACCCCCGCGAACTGGTTGCCCGCATCCAGGCGGTCATGCGCCGTCAGCCGCAGAGCCTGCCCGGAGCGCCTACCGCCGAGGACGAGATCGTGGTCTTCGGCAGTGTCCGTGTGAATCTCGGTACGCGCTCGCTTGAACGCAACAACGAGGAGATCCAGCTCACGACGGGCGAGTTCTCGTTGTTGAAGGTGCTTCTCCAGCATCCCCGCCAGCCCCTGTCGCGCGACAAGTTGATGGAACTCGCCCGCGGTCGGGAATACGGCGTGTTCGACCGGGCGATCGACGTGCAGATTTCCCGCCTGCGCAAGCTTGTCGAGGACGACCCTGCCAAGCCGCGCTACATCCAGACGGTCTGGGGCTTTGGCTACGTCTTCGTGCCGGACGACACCAAGGGCGGCCAGGGAGAGGAGCGCGAGGCGGACGCCGCCGAGTGAGCGCGGCATGCCCCGTTCCCTTAGCATGCGACGCATGCGTGCGCTCGGTCGGTTCTTGACAGCCTGGCTCCCGCGCACGCTGCTTTGGCAGACCTTCCTGCTGGTCGCGCTGCTGCTGATCTTGTCGCTCGGCGCCTGGTCGCAGATTTTCCGCTATTTCCAGGAGCCGGCCCGGGCGCGTGATGTGGCGCAGATGGTGGTGTCGGTCGTCAACCTGACCCGTACCGCACTGATCAACGCGCACGCGGAACGCCGCATCGACCTGCTGATCGATCTCGCCGCACTCGAAGGGATTCGCATCTATCCGGCGGAGGCCTCCGACGAGCTCCTGCCACTGCGGGGCAATCGGCCACTGAGGCTGTTGACCGACGAGGTCCGGCGTCAACTCGGGGAGCACACGCGCTTCGCAGCGCGCTGGAAGTCGCTTGACGGGTTCTGGGTGAGCTTTCGGCTCGATCCGGACGATCAGTTCGACGAGTACTGGGTGATGCTGCCGTCGGAGCGGATCGAAACCACGGACACCTTTGGATGGCTCGTGTGGGGTTTCGGCGCGCTCGTGGCTGCCCTGCTCGGCGCGTATCTGATCGTGTCCCGCATTGGCACACCCCTGCGGGCACTGGCGCGCACTGCACGCATGGTCGGCAGCGGGCAGACTCCTCCCCCCCTGGAAGAGAGCGGCCCGCAGGAGATTGCCGTCGTCGCGCATGCCTTCAACCAGATGGCCGGTGATCTCGCGCGCACCGATGCGGATCGCGCACTCATTCTCGCCGGGGTGTCACACGACCTCAGGACGCCGCTGGCCCGGCTGCGATTGGGGATCGAGATGTCCGGAGCGCCCGAGGACGAGGTCAGCGCGATGGTCGCCGACATCGAGGAGATGGACCGCATCATCGGTCAGTTCCTCGACTTCGGCCGCGGCACCCCGCAGGAGCCACCCCAGGCAGTCGACATCGCGAACCTGGTGCGGGAAGTGTACGAACCCTATCGGCTGCGGGGTGTCGACATTACGCTTGCCGTACCGGACAGCCTGATTGCACCCGCTCGTGCGCTGTCGATCAGGAGGGCGCTCGCCAACCTCATCGACAATGCCTTGCGCTACGCGGGGGAAGACAAACCCCTGAAGGTGACGGTCGGCACGATTGGGGAAGAGGTCTGCATCGAGGTCGCGGATCGTGGTCCGGGCATCCCCGAAAATGAAGTGGAGCGCATGCGCCATCCCTTCACGCGGCTTGAGAAAGCCCGCTCGAACACCAAGGGGGCGGGGCTGGGCCTGGCCATCGTGGAACGCGTGATGCGTGCCCATCAGGGCCACCTCGACCTCCTTCCGCGTGAAGGCGGTGGTCTGCGGGCAATTCTCCGGCTGCCTGCAGGCGGAAGCGTCACGAGCCGCGCTAGAATGCCGGAAGACGGCCGGGAGACACATGACAAATGAGCATCATTTTTCGCCAGCTTTTCGATGAGCAAAGCTCCACCCTGACTTACCTTCTGGCCGATGCGCAGTCCGGCGACGCTGTGCTCATCGACACGGTCGCCGAGCACAGCGCGATGTACCTGGGTCTGTTGCGCGAACTCGACCTGAACCTCGTGTACCTGCTCGAAACGCACGCGCATGCGGACCATGTCACCGGCGCAGGGGTGCTCAGGGAACATACGAACGCCCGCACCGCGACCGGACATCGCACGGGCGTCATGTGCGCCGACGTGTTGCTCGCCGATGGGGACACGCTGGTGTTCGGCGACGAGGTACTGCGCGTCATGGCGACGCCGGGCCATACGCCAGGTTGCGTGAGTTACCGCTGGCGCAACTGCCTTTTTACCGGCGATGCCTTGCTGATCGGCGGCTGCGGCCGGACGGACTTCCAGGGCGGCGACGCAGGCGCGCTTTACGACAGCATCACGCAACGCCTGTTCACCCTGCCGGACGAAACCCTTGTCTATCCCGCGCACGACTACAAGGGCATGCGGGTGAGTTCGATCGCACAGGAGAAGCTGACGAACGCGCGGGTGCCCGGCCGCTCCCGCCAGGCGTTCATCGACCTGATGCAGTCGCTCGACCTCCCCCGGCCCCGCCTGATCGACCAGGCCGTGCCCGCCAACCTGCGCTGCGGCCTACCTGCTGGCCCACTCGATATCCATGCCTCCTGAACAAAGATTCGCTCCCAACGCCACACCCTATGAACGTATCGGCGGTGAGGCCGCCGTACGCTTGCTCGTCAAACGCTTCTACAGCCTGATGGACGAACTGCCCGAGGCTTGGGGCGTACGGCGGTTGCACGCTGAGGATCTCGGCGGTTCCGAGGAAAAGCTGTTCCTCTTCCTGTCGGGCTGGCTGGGAGGGCCCAATCTGTACGTGGAGCGCTTCGGCCCTCCGTTCATGCGCGCACGCCACCTCCCCTTCTCGATTGGCGTCGCCGAGCGCGACCAGTGGCTGCTGTGCATGCGCACTGCGCTCGACGAGTGCGTCGGCGATGCGGCCCTGAGAGAGAGCCTCTATGGCTCGTTTTCCGCACTGGCTGACCACATGCGAAACCGCGCTGAAGCGCCTGCCGGGCAGGCAGCCCAACAATCGCTATAATCCTCGCGCATGAAATTCCTGTTCGATCTGCTTCCGGTCATTCTCTTCTTTGGCGCCTACAAACTGGCCGGGGCGCAGCCCGAGGCCTCCCACGAACTTGCAGTGCGCTGGCTGGGTGACGGCATCGCGGTTGCGCAGGCACCGATCCTGATCGCAACGGCGGTGACGATTCTCGCCACCTTCGTCCAGATCGCACTGGTGTGGATCAAGCACCGCAAGGTCGACACCATGCTGTGGGTCAGCTTGGCGATCATCGTCGTGTTCGGCGGTGCCACGTTGTTCTTTCACAACCCCACCTTCATCAAGTGGAAACCGACGGCGCTTTACTGGCTGTTCGGCGCGGTCTTGCTCGGTTCGGCGACACTGTTCCGCAAGAACCTCATCCGCACGATGCTCGAGGCGCAGATCCAGTTGCCCGAACCCGTGTGGGGGCGTCTCAACCTTGCCTGGGCGGGTTTCTTCATTTCGATGGGGTTGCTCAATCTCTACGTGGCCTACAGTTTCAGCGAGGAAGCCTGGGTCAACTTCAAGCTCTTTGGCGGCATGGGACTGATGTTCGCGTTCGTGCTTGCCCAGGGCTTCTATCTCTCACGTCACCTCGAAGAGGAAAACAACTGATGTTCTACGCATTGATCGGCGAGGACGCGCCGGGAACGCTCGAGCGCCGCATGGCGGTGCGCGGGGAGCATCTCGCACGGCTCGAAGCCCTGCGCGACGAAGGCAGATTATTGATCGCTGGCCCCATGCCTGCGATCGACTCGCCGGATCCCGGCCCGGCCGGTTTCGCGGGCAGTCTGGTTGTGGCCGAGTTCGACTCTCAGGCGAGCGCCGAGAAATGGCTGGCCGAGGACGCATACGTGCGCGAAGGCGTTTTTGCGCGCACCTCGGTGCGCCCGTTCAAGAAGGTCCTGCCGTGACGCAGGCAGTCGTTTCCCGCATCCACGAACGGCTCGTCGATGCGTTCCAGCCCGAGCTGATCGAGATTCATGATGACAGCGCCCTACACGCAGGCCATGCCGGTGCGCGCGAAGGCGGCGGTCATTACCGCCTGCGGATCGTGTCGTCGGCGTTTGCCGGACAGGGTACCGTCGCGCGGCACCGAATGATTTACCAAGCCTTGGGCGATATGATGAAAAAAGACATTCACGCCCTCGCCATCAAGGCAAACACGGCCGAAGAGGCCACCACACAACCCACCTGAAGGAACACCGATGAAACGCTTTCCCAGCCGCCTCGCAATTGCCCTGATGGCCGGCTTCATTGCCCTCCCCGCGGCTGCCGCCGAATCGCTTGCCAAGGTCAACGGCATTGCAATTCCTGCTGAACGTGCCGAGGCGATGCTCGCCGAACAGCGCGCCCAGGGCGCACCTGAGAGCCAGCAGCTCAAGGATGCCGTTCGCGAGGAACTGATTCGTCGCGAAGTGCTGAGTCAGGAGGCCGCCAACAAGGGTCTCGCCAAGAAGGCCGACGTCCAGGCCCAGATGGAGATGGCCAAGCAGGCCATCCTGATCCGCGCCTATCTGCAGGATTTCGTCAAGAACAACCCGGTCAGCGACGCCGACCTGAAGAAGGAATACGACGCGATCAAGAGCCGGATGGGTGACAAGGAGTACAAGCCCCGTCACGTGCTGGTCGAGACCGAAGACGAGGCCAAGGCCATCATCGCCAAGCTGCAGTCCGGCACTGCTTTCGAAGAAGTGGCCAAGGATTCGCGCGATCCGGGCTCGAAGGATCGCGGCGGCGATCTGGGCTGGAGCAACCCGGGCATGTTCGTGAAGCCCTTCTCCGATGCCATGGCGGGTCTCGAGAAGGGCAAGTTCACGACCACGCCGGTCAAGAGCGACTTCGGGTATCACGTCATCCAGCTCGATGACGTGCGCGCGACTCAGGCGCCCCCGTTCGAAGAAGTCAAGCCGCAGTTGCAGCAGCGCCTGCAGCAGCAAAAGGTCGAGAAGCACGTGATCGACCTGCGCGCGAAGGCGAAGGTCGAGTAAGACTTTCGGCCGATGCGTTTCGGCCGTCCGCAATCGGGATAGGGGCGGCCAGGTTACCTGACCGTTCCCCTCCCACACCACCCGGCATGCGGGTCCGCACCGGGCGGTTCGAGTCGTTGAGGTCATGAGAGCCGGGGCACACCGAGCCGATCAAAGTAGGCAACAGGCATTGCGCGGTTCAGCAGGAAGCGGCTGTTACGCCACCACCTTCGACTGTTCGCCGCCACCTGTCGAGCGTCCGTTTCCGAAGCGCCCAGAGCCTTCAATTCCCGGTACATCGTCGTACCCCGACGCCAGTGCTTGAGCTGCACCGCACGCAGCCGGTGTCGAATCCACTCGTCGAGTTCGCGGAACACCTTGGGTGTCTGCGCGAGCTGGAAGTACGCCTTCCAGCCCGGCATGTAGGCCCGCAGCCGTTCGGCAGTCTCGGTCAGGTTGCGCCCGCCCGAGCGACACGTGAATTGCCGGATGCGTTGCTTGAAGGCGTTGAGCGCCTTGTCGGCCACCCTGCACTTGACCTGTCCGCCTGGGCCGTACCAGAAGGCATAGCCCAGAAACTTGCGGCGCGAGGCCGGCGCGACGGCCGTCTTGGCGTCGTTCACCTTCAGGCGGAGTCGCTCGTAGAGCTTGGTCAGGCCCGCTAGCACCCGTTCGCCTGCACGGCGACTGCGCACATACACATTGCAGTCGTCGGCGTAGCGCACGAAGCGGTGCCCCCGCCGCTCCAGTTCCCGATCCACCTCGTCGAGCAGCACATTGGCCAGCAGCGGCGACAGCGGCCCGCCTTGCGGCGTGCCCTCAAACCGCTCCATGACCACGCCGCCACCCATGATCCCGGCCACGAGGTAACAACGGATCAGCCGCAGCACGGCCTTGTCCTCGATTCGCCTCGCCAGGCGTTCCATCAGGATGTCGTGATTGACCCGGTCGAAGAACTTCTCCAAATCCACATCGACCACCACCCGGTAACCGTCCTGCACGTAGCGCTGTGCATCGAGCACCGCGTCGTGCGCACGGCGTCCCGGGCGAAAGCCATAGCTATGGTCAGAGAACGTCGGATCAATCCTGGGCTGCAAGACTTGCAGCAGGGCTTGCTGGATCAGCCGATCCGTCACCGTCGGAATCCCCAGTTCGCGCACCCCGCCATCGGACTTCGGGATCTGGACGCGGCGCACCGGAGAAGGCCGGTAGCTGCCATCCAGCAAGGACTCCCGAATCCGAGGCCAGTGCGCTCTCAGGTAGGCCGCCGTCTCGGCGATCGACAACCCATCCACCCCAGCACTGCCGCGATTGGATTTGACGCGTTTCCACGCCGCCTCCATGTTCGCTTTCGCGAGCGCCTGAAGAAGCAGGCCATCTCGCCCCGGGCTTCCGGTTTCATGCCGCACCGTCCGTGCTTCATCACGCACCGCTTCGGGATCGGCTTCACCTCGCCCTCCCGCGTTGCGCCCCGGCCTCCCGAGCTTCTGATGCATTGCACGTCCGAGCGACACGGCCTTCGGCCCTCCTACTCGTTCGGCCCTTCCCCGGCGGTCTCCAGCCTCAACGGCCTTACCACCAAGTACTACAGCCTCTGCTGACTTCTCGCTCCGGCTCAGCACCGTCGCCCTTTCAGGCATAAGGCGAGATCTCCCCAGGTAAGAACGCACTCCTTCGCTGCACAACCGCCGGATCTACGCCACTTCGCCTTGATCACGAGAGCTTCGCGATTACGTGCTCGCTCGCCCTGCTCCGCAGCGCCTTCTATCCGATTCTTGTCCATCGGCTCGCAGCTTATGCTCCACGCTTCCTTCCCACGCTCGGTCACCCTCACGCAGTTGCGCTTCACTTCGTTCGCTGTGATCAACTTACGGCGGGACTTCCACCCGCAGGAGTGCGCCCATGCTGGGCGCACACGAAAAAGACCCGGGCTTTCGGCCCGGGTCTTTTTTTGCCAGCACGTTGCGCCCCCGCGTGAGCCGGGGCGCAACGACGATCAGAACTGCTCTTCGCTCAGTTCAAGGGCGCCTGCCGCGCCGTTGACGATGGTGTAGGCCAGACCCGAGGCCTGAGCCAGCACGTGGTCAGCGTAGAAGCGCGCGGTCACGATCTTCGTCTTGTAGAAGGACGCTTCACCTTCACCGGCTTCCAGCTTGCGCTTCGCGACCAGCGCGGCGCGCCCCATCTGCCAGCCGCCGGCAACAATGCCCAGCAGTTTCAGGAAGGGCACGGAGCCGACCGATGCGGCCTTGATGTCCTGGCTGTAGGTGGCCAGGATGTAGGCCACGGCTTCCTCCAACGCCGACACGCCGGCGCCCAGCGATTTTGCGATCGCGCCCAGCGCGGCATCACCGGCGGCGGCCAGTTCAGCCTCGACTGCACGCATCGTCTTGATCACGCCGGCGATGGTGACGCCGTTTTCGCGGGCGATCTTGCGTCCGATCAGGTCGTTCGCCTGGATTGCCGTCGTGCCCTCGTAGATCGTGGTGATGCGCGAATCGCGGAAGTGCTGCGCGGCACCCGTTTCCTCGATGAAGCCCATGCCGCCATGAACCTGCACGCCGTCGGACGTGACGTCGATCGAGTTCTCGGTGCACCAGCCCTTGACCACCGGGATCATCAGGTCGACGAAGGCCTGGTTCTGAGCGCGGACGGCTTCGTCCGGGTGGTTGTGTGCCTTGTCGAACGCCGCGCCGACGACGTAGGCGAGTGCCCGCATCGCCTCGGTCTTGCTCTTCATGTTCATCAGCAGGCGACGGACATCGGCGTGGTGAAGGATGTTGACCTTCGGTCCGCCGCGCACGCCCGCGTCGGTGCCCTGCACGCGATCCTTGGCATACTGCAGCGCATGCTGGTACGCGCGCTCGGACAGTGCCAGACCTTCCATGCCGACCGCGAAGCGGGCTTCGTTCATCATGATGAACATGTACTCGAGGCCGCGGTTGGGCTCGCCCACCAGCGTGCCGATCGCGCCACCCTTGTCGCCGAAGGCGAGGACGCAGGTCGGGCTGGCGTGGATGCCGAGCTTGTGCTCGATCGAAACGCAATGCACGTCGTTGCGCGCGCCCAGGCTGCCGTCGGCATTGACCATGAACTTCGGCACGACGAACAGCGAGATCCCCTTCACCCCTTCCGGCGCATCCGGCAGGCGGGCAAGCACGAGATGGATGATGTTGTCCGTCATGTCGTGGTCGCCGTAGGTGATGAAGATCTTCTGGCCGAAGATCTTGTAGCTGCCATCACCCTGCGGTTCCGCCTTGGTACGGACGGCGGCGAGGTCCGAACCGGCTTGCGGCTCGGTCAGGTTCATGGTGCCGGTCCATTCGCCCGAGATCATCTTGGGTAGGTACATGGCCTTCTGCTCGTCCGTTCCGCGCAGCAGCAGCGCCTCGATGGCGCCCGTGGTGAGCATCGGGCACAGCGAGAACGCCATGTTGGCCGACTTCCACATCTCCATCACCGCCGTCGACAGCAGCTTCGGCAGGCCCTGGCCACCGTAATTCGGATCACCTGCGAGCGCCGTCCAGCCCGATTCGGCGAACTGCGTGTAGGCCTCCTTCCAGCCCGGCGCGGTCGCCACGGCGCCATCGTTCCACTTCGCGCCTTCCTGGTCGCCTGTCCAGTTCAGCGGAGCGAGCACGCCGCTGGCGAACTTGTCGGCTTCCTCGAGAATGGCATCGACCAGGTCGGGGGACACTTCCTCGTTGCCGGGCAGCTGTGCGACTTCGTCGAGGCCGGCCAGCTCGCGCATCACGAACTGCATGTCACGGATCGGGGCGCTGTAGTTGCTCATGGAATGCATATCTCCAGAAAGGATGTTGGTCTTACTTGTTCAGCAGGTAGCGGCTGTCGTCGAAGCCCGCCACCCAATCGGGTCGGTAAACCACCAGCAGTGTGACGATGGCGCCGCTGATCCACGCTTCGGAGAAACCGAGCAGCAGAAAGAACGGCAGATAGTCGCTGAGCAGGAATTCGGCGCTGTAGGCGCCCGCTACGACCATCGCGGCCGACGCAATCAATCCCTGCAGCATGACTGTCAGCGCCGCGCCGGCAAAACTCGTCACGAAAATGAAGACGAAAAAGTGAGCGGGCAACCATCTCTCGATGCATCGCTGGATACCGCTCGCGATGGCTACCGGGAGCACCGCCATCAAGATGAAGTTGATCGGCCAGGCGTCCCATTCGATCGCCCCGTTGAGGGTGACCCCGCTCAGTGCCGCAGCGAGCGCGACCACGGCGAGCCACGGCCCAAGCGTGAGTGTCGCGGCCATGGCCCCGAGCATGTGGAGGTTGAGTCCGGGTTTTACGCCGGCCTTCAGGCTCCACATGAGCGTGAGTCCGACGGCGAAGCCAAGCAGCAGGTTGAGCTGGGAACTCACCAGCAGGCGCCGCCAGGGCGCACGACGTAGCGTCTGCCAGGCGACCGCCAGCGAGAGCACCAGCATGACGCCGTGCCAAGCCGCTGGGAACAGCGAACTCGCAAGGTTCATGTCGGCGCCCTCGCCTGACCAGTCGCGCGATCAGACCGCCGAGGTGAGCTGAGGAACGACCTCGAACAGATCCCCCACCAGGCCGTAGTCGGCCACCTGGAAGATCGGCGCCTCCGGATCCTTGTTGATCGCCACGATCACCTTGGAGTCCTTCATGCCCGCCAGGTGCTGGATGGCGCCCGAGATGCCGATGGCGATGTAGAGCTGCGGCGCGACGATCTTGCCGGTCTGCCCGACCTGATAGTCGTTGGGCACGTAGCCGGCGTCGACCGCCGCGCGCGAGGCGCCCAGCGCCGCGCCGAGCTTGTCCGCCAGCGGCTCGAGCAGCTGGTGGTAGTTGTCGCCGCTACCCAGGCCACGGCCGCCCGAGACGATGATCTTGGCCGCGCCCAGTTCGGGACGAGCACTCTTGGTGATCTCGCGACCGACCAGCGCCGTCACGCCGAGATCGGCCGCCGCCGCCACGGCTTCCACCGGCGCGGCGTTGCCGTCACCGGCGGCGTCGAAGGCGGTGGTACGCACCGTGATGAGCTTGATGGCATCGGCGCTCTTGACCGTGGCCAGCGCGTTACCGGCGTAGATCGGACGCACGAAGGTGTCGGCGGACTCGATCGCGACGATATCGCTGATCTGGGCGACGTCGAGCTGTGCGGCCACGCGCGGCAGCATGTTCTTGCCGGCCGAGGTGGCCGGGGCGAGCACGTGGCTGTATGCCGGGGCCAGGCCCTTGACCAGTTCGGCGACGTTCTCGGCCGTCTGGGCTTCGTACTGCGGGGCGTCGCACACCAGCACCTTGGCTACGCCGGCAACCTTGGCGGCGGCCTCGGCCGCGGCGCCGCAGCCGGCACCGGCCACCAGCACGTGGATGTCGCCACCCAGCTTGGTCGCCGCGGTCACGGTGTTGAGCGTGGCGGCCTTGATCGATTGGTTGTCGTGTTCGGCAATGACGAGAATGGCCATGTTCAGATCACCTTCGCAACGTTCTTGAGTTTGTCGACCAGCTGCGCGACATCGGCCACGCGTTCGCCCGCGCTGCGCTTGGGCGGTTCGGACACCTTCAGCGTGGTCAGACGCGGCGCCACATCGACGCCCAGATCGGCCGGCTTGACGGTGTCGAGCGGCTTCTTCTTGGCCTTCATGATGTTGGGCAGCGTGGCGTAGCGCGGCTCGTTCAGGCGCAGGTCGGTCGTGACCACCGCCGGCAGCTTCACGGACAGGGTCTCGAGACCGCCGTCGATCTCGCGCGTCACCGAGGCCTTGCCATCGGCAAGCGTCACCTTCGAGGCGAAGGTCGCCTGCGGCCAGCCCATCAGCGCGGAGAGCATCTGCCCGGTCTGGTTGGCGTCGTCATCGATCGCCTGCTTGCCGGCGATCACCAGGCTGGGCTGCTCCTTGTCGCACACGGCCTTGAGCAGCTTGGCGACGGCCAGCGGCTGCAGTTCGACGTCCGTCTCGACCAGGATGCCGCGGTCTGCGCCGATCGCCATCGCCGCGCGCAAGGTTTCCTGGCAGGCGGCGACGCCGCAGCTCACGGCGACGACTTCGGTCGCCACGCCGGCTTCCTTCAGGCGCACGGCTTCTTCCACCGCGATCTCGTCGAAGGGGTTCATGCTCATCTTGACGTTGGCGATGTCCACACCGCTGCCATCGGCCTTGACGCGAACCTTGACGTTGTAATCCACAACGCGTTTGACGGGTACGAGAATCTTCACTCTGCCGCGCTCCTTGTATTGATCAAAGTCTCCTCCGGCACGTGCGGCCGGATCGGATAATTATGGCACTGCTCCTGCCGCAAGACACACGGCTCCGGTAAGGGTCGGTGCGCTATTGGCGGCAACATCGACATACGGTAGCGTATGGGGTTGGAATCGTCAATACTACGCCGTATGGAAAACAACCCCAAGAAGCCCCGTGTCCAGCTCGATCGCGAAAGCTGGGTGACCGCCGCCGTCGAGGTGCTGGCCGAGGAAGGCATTGCCGGCCTGCGCGTCGAGGTGCTCGCCAAGCGCCTCAAGGTGACCAAGGGCAGTTTCTACTGGCACTTTCAGGACCGCCGCGACCTGTTGCTTGCGATCCTGCACCATTGGAAGGAAGGCCGGATCCGCGACATCATCAAGCAGACACGCGCCCAGCCCGGCAAGGAGCTGGCCCAGATCTATCACGTGATCGACGTTTACAGCGCCAGTCGAAGCCGGCGCGGCATGATGATCGAGCTTGCGGTGCGCGACTGGGCGCGGCGCGATGCGGAGGCCGCAGCAATCGTGGCCGAAGTGGACGACGTGCGCCTGCGCTGCGCACGCGATCTCTTCCTTGCCTGTGGCGTACCGATGGAAGAGGCATCCAGCCGCTGCATGCTGCTTTACGCCTATGTGTTCGGCGTTTCGCTCATGATCTACGAGAAGTTCGACAGCGACGTCCTGCGGCTGAAGCGCGACATCGCGGACCTGATCGCACGCTCGCAATCGTCCGCGGAAGCATCCGGCGCCACCTAACGCCGCCAGTCGAGGACGTCGAGTGCATTGCGGCCGGTGGTCGCGATCACTTCGGCGACGTCGATTCCTCGCAAGCCGGCAAGGATTTCGGCATAACGCACGAGATTGACGGGTTCGTTGCGCTGCCCCTGTGCCCACACGGGCGGGATGTCCGGAGCGTCCGTTTCGAGAACGATGGCCTCCAGCGGCAGCGTGGCGGCCAAGGCACGGATCCGTGTCGATCCGTCAAAGGTCATCGACCCCCCGAAACCCAGCTTGAAACCGAGATCCATGAAGATCCGAGCCTGTTGCAGGCTGCCGTTGAACGCATGGGCGATACCGCCCTTGACGCCGATGCGGCGCAGCTGTTTCAGGATCGGATCGATCGCCCGCCGGACGTGAAGGATCACCGGCAGGTCGTGGCGTCTGGCCAGCTTGAGTTGCGCAACGAAAAACGCGAGCTGACGCGCCGGATCGATATCCGTCACGAAATGGTCGAGGCCGATCTCGCCTACCGCGACCGCCCTGCCCTCGCCGAGTCGGAAATCCAGGAGTTCGAGGTCGGTTTCCTGTGCCTGCATCACGTAGAGCGGGTGGATGCCAAGGGCGAAGCAGACGTCGTCGTGCGAAGATGCAAGCGAACTGACGGCATCGAAGCTCGCTCGGTCGACCGCTGGCACGACGAACCCACCGACGCCCGCCTTGCGTGCGGTTTCGATCAACTGCGGCCGGTCCGCGTCGAACTCGGCCGCGTCAAGATGGATATGCGTGTCGATGAGCATGGCGCATGGCGGCCGGCCGCCGCCGCTCAGGCTCAGCGCCCCTTCCACTCCGGCTTGCGCTTGGCGATGAAGGCGTCGATGCCCTCCGCCGCATCCTCGCACATCGCGTTGCACGCCATGGTTTCGGCTGCCATCTGATAAGCCGCATCCATGCCCATTTCGAGTTGCCTGTAGAACATCTGCTTGCCCATGCGGATGGCCACCGGCGATTTGGCGACGATCGAGGCGGTGAGTTTCGCAATCTCGGCGTCGAGCTGCTCGAGCGGCACGACGCGATTGATCAGGCCCCGGCGCTGGGCTTCGTGGGCGTCGATGAAGTCGCCCGTCACCAGCATCTCGAAAGCCTCCTTGCGCCCCATGTTGCGCGACAGACCCACGCCTGGCGTGGCGCAGAACAGGCCGACATTGATGCCGGACACGGCGAAGCGCGCGACATCGGACGCGACGGCGAGATCGCACATCGATACCAGCTGGCAGCCCGCCGCGGTGGCGATGCCGTGCACCCGGGCGATGACCGGCTGCGGCAGTTCGGTGAGCTTCATCATGAACTTGCCGCACAGACGGAACAGACGCTGCTGGAAATCGTGCGTGTGATTGGCACGCATCTCCTTGAGATCGTGCCCGGCACAGAAGGCCTTGCCCTCGCCGGCCAGTACCACGACGCGCACGCTGTCGTCGCGCGCGATCTCGTCCACCGCCGCGATCAGGGCCTCCAGCATCTCGAAGGACAGGGAGTTGAACTGGTTCGGACGATTCAGGGTCAGCGTCGTGACACCGTTCTGGTCGTGACGCAGCAGCATGGAATCGGTATTGGGAACGGGCACGGCGCTCATCAGTGTCTCCTCCGGGTGTCGAGTCTTGGATGCGGCAGTTTGTTTACGTTAACGTCAACGTTGACCGATGGTACCCGCTGACACTTCGAGTCGCCAAGCCCATCGCATCCTCGACCCTCGGTGAGCTGCGGACAGGGTTTGCCGCTGCACCCGAGACAGTCTCAGGCACCGCAGCGCGTGGGGCCATTCAAACCCTCGCCTGGCGCCTGGTCAAGCCTGGTAATCCATTCGGCCACCTCCGTGGCCAGCCGCTCGCTGGCCCGCCGAAATCCGGCGACGCCGCCCGCCGCGTCGGCCGTGGGGGCGGCTTCGACGATACGAAACTCGCGGTGTGCGATGGGGACATCGCTGCGCGGCGGAATCAGGCCAATGCGAGCGAGCAGCTCTACCTGGCTCTGCCCGGCGCTCGGGAACACCTGCACGAACTCGTCCAGTTCCATCTGCAGGCGACAACGCAGGCCACCCGTGCCGCTGCCCAGACTGCGTTCGAGCACGAGCGCGAGCATCTCGGCCGGCTGCGAAGCCCAGCGGCTTTCGGCGTAGGCCCGCCGGCGATCGGGGTCCTGCCACAGCAGGCGGTATTGCATGGCGCTGAGTGCGAGCCAGGGGCGGGTATTCACTTCGACCCGGCTCGGCGCGAGGGCGGGCCGCAAGACGCGCGCATCGCCTGCGCCGAGATCATAGAACGCCATCGGCGGCGGCTTGATCTGCAGTCCGCCGCAAGCGGCGAGCAACGGGACTGAAGCGATCGCGGCAAGGATGGCGCGAACACGCCGTGATGACGCGATCTGCATTGCCGATGTTCTTTCTGTTCTTGCTCTCATTTCCGTCCTTCGACGAAGCCCGTCTCGCCCGGGCCTGGCTCCCGCACCGCACGGCCCGTCAGCAGCATCTGCGGTGTCGACTCGACCTCCTCGATCAGCCGGCCTACCCGGCGCGAGGTTGCGCTCAGGTCGCGCAGCAGTTCGTTGAGCCGCGGCAAGGCGCCTTCGAGCAGGCCGTTGCTCGCCGTCGTCGCAGTCTGGTCGAAGCGGTCGGCCATGTCATCCAGTCTGACGAGCAGCATGCGAAGTTCCTGCAACGCGGGCTTGGCCTCGGCGGTGCTCTGTTCGATGTTGGCCAGTGCGGCGGAGAGACGCGCGACGTTGTCGGGCGTGAACACGCTGCGGATCGCTTCGAGCGTCCGCGGCGCTTCGGCAAAGCTGCGATCCATGCCCTCGGCCGCAGCCTCCAGCCGTGCCAGCGTCTGCTTCAGCCGCCTTGCACTGTCGTCGTCGAACACGGCGGACATCCGTTCGCTGAGCAGACGGAACTGCTCCACCGCAGCCAGCGTGCGGTCGCCGATCTGGCTGAGGAGCCCGGGTTCGAGGGGAATGCGCGGTGTCTCTCCGTTCTCGCCGACGAGCGGGGTCGGGTCCGCTCCGCGGTCGTCGAGCTGCACATAGGCCAGGCCGGTCACGCCCAGGGTGCCCAGCGTCGCCCGTGTGCCGCGCGTCAAAGGAACGTCGGCCGCCACGCGGACGCGGACGAGGATGGCGCCACTGTCCTGTGGGTCGATACGGATCTCCTTCACCGTGCCCACCGCAAGCCCGCGGAAGCGTACGCGCGCCTGCGGGCCCAGGCCGTTGATGTCCTCGCGTGCGACCAGCACCACCTCCTTCGCCGTTTCGCGATCCTGCGAGAACCACCACAGGGCGATGAGGACCCCGGTGCCGAGCAGCAGCGCGAACAGTCCGGCCGCCAATGCGTGCGCCCGATTCTCCATGTCAGGTCTCTCCGTTGGCGCGGGTCAGCGCCCGGCGGCCATGTTCGCCGTGAAAGAAGCGCTCGATGAAGGGGTGTTTCACTTGCAGCGTCTCCTGCAGTGGTGCGTAACTGACAATGCGCCGGTCGGCCAGCACCGCCACGCGCGTGGCCATTGCCGCGAGGGTGTCGAGGTCGTGCGTGACGAGCACCACGGTCAGCCCAAGCTCCTGCCTGAGGGCGAGGATCAGGCGCACGAAGCTCGCACTGCGGTCCGGGTCCAGCCCCGCTGTCGGCTCGTCGAGCAACAACAGTTCCGGCTCCAGCGCCAGCGCACGGGCCAGCGCGGCCCGCTTGACCATGCCGCCCGACAACTCCGCCGGCATCAGCAGGGCGTGCTCCGGCTCCATCTCGACCATCGCCAGCTTGAGGGCGACCAGCGCATCGAGCTCGTCCGGACGCGCGATCCCGAGTTCCTTCAGCGGGAAAGCGATATTCTCGCCGACGGTCAGTGCGGAGAACAGCGCACCTTGCTGGAACAGGACGCCGTAACGGCGCTGGCGCGCGATGCGCTGGTGAATCGTGCCCTGGTCGACCCGTTCGCCGAAGAGCCGCAGCTCGCCGGCTTGCGGCCGCGTCAGCCCGATGATGTGGCGCAGCAGCGTGGTCTTGCCGCTACCCGAGCCGCCGACCAGCGCGACGATCTCGCCGCGTTCGATATCGAGGTCGAGCCCTTCGTGTACAAGGTTCCGTCCGAAGCGCGTGACCACGCCGCGCAGCGAGACGACGGGCTCGGTGTCTTCATGCCGCTGGCTCATCCGGGAATCCCGATCGAGCGTGTGGCGATCGCGAACACCGCATCGGCGAGAATCACGACCGTGATCGCAGCGACCACGGAGGCCGTCGTGTGGGACGACAGACTCTCGGTATTCGGCTGCACGCGCAGGCCGAAGTGGCAGGCGATCAAGGCGATCAGCAGCCCGAAGACCGCGCCCTTGGTCAGGCCGATATACACGTTGGCGATGGGTACGGCGTCGGGCAATGCGGTGATGAAGAAATGGAAGGAGATGTCGAGCTCGACCAGCGCCGAGACCCAGCCACCGATCAGGGCCACGCTCGAGGTCCACAGCACCAGCAAGGGCATCGCCAGCGTCAGTGCGATCACCTTCGGCAGCACCAGGCGCAGCGAACGCGAGACGCCCATCGCGGCAAGCGCGTCGATCTCCTCGGTCACGCGCATGACGCCGAGCTGCGCCGTCATCGCCGAACCCGAGCGGCCTGCGACCAGCACCGACACCAGCACCGGCCCTAGCTCGCGGATGATGCCGAGGCCGAGGATGTTCACGATGAAGGCGTCGGCACCGAAGATCTTCAGCTGCAATGCCGACAGATAGGACAGCACCACGCCAATCAGGAAGCCGACCAGCGCGGTCACCGGCATCGCCTTGACGCCGACCTTGAAGACGTTGGCGGAGATCTCCAGCAACGGCCATTCGCGCGGATTGCGCAGCAGATGCACCAGATCGAGCCCGAGCCGCCCCAGCAACGCGGCAAAGTCGAGCAGGTGCCCGGTGAAGGCGATCAGGACACGCCCGAAGGTCACGAAGGCGTCCGCGGCGCCGAAACCTCGCGCTGCGGGAATGGGCCGCTCCGCGCTACGGGCGATGCGCTCGATGATCGCACGGTGCGCCGGATCGAGCTCCAGCCGCTCTGGCCAGCGGCCCTGCCATGCCCGCCACAGCAGCGTGGCGCCGAAACTGTCCAGTCGCCCCAGCGCGCTCAGATTCCAGGCCGCATCCGCCGGGACGAGCGCAAGTCCTTGGCGAAGCTCGCCAATGCTCGCCGTCAGCGAGCGTATCGTCCAGTCACCGGCGACCCTCGCCTCGCGCCGCTCTGGCGCGAGTTCGACCCGGGCGGCGGTGGGCGGGTCCCTGCTCACGCGTGCTCAGGCGGCGGCGTTGCGTGCGCCGAGGGAGCGGATGTAGAGCCCGCGACCGAGCGCCATCCACTGGCGTTGCTCCTCGTTGAGCGCAGCGGCCGTGAGCGGCAGATTCTGCAGCCAGCCGGCGGCGGTGTTGACGCTGAAGCCCCGCCCTTCGCGCTGCATCGTGATCGGCGGCACCCCGCGGGCGTCGCGGGCGCGGTGAATCACGACCGCCAGGCGCAGACAGGCGATCAGCAGCCAGTCGACACTGCCCGGATCGATCGAGGCAACGCGTTCGAGCTTGCCGCGGTGCGAGAGCACCAGCCGCGACAGCCGGCCTTGGTCCATGCGCGAAAAACCCGGCATGTCGGCATTGGCGACGATATAGGCGCTGTGCTTGTGGTAGCTCGAATGAGCGACCGAAATGCCGATCTCGTGCAGCAGCGCCGCCCAGCGCAGGAAGCGGCGGTCGGGGTGCTCAGGGTCGGCCATCGCGGGCTCGAGCTGTTCGAGCAGGTAGCAGGCCGTGTCAGCCACCTGCTCCGCCTGGCGCGGATCCACGTTGTAGCGGCGCACGAAGGCATTCACCGTCGCGTCGCGCAGGTCATGGTGGTGATATCGCCCCAGCAGGTCGTAGAGCACGCCGAGACGCAGTGCGCCCTCGGAGAACACCATGCGGTCGATGTCGAACTCCTTGAAGATCGCGCTCATGATGGCGAAGCCACCGAGGATGACCGGCAGGCGGTCACCCCGCAGACCGGCCAGGTCGAGCGCGTCGATGCGTCCCGCGCGCAGCAACTCCGTACGGAACCGCTCGAGACCGTCTCGGGTGATGCCCGAAGGCGAGAAGCCGTTCTGCTCAAGGATCTCGGTCAACGCCTTGGCCGAACCGCTCGAGCCTACGGCCGCTTCCCAGCCGACCTCCCGATAGGCGCCGACGATGGTCTGCAACTCGCGGCGTGCGGCGAGTTCGGCATCCTTCAGGCTGCGCTTGTCCACCTTGCCATCGGGGAAGAAGCGCAGGCTGTAGCCGACGCAGCCCATGTAGCGCGACTCGAGCAGGATCGGCTCGAAGCTCTTGCCGATGACGAACTCGGTCGAGCCGCCACCGATGTCGACCACCAACTGCTGCTTGTGCGGGTCGGGCAAGGTGTGGGCGACGCCAACGTAGATCAGGCGAGCCTCCTCGCGTCCGGCGATCACCTCGATCGGGAAGCCCAGCGCAGCCTCGGCGCGGATCAGGAACTCGGGCGCATTCTTTGCGACGCGGAGCGTGTTGGTCGCCACCGCGCGGACTGCGCCCGGGTCGAAGTCGTGCAGCCGCTCGTGGAAGCGCTGCAGGGCCGTCACGCCGCGCTGCTGCGACGCCAGGTCAAGCTTTTTCTCCGGGGACAGGCCCGCGGCGAGCCGAACCGACTCCTTGAGACCGTCGAGCGGGTAGATCTGGTCATTGACGATGCGTCCGACCTGCAGTCGAAAACTGTTTGAACCCAGGTCAACTGCAGCGATCAGATTTCGCATCATCGAAAGAGCCATTGGGGCGGTATGCTGGAAACGCGAATTCTAGCACTGTCGTTTCGATGCGCTGCAGCACCAGATAATTGCCGCCAATGATTCGTTGCGCCGCGCGCACACGCTTACCGCTGTCATCAAGATGCAACGAATCTGTCACATAATCCGCAGGATAATTCAACGCGCCAAAGAGCACCCATGTACGCCCCGAAGAACGATCGCAACTACCCCACGGATCACTTCATCAATCGAGAACTGTCGCTGCTGCAGTTCCAGCGCCGGGTGCTGGCGCAGGCCGCCGACCCGACCGTGCCGCTGCTCGAGCGCCTGCGCTTCCTGTGCATCGTGTCGAGCAACCTCGACGAATTCTTCGAGGTCCGCGTCTCGGGCATCAAGGAGCAGATCCGCCTCGGCAGCCGCAAGCCCGGCAACGACGGCATCTCACCGCGCGACCTGCTGGAGAAGGTCAGCGACGAAGTGCACGAGATCATTTCCGAGCAATACACGCTGCTCAACGAGGACATCCTCCCCGCGCTCGAGCAGGAAGGCGTGGTATTCCTGCGTCGCAGCCTGTGGACCGAGGCGCAACTGCGCTGGATCCGCGACTATTTCATGCGCGAGGTCATGCCGGTGCTCACCCCGATCGGGCTCGACCCGGCACACCCCTTCCCGCGCGTGCTCAACAAGTCGCTCAACTTCGCCGTCGAACTGGAAGGGCGCGATGCCTTCGGGCGCGATTCCGGTGCCGCGATCGTGCAGGCGCCGCGCGCCCTTCCCCGCGTGATCCGGTTGCCGCGCGAGATCTGCGACCAGGAATACACCTTCGTCTTCCTGTCGTCGGTGCTGCACGCACACGTGCACGAACTGTTCTCCGGCATGACGGTGCTGGGGTGCTACCAGTTCCGTGTCACGCGCAACTCCGACCTGTTCGTCGATGAGGAAGAGGTCAAGGATCTGCGCGCCTCGCTGAAGGGGGAACTGCAGCAACGCCATTTCGGCGATGCAGTGCGCCTGGAGGTCGCCGACAACTGTTCGGACGAGATGGCGAACTTCCTGCTGCAGCACTTCCACCTGGAGCAGGACGATCTGTACCGCACGCCGGGCATCGTGAACCTGGTGCGGCTGATGCAGGTGCCCGACTGGGTCGAACGCCCCGAACTGAAGTATTCGCCCTTCGTGCCGGGCGTGCCGAAAGCGCTCGACAAGCGACGCCAGATCTTCGCCGCGCTGCGCGGGACGGACGTGCTGCTGCATCACCCGTTCCAGAGCTTTGCGCCGGTCATCGACCTTCTGCGTGCGGCGGCCGACGACCCGCAGGTGCTGGCCATCAAGATGACGGTGTATCGCACCGGCACCGACTCGGTGCTGATGGAACATCTCGTACGCGCCGCGCAGAAGGGCAAGGAAGTCACCGTGGTGCTGGAGCTGATGGCGCGTTTCGACGAGGAGGCGAACATCACCTGGGCGAACCGCCTCGAGGAAGTGGGCGCGCACGTCGTCTATGGCGTATTCGGGTACAAGACGCATGCCAAGCTGCTGATGGTGGTGCGGCGTGAGGAAAAGGGCCTGCGCCACTACGTGCACCTGGGCACGGGCAACTACCATCCGCGCACCACGCGTTTCTATACCGACTTCGGCCTGCTCACCGCGAATGAGGAAATCGGCGAGGATGTCGCCACCGTGTTCAAGCAGCTCACCGGGCTGGGCACGGCAAGCGAACTGCGCCACCTGTGGCAGGCCCCGTTCAGCCTGCAGCCCAAGGTGGTCGAGGCGATCAGGCGTGAAGCCGAGATCGCCCGCGAGGGCCGTCGCGGACGCATCATCGCCAAGATGAACGCGCTGCTCGAACCCGAGACCATCGAGGCGCTTTACGAAGCCTCGCAGGCCGGTGTCGAGATCGACCTGATCGTGCGCGGTCCCTGCGCGTTGAAGCCCGGCGTGCCCGGCCTTTCGGACAACATCCGAGTGCGCTCGGTCATCGGTCGCTTCCTCGAGCACCACCGCATCTTCCACTTCCATGCCGATGGTGCCGACCTGATGTTCCTGTCGAGCGCAGACTGGATGGACCGCAACTTCTTCCGCCGCATCGAGATCGCCTTCCCGGTCCTCGATCCGCGCCTGAAGCGGCGCGTCATGAAGGAAGGCCTGCGCCCTTACCTGGGCGACAACTGCCAGGCCTGGGAGATGCAGTCGGACGGCAGCTACAAGCGCAAGAACCCGCGCGGCATCCGGCGCGCCGCACAGCTGATCCTGCTGCAGGAACTCGCTGCCAGCAGCTGAGCCGAGTCGCGGCGTGACGGGCTGAAAACGGATCGGGGGCTGGCACCGGCATGGCGCAGCCCCCGATCTCATTGCGGCCGCAGAAGGCCTACTTGCGTTGTGCGTCGATCACACCCGATACCTCGCGGATCAGCGTGATGGCGCGCTGCACTTGCTTGATGCCGCCCACCTCCATCGTGAAGCGCATGTAGGCGGTGCCCTTCTTGGTCAGCGTATTGACCGCGATCACGTTCAGCTTCTCGCGCGACAGCACTTCCGAAATGTCGCGCAGCAACCCCTGGCGATCCATCGCCTGCACCGTGATGTCGACCTGGTACAGCGCGGTCTTGGTGTCCGTCGCCTTGTCGCCCCATTCGGCCGAGATCACCCGTTCCGGGTGCTTCAGCGCCAGCATCTGGAAGTCGTGGCAATCGACGCGGTGGATCGAGATGCCGCGCCCGCGGGTGACGAAGCCCTCGATCGCATCGGGTGGCGCCGGCTTGCAGCAGCGCGACAGCGAGGTCATCAGCTTGCCGACGCCGACGATCAGGATCTTGTCGGAGTTGTCGCCCGAGCGACTGCGGCTGACGACGAAATCCGGTTCGGCGTGCGTCTCCGCCTCGGGCCCGCTGCCCTCGCGCAAGGCCACCTGCACCGAACGCGGCCCCACCTCGCCGCGGCCCGCGGCCAGGTAGAGCGCCTCGGCGTTCTTGAACCCCAGCCGCTCGGCCAGGCCGTCGATGTTCGCCTGCGCATGTCCGTCGCGCTGCATCTCCTTGGTGACGAAGCTCCGGCCCCGCGAGAGCAGCTCCTCCTCGTCGAGCTGGGCGAAGTACTGCTTGATCTTCGAGCGCGCACGCGAGGTCGCGACGTAGCCCTGGCGCAGGTCCAGCCAGTCGCGCGATGGCCCGCCCTCCTTCACCGCGGTGATCTCGACCGTCTGGCCATTCTCCAGCGGCGTGTTGAGCGGAACCAGATGGCCGTCCACCTTCGCGCCACGGCAGCGGTGGCCCAGGTCGGTATGCAGGCGATAGGCGAAGTCGATCGGCGTGGCGCCGCGCGGCAGGTCCACGACCTTGCCCTGCGGCGTGAGCACGTAGAGCGTGTCGTCGAGCGAGGCGCGCTTGTACTGCTCCATCCAGTGCGCCGAGTCGGTCACCTCGTCGCGCCATGACAGAAGATTGCGCAGCAGCGCGATCTTCTCGTCGTAATCGGAACCCGACTGGGTGCCTTCCTTGTAGCGCCAGTGGGCAGCCACGCCCATCTCGGCATGCCTGTGCATGTCGTGGGTGCGGATCTGCACTTCCAGCGCGCGGCCGTCGCCCGCCAGTACCGCAGTGTGCAGCGACTGGTAGTTGTTGCCCTTGGGCTTGGTGATGTAGTCGTCGAATTCCTTGGCGATCGGCTGCCAGATCTGGTGCACGAAGCCCAGCACGGTGTAGCAGTCCTTCACCTCGTCGACCAGCACCCGCAGGGCGCGGATGTCGAACACTTGCGAGAAGTCGAGCCGCTTCTTTCGCATCTTGTTGTAGATGCTGTAGATGTGCTTTGCGCGGCCGGTGATCTCGGCCTTGATCCCGACTGCCGCAAGTTCGCTGCGCAGGCGCTCGATGGCGTCGTGGATGAACTGCTCGCGCTCGATACGGCGCTCGTCGAGCATCTTGGCGATGCGCTTGTAGGTCTCGGGCTCGATGAAGCGGAAGGAGAGGTCCTCCAGCTCCCACTTGAGCTGCCACACGCCCAGGCGGTTGGCGAGCGGCGCGTAGATGTCGAGGCTCTCGCGCGCCACATCGACGCGCGCTTCGCCCGGCAGATCGGTGTAGAAGCGCAGGGTCTGGGTGCGCGAGGCCAGGCGCACCAGCACGACGCGGATGTCCTCGACCATCGCCAGCAGCATCTTGCGCAGGACCTCGGTCTGCGCGCGGATCTCCGGTGCGGTGGTGGTCGCCGCCATGCGCGTGAGCACGCGCAGGCCATTGAGCTTGTGCAGGCCGCGGACGAGCACGGCAATGTCCTCGCCGAAGCGGGACCTGAGTTCCTCGGCCGGGTCGTCGAGTTCGTCCCACACCGCGAACAGCAGCGCCGCGATCCGCGTCTCCGCATCGAGTCGCAGCGACGCCGCGATCAGCGCGGTACCGATCGCGTGCGTCCAGATGGACTCGCCGGTGCCGAGCACCTTGTCGTCGTAGAGCTCGGCGATCCAGTCGAGCGCGGATTCGACCCGGCCGCGTTCGGTCTCGGAGAGGCCGGCGGCAAGCAAGTCGATCGGGGGGGCAGTGTCGCCTTGGGCGATGGCGTGAGTGACGGAAACCATGGGGGTGAATTATTCCATACAGCAGGCGTGCTGACCGTGCCTTCCGACCATCCAGGTGACGAAGCGTTCGTCACCCTGCCACCGTGTGCGATCATCTCGGGCCGACAAACACGACGATCCGAGATGCACCGCCTCACCGCCAACCCCTACCTGCTGCTCACCCTCACTGCCCTCTTCTGGTCCGGAAACATGGTCATGGGCCGTGGCATCCGTGCCGACGTACCCCCCATCGCACTGGCATTCTGGCGCTGGATCATCGCGTTGGCGCTGGTCGCCCCGCTCGCCCTGCCCCATCTGCGCAGCCAGTGGCCGCGGCTCCGGGCGGCGTGGCCGGTCATCGTCGTGCTCGGCCTGCTCGGCGTAGGCGGCTACAACACCTTCGCCTACCTGGCGCTGCAGCACACGACCGCCACGAGCGCGACGCTGCTCAATTCCTTCATCCCGATCGCGACCATCGCCTTCGCCTTCCTGTTCTTCGGCAAGCGCCTGAGCCGCCTCGAGACGGCCGGTGTCGTCGTGTCGCTGGGCGGCGTGGCGGCGATCGTCAGCCGCGGCAGCCTGGAAACCCTGCTCGGATTCACGCTGAACACCGGCGACCTGTGGATGCTGGCGGCGGTCACCGTCTGGGGGCTCTACACGGTCGGCCTGCAGAAGCGGCCCGAGGGGGTGCATCCGATGCTGCTGCTGGCCGCCTTCACCGTCGTCGGCCTGCTCGCGCTGACGCCCGCCTATGCGTGGGAGCTGTCCGCCGGGCGTACGATCAACCTCGGCTGGAGCGCGATCGGCGGCATCCTGTATACGGGCATCTTTCCCGGCTTTCTCGGCTACGTGTTCTACAACGCCGGCGTCGCCGCCGTGGGGCCGGCGCGTGGTTCGCTCTTCATCCACCTGATGCCGGTATTCGCGACCCTTCTCGCGGCGATCTTCCTCGACGAGCGGCCCTATCTCTACCACTTCGTCGGCATCGCCTTGGTGTTCGCCGGCATCTACCTGACCACCCGGCGGCAGCCGGTCTGAACGATGGTGTTCGCGCGGATTCGCCGCTGGCTGGGGCTGGGTGAGCGTGAAGGCCCCGTTGTGTACGACGAGCAGTGGGCACGCGTCGAGCGCCGGCTGCCCTTCCTCGACTTCCTGCCTGCGGAGGCGCGTCCGCGCCTGCGCGCGCTGGCGCTCGAGTTTCTCGCCGCCAAGCAGTTCCACGGCGCGCATGGTCTGGTGCTGGATGCCGACATGCTGCTCGGCATCGCGCTGCAGGCCTGTCTGCCGGTCCTCAACATCGGTCTGCGGGCCTACGCCGGCTGGGTGGGCGTGGTCGTCTATCCGGGCGACTTCCTCATTCCGCGTCGCGAGTACGACGAGGCCGGCGTGCTTCACGAGTACGACGACGAGGTGCTCGGTGAGGCCTGGGAAGGCGGTCCGGTGCTGGTGTCGTGGTTCGAAGGCGAGGCGCAGCCCGCGGGCGTCAATGTGGTGATCCACGAGTTCGCGCACAAGCTCGACATGGAGAATGGCGGCGTGGACGGCTTGCCGCGGCTGCGAGCCGGCATGTCGCGCCAGGCCTGGGCAGACGCCTTCTCCGAAGCCTACGAGGCGTTCTGCGAGGAGGTGGACAACGGCGGCGACACCGAGATCGATCCCTATGGCAGCGAGCATCCGGGCGAGTTCTTCGCGGTGGTGTCCGAGGTGTTCTTCGAGACGCCCTCGTTACTGACGCGCCACTTCCCGAAGGTTTACGCGCAGTTGCAGCAGTTCTACGGCGTCGACCCCGCCGCCGGCGAGGCGCGGTTGCGGGAGTCGGCAGCATGAGTGCGCGCAAGCGGTTGCTGATCGTGTTTCACACGCAGTCGGGCAACACGGGGCAGCTTGCCAAGGCCGTGCTGCGCGGCGCCGGGCGCGTGGCAGAAATCGAGTCCCGGCTCATGCGCGCCTTCGATGCCGGCGTCGATGAGCTGCTGAACTGCGATGGGCTGCTGCTCGGCACGCCGGAGAACTTCGGCTACATGTCCGGTGCGCTGAAGGACTTCTTCGACCGGACCTACTACCCATGCGAGGGGCGGCTCGTCGGCCTGCCCTATGCGGTGTTCGTCAGTGCCGGCAACGACGGCACCGGGGCGGTGCGGGAGATCGGGCGCATCGCGAACGGCTACGGCTGGAAGTGTGTCGCCGATCCGCTGATCGCGCGCAAGGTGATCGCGCCCGAGCATCTGGCCGCGGCCGAGGAGCTCGGCGAGGCGATGGCATCGGGGCTGGCGATGGGCATTTTCTGATTGCCGCTCGGCCAGTTCACCCGCCGGCGCGGCTTGGCAGGACGCGATTCATTGCTCGAAACTTATTTTCACACTGTGGTAACGAAGCCGTTTGGCAGTCCCTCCGGGAGTGGCTAAGCTTGAAACGGTGGCATTTGTCCGCACCTGTTTTGTGCGACGGATTGCACATCGCCCTTTTCACGCAACGGAGGTTGTTTCATGGCCATCACCTGGATTTTGGTTGCCAACGCCAGCCTGGCGAAGCTGTATGCGAACCTCGGCCCCAACAAGGGCCTCACGCTGGTCAAGGAACTGATCCACCCCGAAAGCAGGCAGAAGAACTCTGAACTCGTCACCGACCGCTCCGGCGCCATGGCCGGCAATGGCGGCGGTGGCTCGATGCAGCCGCAGACCCTTCCCAAACAGCACGAAGCCAAGGTCTTCGCGCAGGAAATCGCTCAGGCGCTTTATCAGGGGCGCTCACAGAACGCATTCAAGCGCGCCATCCTCGTCGCTCCGCCTGCCTTCATGGGCATGCTCAACACCGTCATCGACGGTCCGACCGCGCAGCTCATCACGGACCGCTTCGAAAAGGACTACACCAAGACTTCGGAACCCGAACTCAGCGAACGTCTGGCTTCGGCCATCTACCTGTGAAGCCGAGCGATCGGCACGTTGAAGGAGGACGCGTTTGACGAGACTCCACCCATCTCACGACAGAGCTTGATCGGGCAGCGACCGATCTCTTGACGTCTCCTTCGAGGAGACCTGCAGGCGTCCCTGATGGACGACCTCTGGCACTGCGGGGCGCTTGGCGCCCCGCAACCTTTTCCCGAAGCAGTCTTTTCAACGCGCAGCGTCTTCGCCAAGCGGCCAATTGCCGAGTTCCCGATAGCGCGCACCGTCCGGGCCGCGTTCCGACGCCACCAGCACGAAGGCGGACACATCCCAGGTGATCGCCGCGACCTGCTCCGTCGTTGGTGCGTGCAAGGCATTGCGCACGATGGTCACATGTGGCGCGAAGGGACGGCGCTCGAGCGCAACGCCACGTTCACGCAGGGCACTGCCCAGCTGTCCGGCCAGCAGGCCCAATGGCTCAGGCGGGCTGCTCGGCCCAAGCCAGAGCACGCGGTTGCCGTGCCAGCTTCCGCATCGGTCGAGCACCAGCGTGCAGGGTGGCGCGTGCACCTGCGCTGCGGCTTCGGCAAGGATCGGGAGGCGCGACACCGGCGTATCGCCGAGAAAGGCCAGGGTCAGGTGGATCGTGTCCTGCCGCATGAGCCGTCCACCACACGCACCTTGCAGTTGGCGAGCTTCGCGATGCAGGCAGGACGCGGTCGGTGCGTCGGGCCATAGCGCGAAGAACACGCGCAGGCGCGGCGCCGCACCGGCCGCGCCTGCATCAGGCATGGTCGCCCTTCACCAGCAGCGCCACCGCCTGCGCGGCGATGCCTTCGCCGCGGCCGGTGAAGCCGAGCTTCTCGGTCGTCTTGCCCTTGATGTTGATCGCGGCCGGATCCATCTGCAGGTCGGCGGCGATGTTGCTGACCATGGCCGGCGCATGCGGCAGGATCTTCGGTGCGGTGCAGATCACCGTCGCGTCGATGTTCGCCACCGCCCAGCCCGCGTCGCGGACGCGCGCAAAGGCTTCGCGCAGCAGCAAGCGGCTGTCGGCGCCGGCGTGGCGTTCGTCGGTATCGGGAAACAGGCGGCCGATGTCACCGAGGCCGGCGGCGCCCAGCAGCGCATCGGTGATCGCGTGCAGCAGCACGTCGGCGTCGGAGTGGCCCAACAGTCCGCGCGGATGGGGGATGGTCACGCCGCCGATGATCAGCGGCCGGCCAGGCACCAGCGCGTGGACATCGAAACCCTGACCGATTCGAAACGGAATGTTCATCACTTGAGCCCCTCGCGGTTCTGCAGGATCCACTCGGCCAGGTGCAGGTCGAGCGGATAGGTCACTTTCAGGTTGGTGGCGTCGCCCTGCACCAGGCGCGGACGCAGACCCGCCGCCTCAATGGCGCTCGCCTCGTCGGTCACGTCCGACGCGCCTTCGAGCGCGCGGCGCAGCATCACGTAGCGGAACATCTGCGGCGTCTGTGCCTGCCACAGGCTGTCGCGCGGCACGGTCTCGGCCACATGGCGATGGGCGTCGGCCCGCTTCAGCGTGTCGGCGACCGGCACCGCGAGCAGGCCGCCCACTTCCTCATGCGCCAGTTCGCGCACCAGCTTGTCGATGTGCCAGGGGGCGAGGCAGGGGCGTGCGGCGTCATGCACCAGAACCCAGTCTGACTGCGTCACGTCGCCAGCGATGGCGCGCAGGCCACCCAGCACGCTGTCGGCGCGGGTCGCTCCGCCGCAGAACAGGGGCACGAGCTTGTCGCCGAGCGCACTCCAGTCATAGCGCGACCATTCGCGGTCGTCCACCGACAGGACCACGAAAACCTTGTCGATTTCCGGTGCAGCGCACAGCACCGAAAGGGCGTGATGGATCAGGGGGCGACCGAGCAGCGAGAGGTACTGCTTGGGTCGGGCCGCACCCATGCGGGAGCCGCTGCCGGCAGCGGGCACGATGGCGAAATGACGCGGGTGATGGTTTTGCATGGCGCGCATTCTAGCGAAGCAGCTCGCCGCGCGAACGGCGAACGGCGTGAAACCGCCTGCAAGGCGCGTTTCGCGCGGGGGCTTCACGCGGAACCGGCGGTACGCACGTGTATGATCGGACACGTCCGCACCGCATATCCGCAGGCGCCATGCCCGACGCTCTCCCCCTTGATCCCGACCAGATCGAAGCCTTCCTCATCGCCATCGGCATCGGCCTGCTGATCGGTCTCGAGCGCGAGCGCGTGCCCTCGGCGCGCGCCGGCCTGCGCACCTTCGGCCTCGTCGCCATGTTCGGTGCCCTCGTCGCCATGCTCGGCCAGGACCTGCAGAGCATCGCGCCTTTCGTGGCCGGCCTGGTCATCGTCGGCGTCACCATCATCAGCGCCTATCTGCGCCATCCCGATCCGTCCGATCCGGGCACGACCTCGGTCGCCGCCCTGCTCGTGTGCTACTGCCTCGGTGCGGCGGTGTGGATGGGCTACGCGCAGCTCGCAGTGATGCTGGCGGTCGGCACGACCGTGCTGCTGTACTTCAAGGCACAGTTGCGCGGCATTGCCACCCGCCTTCAGCCGCGCGACTGGATCTCGATCCTGCAGTTCGGCGTGCTGTCGCTGGTGATCCTGCCGATCCTGCCCAACGAGGAATTCGGGCCCTTCGGCGCGCTCAACCCGTACCAGATCTGGTGGATGGTGGTGCTGATCTCCGGGGTGAGCCTGGCGGGCTACACCGCGCTCCAGCTGGTCGGCGCGCGCTATGGTACGGTTTTCGTCGGGATCTTCGGCGGACTGGCCTCTAGCACGGCGACGACCATGGTCTATGCACGCCAGGCGCGCGGAACCGAGGCCATCGCGCCGATGGCGGGACTCGTGATCGTGCTGGCCAACCTCGTGATGCTGTTGCGGGTGGCGGTGATCGCCGGTCTCGTGGCACCGAGCGTGCTGCGTCCGCTGCTCGTCGTCGTGATACCCGGGCTGGTTCTCGGCCTCGCCGGCGTGCTCTGGCACTGGCGCGGTCTGGGCGAGCGCGGCGAGACCGTGCTGCCGAACACCAGCAACCCGACCGAGCTGAAGGCGGCCCTGGGTTTCGGCCTCCTGTACGGCCTCGTGCTGCTGTCTGCGGCGTGGCTGTCGGACTACTTCGGCAATCGCGGCCTCTATGTGCTGGCCCTGGTGTCGGGCCTGACGGACGTCGATGCGATCACGCTGTCGAGCCTGCGGCTGTTCTCGATGGACAAGCTCGCCCTGGAGCCGACCGTGATCGCGATCGGGCTGGCAATGCTGGCCAACCTCGGCTTCAAGACCGCAATGGCGCTCGTGATCGGCGGCCGCCCGCTGGCTGCAAGAGTCCTGCCCGGCATGATGGTGGTTGGGCTCGGACTGGGTGCCGGCATGGGCTGGAGCGCGTTGCAGGCGGCAAGTCTATAATTTGCCTTGTCAAACGGAGTTCCGTTTGCGAACGCCAGGGAAACCAGCATGGCCAATGCTTCCGTCCGACCGGCGGCCGTCGCCGGCCAGTTCTATCCGGCTGATGAGCGCGTGCTGCGCATCCAGCTTGCCGAAATGCTTGCGTCCGCCGTTCCGCTCGAGCAGGTGGCCCCGCCCAAGGCGATCGTCGTGCCGCACGCGGGTTACATGTACTCGGGGCCGGTCGCCGCGAGTGCATATCGCGCCCTTGCGCCGCTGCGCGGGCAGATTCGCCGCGTCGTGATGCTCGGGCCGACGCATCGCGTGGCGGTGCGCGGGTTTTCGCTGCCCGCGGCACAGGCCTTCATGACCCCGCTCGGAGAGGTTCCCCTGAGCCGTGCCGACTGGCTGGCCCTGCAGGCGCGCGACGATGTGCGGGTGGACGATTCGCCCCACGCGCTCGAGCACTGCCTTGAAGTGCAGCTGCCCTTCCTGCAGATGGTGCTCGACAGGTTCACGCTCGTCCCGCTGCTGGTCGGCGACGCCGACGACGAGAGCGTGGCCGAGCTCATCGAGGCCCTGTGGGGCGGCCCGGAAACGCTGATCGTGATCAGCTCGGACCTTTCGCATTACCTGTCTTACCGCCAGGCGCAATGGATCGACCGCTCGACCGCCGATCAGGTCATCGCCCTGCGCGCGGGGCTCAACCACGAACAGGCTTGCGGGGCAACGCCGCTCAACGGCTTGCTGCTCGCCGCCCGACGCCAGCATCTGCAGCCTCACCTGCTCGATCTGCGCAATTCCGGCGACACCGCGGGCGACCGCACGCGCGTGGTCGGCTACGTCAGCATCGCCTTCTGCGAACCGGAGCCCGACGCCCATGCCCGCCACTGACCTCGGCCCCGAGCTGCTCCGTCTCGCACGCGCCGCGATCGCGCATCACCTCGGGCTGGGTCCCGCGCCCGAGCCCGGCGCCGATCCGCGGCTTGGCGAGCGCGGCGCGACCTTCGTCACCTTGATGCTGGAGGGCGAGTTGCGCGGCTGCATCGGCAGCCTGCGGCGCACCCGCGCGCTGGGGGCCGACGTCATCGCGAATGCCATTGCGGCCGCCAGCCAGGATCCGCGCTTTCCCCCGCTCGACGCCGACGAGTTCGCGCAAGTCGAGGTCGAGGTGTCGCTGCTCAGCGAGCCGGAATTCATCGACTTCGCGGACGAAGCCGAGCTGCTGCGCCAGTTGCGCCCTTTCGAGGACGGTCTGATCCTGTTCGCGGGCTGTCGCAGCGCCACTTTCCTGCCGCAGGTGTGGTCGCAACTGCCGCAGCCCGAGATGTTTCTCGCCGCGCTCAAGCGCAAGGCCGGCATGCCGGTCGAACGTCCGGTGGACGGCCTGATGGCCGCGCGCTACAACGTCAGAAAGTGGCATGAATCCCGCGCGGAGGCCTCATGAACGCAAGCCCGGCCAGCGGCCAGAATCATCCCGGCCGGTACTGGCACCGTCTCGACGACGGCCGCATCCAGTGCGACCTCTGCCCGCGTTACTGCAAGCTGCACGAGGACCAGCGCGGCGCGTGCTTCGTACGCATGCGCGAGGGGGATGGCATCGTGCTGACGACCTATGGTCGCAGCTCGGGCTTCTGCATCGACCCGATCGAGAAGAAGCCGCTGAACCACTTCTACCCGGGCAGCAAGGTTCTCTCCTTTGGCACGGCAGGCTGCAACCTCGCGTGCAAGTTCTGCCAGAACTGGGACATCTCCAAGTCGCGCGACATGGACAGCCTGATGGATGCCGCATCGCCCGACGAGATCGTCGCCACCGCCAGGCACTGGGGCTGCCACAGCGTCGCCTTTACCTACAACGACCCGGTCATCTTCGCCGAGTACGCGATGGACGTCGCCGACGCCTGCCATGCCCACGGCCTCCAGACGGTCGCGGTCACCGCGGGCTACATCACCGAGTTGGCGCGGCGCGACTTCTTCAGCCGCATGGATGCGGCCAATGTCGACCTGAAAGGCTTCACCGACGATTTCTACGTCCGGCTGTGCGGTGCGCATCTGCAGCCGGTGCTCGACACACTGGTCTGGCTGCAACACGAAACGGATGTGTGGGTCGAGCTGACCACCCTGCTGATCCCGGGCCAGAACGACTCGGATGCCGAGTTGCAGGCTTTGTCGAAATGGGTACATGACGAACTTGGCGCGGAGGTGCCCTTGCACTTCAGCGCCTTCCATCCCGACTTCAAGATGACCGACGTTCCCCCGACCCCGCCAGCAACCCTGACGCGGGCACGCCGCATCGCGCTGGATGCCGGCCTGAAGCATGTCTACACCGGCAATGTGCATGATGTCGAAGGTGACACCACGCATTGCACCGGCTGCGGACGTCCGCTCATCGTGCACGACTGGTACGAGATCCGCAGCTACACGGTGGACGCCCAGGGCGCCTGTCCCGATTGCGGCACCAAGCTGGCCGGGCGCTATGGCCCGGTCGGCGCCGCCGCTGGGGATGCATTTGGCGCACGCCGCATCCCCGTCGCCATTCATCGCCAGCCCCTGCAGGGCAGGAAGACTTCGTGAAACTCCGGCACATCGATCTCAGCATTCCTGCGCACGGCGTTTGGCTGGACGGCGTCCTCGCCCATGCACCTGACGTCCGCGGGCTTGCCATGTGCCTGAACTCGTCGGGACACCCTCCGCTCGATCAGTCGCACCGGCCGCTTGAACTGACGCTGCAGGCAGCCGGCTTCGCGACGATGACGGTCGATCTGCTGACCCGTCAGGAGGCGCTGCGCGATCCGGACGCCCCGTTCAACATCCCTCGCCTCACCGACCGCGTCCTCGCTGCCATCGAGTGGGCTTCGCATCAGCCGCCGCTCGTCGGCCTGCCACTCGCGGTGGTTGCAACCGGCACGGGCTGTGCCGCGGCGGTTCGCGCCGCGGTACGGTCGCCGGAGTCCTTTCGTTCGATCGCGTTCCTCGGCGGGCGCGCCGATCTGGCTGGCGCCGAGCCCCTGCGCGCCGTACGCACGCCAATCCGTTTCATCGTGACGCCCGGCACGCCCGAGGCCACCATCCTCACCCGGGCCTATCCCCTGCTGAAGGGGGATCATCATTGGCTGGCGCTGCCACCGACCGACAGCGAGCACGACAAAGACCTGCTGGCCGCACGGGCAGCCTGCGCCTGGTTGCGGCAGCACTTCCCCCAGCCAGAGGGCACGGCGCAGGCCTGAGGGCCAGGCGCGCGCGGCGGCGACCGGGCGTTGCCGCCGCGCGCCAAGCGGCAGCTTCAGTCGCGAAAGGAGACCCACTCCGAAAGCGGTGCGCGCTCGGTCCGGAGCGTGTTCTCCGGCGCGTCCGGATCGGCGTAACCCAGGGACATGCCGCAGATCAGCGTTTCGTTGTCCGGGATCTCCAGCGTCTGGCGGATGATGCGGTGGAACTGGATCAACGCGGCCTGCGGGCAGGTATCCAGTCCGCGCGCCTTCGCTGCCAGCATGACGTTCTGCAGGAACATGCCGTAGTCGAGCCAGGAGCCCTGCTCCATGACCCGATCGACCGTGAAGATCAGCCCGACCGGCGCATCGAAGAACTTGTAGTTGCGCGCGAACTGCTCGTGCATGCGCTTGGCGTCGCCTTTCTGGATGCCGAGCAGGCCGTAGAGCTGCAGGCCGACCTTGCGACGGCGGTCGATATACGGCGAGATCCATTGCTTGGGGTAGTACTGGTAGGGGTCGGCGTGCGTTGCCGCTTCCTCGGGGTCGTCGAAGGCGGCCAGCAGGCGTTCGCTCAGGGCCGCCTTGGTTTCGCCGGTCAGCACCCAGGCCCTCCACGGCTGAATGTTGGTGCCCGAGGGCGCGCGCGAGGCGACGGCAAGGATCTCCTCGATGGTTGTGCGCGGCACGGGGCGCGGCAGGAAGGCGCGGCACGAGTACCGGCTCTGGATCACTTCGTCGACTGCGGGCTGGAAGGCGTTCGTCATGCTCAAGATCTCTTGTCTGGGTTGTGGGGACGCTTCGCCGATCACAATGCGTCGGTCGCGATGCGCCGGTCAGGGGATGTCGCGCAGGAAGGCGGCGACGCGTTGGAGCACGTCTGCCGGTCTTTCCCGATGTGGTACGTGTCGTGTCGCCGCCATCACCTCGACTCGGGCAGGACCGCTCACGAGCCGGCCGATCCGCTCCGGGTGCGCGGGACTGCCGTACTCGTCGTCGGCGCCATGCAGCGCGAGCACGGGACAATGCACCTGCGGCAGCACCGCATCCAGCGACCACGTTGCGAACTCGGGACTGAGCCAGGAGCCGATCCAGGCGTCGAGCACCCAGGCCGCCTTGTCGCCGTGGTAGCGGGCGAGCCTTTCGACCTGGGCCGGGTCGGTGAACAGCTCGCGCGCCGTCTCGATACCCGCAAGGGTCCGGTCCTCGACGAAAGCCTGGGCCGACTCGGTGATCAGCGCGGCACAGTCTGTGGCGAAACGTGCCGCGCAATGCACGGCCATGCCGCCCCCGACGCTATGGCCGAAGGCGACGAAGCGGCCAAGGCCCAGCTGCCGGCGAACGGCGTCGAAGCCCGCTTCCGCTTCGCGCGCGACGAAGTCGAGTGGCAGCTTTCCGGGGTGGGCATCGGACCGCCCGAAACCGAGGCGATCGTAGGCAAGGACCTGGCGTCCGGTCTCGGCACACAAGGCGGCGGGAAAGTCGCGCCAGAGTTCGACGCTGCCGAGCGAGTCATGCAGCAGGATGATCGGCGTGTCCGACACGGCCGACTCGGGTGACCAGGCACGCACATACAGGCGCCCGCTGCCCGACTCGAACCAGTGGTCCTGGATGTCGAGTCTTGGGAAATTTCGAGTCATCGTCTCGCGGTGTTCGTTGTTGGGAGGATGGGTGATCGACTTTCGCGTCGAGGGCGATGATGCTTTTGCATGCCGTTAACGTCAACGTAGGGAACTGTCGCCGTCGCTGACCCGTCGTAACCTCCCTGCGCAGCATCGCCCGCCACGACACGCCGGCTTCCTTATAATTGTCGTTTCCGAACGCGCATGCCGGCCACGACCGCCGGATTGTTGCCGAGCCTTCCGTCACGCCCCATGCCCAATCCCCTCGATTCCCTGCTCGCAAAACTCGCCACCAGCACCCTGCCCAAACCCGGCGCGCGGCTCGAGCTGCCGCCCCTCGCAGGGTCCGCCGATGCGCTCGCCGTCGCCCAGCTTGCCAGCCGTGGCCGCATGCTGCTCGTGATCACGGCCAATCCGCTGGATGCGCAGCGCCTGCAGGAAGAGATCGGCTGGGCCTCGCCCGGACTGCGGGTCCACCTGCTACCGGACTGGGAGACCCTGCCCTACGACAACTTCTCGCCGCATCAGGATCTGATCTCCGAGCGTCTATCCTCGCTGTACGCCATCACCCGCGGCGAGACGGACGTGCTGCTGGTGCCTGCGTCCACCGCGCTGTACCGCATGGCGCCGCCCTCTTATCTCGCCGCCTACACCTTCTTCCTCAAGCAGGGCGAGAAGCTCGACGTCGAGCAGTTCAAGGCGCAGATGGCGCTGGCGGGCTATGCGCACGTCACCCAGGTGGTGAGCCCGGGCGAATTCTCGGTGCGCGGCGGCCTGGTCGACCTGTTCCCGATGGGCTCGCCGCTACCCTTCCGTATCGACCTCTTCGATGACGAGGTCGAGAGCATCAAGACCTTCGACCCCGACACCCAGCGCTCGGTCTATCCGACCAAGGAAATCCGTTTGCTGCCGGCGCGCGAGTTCCCGCTCGACGACAAGGGGCGCACGCGCTTCCGCAGCCGCTTCCGCGAGACCTTCGAGGGCGATCCGACGCGTGCGGCGATCTACAAGGACGTCTCCAACGGCATCGCCCCGGCCGGCATCGAGTACTACCTGCCGCTGTTCTTCGACGACACCGCCACCCTGCTCGATTACCTGCCGGCCGACACGGCAGTGCTGCTGCACCGCGACGTGCCGGCTGCGATCGCGGAGTTCTGGAAGGACACACGCTCCCGCCATGATCTGTTGAAGGGCGACCGTACGCGACCGGTGCTGCCGCCCGAACAGCTTTTCCTGACCGACGAGGCCTTCTTCATTGCGTTGAAGAGCTTCCCGCGTCTGGCGCTTGGTGCCGAAGCCAATGCCGCTGCGACCGATGCGCTCGCCTTGCCGCCGCCTGACGTCGCCGTCGAGCGCAAGGCGACTGACCCGCTGCACAAGCTGAAGGTTTTCCTCGACGCCTTTGACGGCCGCGTGCTGCTGCTGTCGGACTCGCCCGGCCGACGCGAGACCATGGCCGAGTTCTTCGCCGAGTATGGGCTCAAGCCCGAGGCCAGCGCCGACTTCGGCGCCTTCATGGATTCCGATGCACGCCTCGCGCTTGGCGTCGCCCCGCTCGCGCGCGGCTTCGTGCTGCCCGCGGCGAAGCTCGCGGTCTTCACCGAGACCGAGCTCTACGCCGCCACCGCCCGCACCCGTGCCCGCCGCGACGCGCGCAAGGCAGCCACCATGGAAGGCTGGCTGCGCGACCTGTCGGAGTTGAAGGTCGGCGATCCGGTGGTGCATGTGTCGCATGGCATCGGCCGCTACCTGGGCCTCATCCACATGAACCTCGGCGAGGGCGATACCGAGTTCCTGCACCTGGAGTACAACGGCGGCGACAAGCTCTACGTGCCGGTGTCGCAGCTGCACGTGATCACCCGCTACGCCGGCGCCGATCCCGAAGCGGTCGACCTGCACCGCCTCGGCTCAGGCCAGTGGGAGAAGGCCAAGAAGAAGGCCGCGATGCAGGTGCGCGACACGGCCGCCGAGTTGCTCGCCCTCTACGCCCAGCGCGCGGCGCGCGCAGGCCATCGCTTCGACTTCAAGCAGCACGATCTGGAAGCCTTTGCCGAGGGATTCGGCTTCGAAACCACGCCCGACCAGCAGGCGGCCATCGATGCCGTGGTCAGCGACATGAAGTCGGGTCGGCCGATGGACCGCCTGGTGTGCGGCGACGTCGGCTTCGGCAAGACCGAGGTCGCCCTGCGCGCCGCGTTCATCGCGGTCGCGGACGGCAAACAGGTGGTGGTGCTGTGCCCGACCACCCTGCTCGCCGAGCAGCACTACCAGACGTTCGCCGACCGCTTCGCCGACTGGCCGATCAAGATCGCCGAGCTGTCGCGCTTCAAGTCGGCCAAGGAACAGGCGGAGGCGCTGCAGCTGCTGTCCGAAGGCAAGGTGGACATCATCATCGGCACCCATCGCCTGCTGCAGAAAGACGTGATGTTCAAGCGCCTCGGCCTGGTGATCATCGACGAGGAACACCGCTTCGGCGTACGCCAGAAGGAAGCGCTCAAGCAGCTGCGCTCCGAGGTCGACATCCTCACGCTGACCGCCACGCCCATCCCGCGCACGCTGGGCCTGGCGATGGAAGGCCTGCGCGAGTTCTCCGTGATCGCCACGCCGCCGCAGAAGCGCCTGTCGATCAAGACCTTCGTGCAACCTTCAAGCCGAGGCGTGATCCGCGAGGCGGTCCTGCGCGAGTTCAAGCGCGGCGGCCAGGTGTACTTCCTGCACAACGAGGTCGACACCATCGACAACATGCGTAACGACCTCGAGGAGCTGCTGCCCGAGGCGCGCATCGTGGTCGGCCACGGCCAGTTGCCCGAGCGCGAGCTCGAGCGCGTGATGCGCGACTTCACCCAGCAGCGCGCCAACCTGCTGTTGTGCACCACGATCATCGAGACCGGCATCAACATTCCGACCGCCAACACCATCATCATCAACCGCGCCGACCGCTTCGGCCTCGCACAGCTGCACCAGTTGCGCGGTCGCGTCGGCCGCAGCCACCATCAGGCCTACGCCTACCTGCTGACCATGCCGGGCGCCAAGCCCACCGCACAGGCGCAGAAGAGGCTCGAGGCCATCGCGATGATGGAAGACCTCGGCTCCGGCTTCTACCTGGCGATGCACGACCTCGAGATCCGCGGCGCCGGCGAGGTGCTGGGCGAGAACCAGTCGGGCGAGATCCAGCAGGTCGGCTTCAGCCTCTATACCGAAATGCTGAAACGGGCGGTCAAGGATCTGCAGGCCGGCAAGGAGCCGGACCTGTCGCAACCGCTGGAGGTGGTGTCCGAGATCAACCTCCACGCCCCGGCGCTGCTTCCCACGGACTACTGCCCCGACGTGCAGGAGCGCCTGACCCTCTACAAGCGCCTCGCGAACTGCGACACCGAAGACGATCTGCGCGCGCTGCAGGAGGAGCTCATCGACCGCTTCGGCGAAGTGCCGCCGCAGACCGCCGCGCTGATCGAGACCCACCGCCTGCGCATGCTGGTGAAGGACTACGGCGTGCAGAAGCTCGACGCCTCAGATGCGCAGATCAGCGTGCAGTTCGCCAAGGACGCACCGATCGACCCGGTGAAGGTGATCTTCCTGATCCAGAAGGACCGCAGCACGAAGATGGCGGGCCCGGAAAAACTGGTGCGCCGCGCCAGCCTGCCCAACCTCAAGGACCGGGTGAAGGCGGTGAAGGATCTGCTCGACGCGGTGAAGGCCTGAGCGAGGGCGGACCGGGATGCTCATCAACTGCACCGCCTACCAGCATGGACGCAAGCTTGCCGATCTGCCGGTCGAGGACATCAGCGACTACCTGCAGCAACCCGACACCTTCGTGTGGGTCGCGCTGAAGGACGCGACGCCCGGCGAACTGGCGGTGATGAAGGAGGAGTTCGGTCTGCACGAGCTGGCCGTCGAGGACGCCAACCACGGTCACCAGCGCCCCAAGGTCGAGGAGTACGACGATGAGCTCTTCGCCGTGATGCATCTGGTCGAGGAGCGCGAAGGTTTGCTCGAGGTCGGCGAGGTGCACGTCTTCGTCGGGCCCAACTACATCCTGTCGGTGCGCAACAACAGCAACCGGGATTTCCTCGGCGTCCGCGCCCGCTGCGAGCGCGAGCCGAAGATGCTCGCGAAGGGCTCGGGCTACGTCTTCTACGCCTTGATGGATGCGGTGGTGGACCGCTACTTCCCCTTGATCGAGAAGCTCGAGACCGAGGTCGAGACGCTGGAGGAACGCATCTTCACCAAGGGCGCGGCACGTTCCAACATCCGTCGCCTGTATCGCCTGAAGCGCAAGGTCACGCTGCTCAAGCATGCCGTGCTGCCGCTGATGGAAGCCGCCGGCAAGTTGCACAGCGGCCGCGTACCCGAGGTCTGCGCCAAGAGCCGGCACTACTTCCGCGACGTCTACGACCATCTCACCCGCATCAACGCGTCGCTCGACAGCATCCGCGACACCATCGGCACGGCGATCCAGGTGAACCTGTCGATGGTCACCATCGACCAGACCGAGATCAGCAAGCGCCTCGCCGCCTGGGCGGGCATCTTCGCCGTGGCGACGGCCTTCGCCGGCATCTGGGGCATGAACTTCAACCACATGCCCGAGCTGGAGTGGGAATACGGCTATCTGTTCGGCCTGGGGACGATCGCCGCGTCGAGCACCCTGCTGTGGTGGCGTTTCAGGAAGGCGCGCTGGCTGTAGCCGCCGCGCAAACGCTCGCGCAGCAAGGCGTCGCGCACGCCGGGCGGCGCCCTGTCGAGCAGGCGGAAGCGTGCTTCAGGTTACAATCCGCAGCCCCAGCCCCCATCTTCATGCCGCACCCGGAGTACCGAATGCCCCTCGCCCAGACCGAGAACCTCAACGTCGCCGCCTTCGATCACATGCCCTCGCCCGAGGAGATCAAGGCCCGCATCCCCATGACCGAGCGCGCAGCCGCATCCGTCGTCGCGGGACGCAAAGCCATCATGGACATCCTCGATCGCAAGGACCCGCGCGTCTTCGTCGTCGTCGGTCCGTGCTCGATCCACGACCCGGTTGCCGGCCTGGACTACGCACGCCGGCTCAAGAAACTCGCGGACGAAGTGTCGGACACCATGCTGCTGGTGATGCGCGTCTACTTCGAGAAGCCCCGCACCTCCACCGGCTGGAAGGGCTTCATCAACGATCCCTTCATGGACGACTCGTTCCGCATCGACGTCGGCATGGAGCGTGCGCGCAAGTTCCTGCTCGACGTGTGCGAGATCGGCCTGCCGACCGGCACCGAGGCACTCGACCCGATCGCGCCGCAGTACTACGGCGACCTGATCTCGTGGACCGCCATCGGCGCGCGCACGTCCGAATCGCAGACGCATCGCGAGATGTCGTCCGGTCTGTCGACCCCGGTCGGCTTCAAGAACGCAACCGATGGCGACCTTGAAGTCGCCATCAACGCCATCATCTCGGCTGCGCATCCGCACAGTTTCCTCGGCATCAACAACCAGGGCCAGTCTGCCATCACCCGCACCCGCGGCAACCCCTACGGTCATGTCGTCCTGCGCGGGGGCGGTGGCCGGCCCAACTACGACTCGGTGTCGATCTCGCTGGCCGAACAGGCCCTCGCCAAGGCCAAACTCGCGCGCAACATCGTCGTCGACTGCTCGCACGCCAACTCGTGGAAGAAGCCGGAATACCAGCCCCTGGTGATGAAGGACGTGATCCATCAGATCCGCGAGGGGAACGACTCCGTGGTCGGGCTGATGATCGAAAGCAACATCGTCGCCGGCAACCAGCCGATTCCCGCCGACCTGTCGCAGATGAAGTACGGCTGCTCGGTCACCGACGCCTGCGTGGGCTGGGAAACCACCGAGGAGATGCTCCGCAACGCGGCGGCCGTGTTGCGCGAAGCGAAGGGCACGCAGGAGCGCGTTGCATGAACCTCGTGGTGCTTGCCGAGGATGTCGACAGCATCGCGCTGAAGAACGTTGCAAAGCTCACCGGGGCGAGCGAGATCCAGCAGATCACGCCCCGCTCCTTCCGCCTCGTCGGCGCACGGGATCACGCCGAACTCGCTGCGACCTGCAGCGCCGGCGGGCTCGACCACGCCTGGTTGCCGGAAGGCCGGCGCCTGGCGGACTTCGGTCTGTTCGTCACCGACATGGATTCGACGCTCATCAACATCGAATGCATCGACGAGATCGCCGACATGCAGGGGCTGAAGGCCGAGGTCGCAGCGATCACCGAAGCGGCGATGCAGGGCGAGATCGACTTCCGCGAGTCACTCACTCGGCGCGTCGCGCTGCTGGACGGATTGCCCGAGCGTGCGCTGGAGGATGTCTACACCCAGCGTCTGCAGCTCAATCCGGGTGCCGAGCGGCTCATGCAGGGACTCAGGCGCGCGGGTATCCGCAGCGTGCTGGTGTCCGGCGGCTTCACATACTTCACTGAGCGCCTGAAGGCGCGTCTGGGCTTCGACCATGCCTTCGCGAACGAGCTGGAAGTCATCGACGGCCACCTCACCGGCCGCGTGATCGGCGCCATTGTCGACGGCGAGGCCAAGGCGGCGCACCTCGTGCGTATCCGTGATTCGCTGGGCCTTGCGCCGCACCAGGTCATCGCCGCCGGGGACGGGGCCAACGACATCCCGATGATGAATGCCGCTGGTTTCGGCATTGCCTTCCATCCCAAGCCGGTGTTGCGCGCCGTGGCCGATTGCAGCCTCGACCACAGCGGCCTGGACGGCGTGCTCGACCTCTTCGGCTGACCCCTCAGTCCTGCGCCGGAGTCGCCTCCGTGGTGACCTCCTCGCGCAGCCGGCCGGCGCTCATGCGCAGGATGCGGCCGCAACGGCGGGCGAGCGATTCGTCGTGTGTCACCAGGATCAGCGTCGTGCCGGCTTCGCGGTTGAGCTTGAACATCAGCTCGATGACCGCACGGCCCGTTTCGGCATCGAGGTTGCCGGTGGGCTCGTCGGCCAGCAGCAGGCGCGGATTGGGCGCGAACGCACGCGCCAGCGCGACGCGTTGCTGTTCTCCCCCCGACAGGTGCTTGGGGTAATGTCGCAACCGGCTGGCGAGGCCGACCCGCTCCAGCCACTGCGTCGCCACGCCGCGCGCATCGGGCAGGCCGGCCAGTTCGAGCGGCAACATGACGTTCTCGAGCGCGGTCAGGGCCGGCAACAGCTGGAAGGACTGGAACACGAAGCCGATCGCCTCGCCGCGCAGGGCCGCACGCGCATCCTCATCCAGGCGGAACAGGTCGGTGCCCTGCAGGCGCACGGTGCCCGTCGCGGGAACATCCAGCCCCGCGAGCAATCCCAACAGCGTCGATTTGCCCGAGCCGGAAGCGCCAACGATGGCCACCGACTCACCCGCGCCGACGGCAAAGCTGACTTCCTGCAGAATGTGCAGGTCGTCCTGCGTGTCGGCCACGCGAACGCGCTTGGAAAGGCGCTCGACCTCGATGACCGGAATGGAGAGTTCAATGCCGCTGCGATCCATCGCTACCTTCTTGTTCATGCTCATGTTTGCCGGCGCCGTGCAGGCATCGACGATCCTGGTATGGGGTGACAGCCTCTCGGCCGGCTACGGCCTGAAGTCCGGCGAAGCCTGGCCCACCCTGTTGCAGACGCGCCTGACGGACGAAGGGTTCCGTCACACCGTCGTCAACGCCAGTGTCTCGGGCGAAACCTCGGCCGGCGGCCGGTCCCGCCTGCCTGCGGCGCTGGAGCAGCACAAGCCGTCCATCGTCATCCTCGAACTCGGTGCCAACGACGGCCTGCGCGGGCTTCGTCCACAACTCATGGCGGAGAACCTCACTGCGATGATCGATGCAGCGCGCGCTGCCGGCTCGCAGGTCCTGCTCGTCGGCATGCAGATGCCGCCCAATTACGGTGCAGCCTACACGCGCCGCTTTGCCCAGACCTTCACCGACGTCGCGCAGGCACGCGAGGTGCCACTCGTTCCCTTCCTGCTCGACGGCTTTGCCGACCAGCCAGAACTCTTCCTGTCCGATGGCATCCACCCGACGGCGGAAGCCCAGCCGCGCGTACTCGACACGGTCTGGCAAGGACTCCAGCCCTTGCTCGGACGAAAATGACGGCAGGCCTCAGGCCACCGTCAGTACCGGCGACCCGGCCTGCATGCGGCCGATGACCTTGCCCGGCGCGCCCTGGGTGGTCAGGATCGCTGCCTGAACCGCTTCCAGCGCCTCCGGCGCGCACGCGATCAGCAGGCCACCCGAGGTCTGGGGGTCGGTCATCAGCTTGCGCTGCCATTCGGGCGCGTCCGCCGGCAACACGACATCGCTGCCGTAGCTCGCCCAGTTACGCGTCGAGGCACCAGTCGCAATGCCCTCGCGCACGAGGGCAGCAGCCTCCTCGATGACGGGCAGCGCATTGAAATCCACTTCGGCGCCCAGCCCGCTGCCGCGACACATCTCGAGCAGATGGCCGGCGAGGCCGAAGCCGGTCACGTCGGTGACCGCATGCACGCCGTCGATGTCCGCCAGCAGCGCGCCTGCCCGGTTCAGCGTCGTCGTCCAGCGGATCATCTGTGCGTAGCCGTCAGCCGACAGCAGACCTTTCTTGAGGCCCGCGGACAGGATACCGATCCCGAGCGGCTTGCTCAGCACCAGCACATCGCCGTCCCGCGCGCCCGCATTGGTCTTGACCTTGGCCGGATCGACGACGCCCAGGCCGACCAGCCCGTAGATCGGCTCCAGCACGTCGATCGAATGCCCGCCGGCGATCGGGATGCCTGCGTCGCGGCACACGTCGCCCCCGCCCTTGAGGATCTCGCCGATCACCTCGGGGGGCAGTTTGTCGAGCGGCATGCCGACCACCGCCAGGGCGAAGATCGGCGTGGCGCCCATCGCGTACACGTCCGACAGCGCATTGGTGGCGGCGATGCGGCCGAAGTCGTGCGGGTTGTCGACGATCGGGGTAAAGAAGTCGGTGGTCGCGACGATCGCCTGGCGATCGTTCAGGCGATACACCGCGGCGTCGTCGGCGGTGTCGGTGCCAACCAGCAGGTCGGGCGGCACGATGCCGGCAGGCATGCTGGCCAGGAGTTTGGACAGCACGCCCGGGGCGATTTTGCAGCCGCATCCGCCGCCGTGGGAGAATTGCGTCAGTTTGATTTCGTTCATGTTCGGGAAAGGAGTGGCGATGGCGCGGCAGCGCGCCCGCAAACATCATGCAGAAAGGCGTCGCGACCGTAGCACAGCTGTCCGGGTTTGACGAGATCATCGACGCCCGCACCCCGGCCGAATTCGCCGAGGACCACATCCCCGGCGCGGTGAATCTCCCCGTGCTCGACAACGAGCAACGCATCGTGGTCGGCACCATGTACAAGCAGCAGTCCGCCTTCGAGGCCCGCCGGCTGGGCGGGGCGCTGGTCGCCGAGAACATCGCGCGCCACCTGCAGACCTACCTGAAGGACAAGCCGAAGAGCTGGCGTCCGCTGATCTACTGCTGGCGCGGCGGGCAGCGCAGCGGCTCGTTCGCCACCTGGCTGCGGATGGTGGGCTGGGATGCGCACCAGTTGCAGGGCGGCTACAAGAGCTTCCGCCACCATGTCATCGACGACATCGCACGCATCGCACCGGCGCTGCACTGGCAGGTGGTGTGCGGGCCGACCGGCAGCGCCAAGACGCGGATACTCGAGGCGCTGGCGCGGGCCGGCGCGCAAACCCTGGACCTCGAGGATCTGGCTGCCCACAAGGGTTCGGTGCTCGGCGCCCTCCCCGACCGGCCTCAGCCCACCCAGAAGCGCTTCGAAACGACGCTGTGCACGCGACTGCAGGCTCTCGATCCGGCACGGCCGGTCTATGTCGAGGCCGAGAGCCGAAAGATCGGCGTTGTCTTCGTACCGGAACCGCTGATCCTCGCAATGCGACGCTCCGCCTGCATCGCCATCGACGCAACACGGGATGCGCGACTGAGCTTCCTCGTGCGGGACTACGGCTACCTGGGCGACGACGTCGCCCTTCTCCAGGCCAATATCGCCCGCCTGGCCGACCTGCAAAGCCGCGAGACGATTGCGCGCTGGCACGAACTGGCCGCGCAGCGCGACCTCAGCACCCTGTTCGGCGAGTTGATCGACCTGCACTACGACCCGCTCTACCGGCGCTCGCAGAACGGCAACTACGCGGGCTTTGCCACTGCGCCCCGGCTGTCGTGCGACGACCTCAGCGACGCCGGCATCCAGGACCTGGCCCGGCGCATCCTCTCGACCTAGGGCAGCATCAGCGTTCCGGGCTGGCCGCGCACGGCGCAGATGCGCTGGATGACGGCGGGGCGTGGCTGCTGCACCTCGCCCTGCTCGAAGGCCGCGATGGTCCAGTTGCCCGCGAGGCGTTGCAGCAACTCGTTCGGGCGCAGCAAGAATTCGGGATTGCTGGGCTTGCCGAAGCGCTCGTTGCCCAGCATGAAGGTCTCGTAGATGAGCACGCCGCCTGGCCGGAGCAGGTCCAGCAAGGGCTCGAAGCGCGGGCGGAACAGGTAGTTGGTCACCACCAGGCCGTCGAAGCTGCGCCCGCCATAGGGCCAGGCGCCCGCTTCGAGATCGGCCTCGAGCGTATGGACCTTGGGCAGTCCGTGCAGCAACTGCAGGGCGATGCCGTCGCGGTCGACCGCCTCCACCCGATAACCCCGCTGCGCCAGCCAGCGCGCATGCCGCCCGCTGCCGCAGGCAAAGTCGAGCACTTCGCCACCCGCGGCGATGAGGGGTGCGAAACGGGTCACCCAGGCGGAGGGGGTCACGGCGGAGGGATGAAGCTGTTCATGCATGGATGGGTCCGATAGTCGGCGGCCGCCTGTCGGCGGCGCGCGTATTGTGCAGGCTGCATTCTAACGGGCCCGCAGCTCACACGCCGGAACGCCGCGATGTTGCGAACTGTGCTATAGATTGCCCAACCGCAACAAGCCAATGGAAGCCCCTATCGCCTCCATTGCGAAAGGACCTCGAGCTGCGCGTGACAGCGAATCCAACGCCTGCCGCACTCGCGTACGGCTGGTGCCGACGGGGCGCGGCGGCATTCCTGCTTCTTATCCCGCAGGCCGCGATGGCGAGTACGGGTACGAACGCCCTCGCCGTGTGGTCGGTTCCCCTTGCCCTGCTCGCCGGCATCGTCGGCGGTTTTCTTCTCGGGCGCAGATTCAGGGCGCAGGGCCGGACAGGTCCGACCGACGGCGCGACAGTCGCTCCGGAAGCCACCAGAGTCGCGGGCGAATCACGCGCGGAGCGCAAGGCGCCCCGGTCCGAGCGGCCGGCAGTCCGGGTGCTGACCCACGGCGACAACCAGCCGGACATCGACATGGTGGAATCGGTGCGGGAAGTCATCTTCCGTACCGACGACACCCTGCATCTCATCTTCCTCAACCAGGCCTGGGGCAAGCTCAGCGGCTATGCCGTCCAGCGCTGCCTCGGCAAGCCCCTGATCGACTACTTCCATCCGGACGAGCGCGAGCGCGCCGGCCAGCTCCTGCACGATGTGCTGCATGGGTTCAGCAACGACGCGGAGTTCGAGTTCAGATTGCGTACGCGCGGTGGCGAGATCCGCTGGGTCGAGGTGACCTGCCGCGCCGTCGGCGGGGCCGATGGCGCGGCGGCGGGGCTAGCGGGAACGATCGACGACATTTCGGTACGCAAGGTGGCCGAGCTGACCCTGCGCAACCTCAATCAGGAGCTCGAAGCGCGCGTACGCCTGCGTACCGCCGAACTCGAAGCCTCCAACCGGGAGCTCGAGGCGTTCTCCTACTCGGTGTCGCACGACCTGCGCAGCCCGCTGCGGGCCATCGACGGCTTCGCCCGCATCGTCGAACAGGAACTCGAAGGCCGCATCGAACCGAACGTGCGCACGTATCTTGAGCGCATTCGCAAGGCCACCGAGCGTATGGCCGAACTCATCGACGCCCTGATCCAGCTGGCGACCCTGACGCGCCAGCCACTGCGGAAGGAAACCTTCGATCTGTCCGAGTTGGCGCGCCAGATCATCGATCAGCTGACGGCGGAGGAGCCCGAGCGGAAAGTCGAGTTCGAGATCACGCAGGGACTCGTCGTCACCGCTGACCGTGGCCTGATGCACGTGATGCTGGAGAACCTACTGCGCAACGCATGGAAATTCACCGCGCGGCAGCCAAAGGCACGCATCGTGTTTAGGGCTGAACGCACCGCCGGGCGGCGGGTGTTCTGCGTCGAGGACAACGGCGCCGGCTTCGACATGGAGCACGCTGGCAACCTGTTCCGCCCCTTCCACCGGCTCCACGCGCCCGAGGACTTCCCGGGTACGGGCATCGGGCTGGCCACCGTGCAGCGCATCGTGCAGCGCCATGAGGGCACCATCCGCGCCGAGTCCAGGCCCGGGGACGGCGCCCGCTTCCTTTTCTCGCTCGGGAATTGATCATGGGCGCTACCCTGTTCGAGCAAGCGGTGCGCACTAGGGGAAACACCGATGTGCCGAGCCGCCTACGTTATTGTGCACTGCAGTATAATCTGCGGATAAGTTCTGGCCTCCGCAGGCGAGATCGTCGCAAGACCAGATCATCTACTCATTCGGGTTGCCGCCATGAAAGACAAGCACTATCTCACTCCGCTCCTTGAGCCGCGCTCGGTCGGGATCATCGGTGCCAGCGAACGCGAGAGCTCGCTGGGCGACGTGCTCATGCGCAACATGCTCAACGCGGGCTTCAAGGGCAAGCTGTTCGCCATCAACCCCAAGCATGAATCGGTTCACGGCGTCGCCTGCTACAAGTCGGTCGAGGACGTCCCGCAGCGCCTCGACCTGGTGGTGATCGCCGTCCGTGCCGAAAAGGCGCCGGCCATCATGGACAGCTGCGGCCGGGCGGGCGTGAAGGCCGCCATCCTGTTGTCGGCCGGATTCTCCGAGGCCGGCCCGCGCGGCGCCCTGCTCGAGCGCCAGGTGATCGACGCCGCGCATCGTCACCGCATCCGGCTGCTCGGTCCGAACTGCCTGGGCATCATGCGCCCGCAACTCGGCCTGAACGCCACCTTTGCCCATGCCACGGCGCTCAAGGGCAGCATCGGCCTGATCTCGCAGTCGGGCGCGCTGTGCGCCGCCATTCTCGACTGGGCCAAGCCCAACAACGTCGGCTTCTCCGCGGTGGTGTCGCTGGGCTCGTCCTCCGATATCGACTTCGGCGAGGTGCTCGAGTACATGATCTCGGACCCGCGCACCGAGAGCATCTTCCTCTACGTCGAAGGCATCCGCGACGCCCGCCGTTTCATGAGCGCGCTGCGGGGCGCCGCGCGGGTCAAGCCCGTGCTGCTGATCAAGGCCGGCCGCCACCCGGAGGCCTCGAAGGCGATCCTCTCGCATTCGGCCGCGCCGATCGGTGACGATGCCGTGTTCGACGCCGCGCTGCGCCGCGCAGGCGTCATCCGCCTGTACAACATCGGCCAGCTCTTCGCCGCCGCGAATGCGCTGTTCTCGCACTTCCGTCCGCGCGGCAACCGCCTCGCGATCATCACCAATGGTGGTGGCCCCGGCGTGATGGCTGCCGATCGCGCGTCCGACATCGGAATTCCATTGGCCGATTTCTCCGAAGGCACGATGGAGAAGCTCAACGCCGCGCTGCCGGTCAACTGGTCGCGCGGCAATCCGGTCGACATCCTCGGCGACGCCGACTCGGAACGCTATGGCAAGGCACTGAAGGCCGTGCTCGAAGGCCCGAACGTGGACGGCGTGCTGGTCATGTTGACCCCGCAGGGCATGACCAACCCCAGCGCCGTCGCCGATGCCGTCATCGAGCTCGAGAAGACCGCCGACAAGCCGGTCGTGGCCTGCTGGATGGGCGAGGAGCTCGTCACCGAGTCGCGCCACAAGTTCAGCGCCGCGGGCATTCCGCATTTCCGCACACCCGAGCCGGCGGTCGAGCTCTTCAGCCACATCTCGGCCTACTACCAGAACCAGAAGCTTCTGATGCAGACCCCCTCCTCGCTGTCCCACCTTTCGCCGCCTTCGATCGAAAGCGCGCGGCTGGTGATCGAGATGGCCTTGTCGGAGCGCCGCAAGAAGCTCAACGAGATGGAATCGAAGGCGCTGCTGGCGGCCTTCCGCATTCCCATCGCGCAGACCGTGGTCGCGCGATCGGCCGCCGAAGCCATGGTGCTGTCCGCCGAGATCGGCCTGCCGGTGGTGATGAAGATCGACTCGCCCAACATCGAGCACAAGTCCGATGTCGGCGGCGTGCGCCTCAACATCCGCAGCCTGGCCGCGGTGCGTTCGACCTACCAGGAGATCCTGGACGAGGTGAAGCGCGTGCAGCCCGACGCGGTGATCAACGGCATCGCCATCGAGCCCATGATCCAGAAGCGCAATGGCCGCGAGCTGGTGGTCGGCGTCAAGCGCGATCCGGTGTTCGGCCCGGTCATCACCTTCGGCGAAGGCGGCAACCAGGTCGCGGACAACCGCGACATCGCCGTCGCCCTGCCGCCGCTCAACAGCTTCCTGGTCAAGGACATGATCCGTTCGACGCGGATCGCCACCCGCCTGGGCGAATTCCGCAACCTGCCCGCGGTGGACATGAATGCGCTGGAGCTGGTCCTGCTGCGCGTGTCCGAGATGGCCTGCGAGCTGCCGTGGATCACCGGGCTCGAGATCAACCCGCTGATCGTCGACGAGAACGGCGCGGTGGCGGTCGACGCGAGCATCGTTGTCGACAACGTGTCGCCGACGGCCGATCGCTACGACCACATGGCGATCCATCCTTACCCCTCGCACCTGACCCAGACCTGGATCGTGCCCGACGGAACGGTGGTGACCATCCGCCCGATCAAGCCGGAGGATGCCGAACTCGAGATCGAGTTCGTGCGTGGTCTGTCGCCGGAGACCAAGTACTACCGCTTCATGAACACGATGCGCGAACTGCCGCCGGCCATGGTCGCGCGCCTGACGCAGATCGACTACGACCGGGAGATGGCGTTCCTCGCCACGCTCGAGGTCGACGGCAAGGAGAAGGAAATCGGCGTGTGCCGCTACGCGGTGAACCCGGACGGCGAGTCATGCGAGTTCGCCGTGGTGGTGGCGGACGACTGGCAGCACCGCGGGCTGGCGCGCAAGCTCATGGGCGTGCTGATCGAGACCGCGCGCAGCCGCGGCATCGCCTACATGAACGGCGTGTTCCTCTCGAGCAACGAGCGCATGCTCAAGTTCGTGCAGAAGCTCGGCTTCGTCCTCAGCAACGACCCGGAAGACAACACCGTCAAACTCGGCGTGTTGCCGCTGCAGGACTGAGCGCGATGACCGCAGGCATTGAACGCATCGACTTCCGCGGCCTCCCCGCGCTGCGCCTCGGCACCCGAAATGGCGCCTCGGCCGTCGTGAGCCTGTTCGGCGGCCAGGTCCTGTCCTGGACGCCACCGGGCGGCACAGACCGGCTCTACCTCAGCCCGAACGCCGTGCTCGACCGCAAGACACCGATCCGCGGCGGCATCCCCGTCTGCTTCCCCCAGTTCGCCGATCTCGGCACGCTGCCCGCACACGGTTTCGCCCGCACCCGCGACTGGTCGGTGCTGACCGAGCGCGGCAGCAAGGATTACGCCCTCGTCACCCTGGGCCTGGTCGATGACGAGGCCACGCGCGCGCTGTGGCCGCACGCATTCTCGGCCGAACTCAGCATCCTGCTCGAAGAGAGCCGGCTCGATCTCGAGTTCGAGGTCACCAACACCGGCGATGGCGATCTCGAGTTCACCGCGGCGCTGCACACCTATCTCGCCGTGCGCGAGGTCGAGGAATCGCGCCTCGAAGGCCTGCATGGCTTCAGCTTCCGCGACAAGACCGACGCCAACCGCATCAAGCGCGACAGCGGCGACGTACTGCTGATCGAGGGCGAGACGGATCGCGTCTATCACGACGTGCAGCGGCCGGTGTTGCTGCGCGAATACGACCGCAGCCTGGGCATCAATGCCGACGGCTTTCCCGACGTGGTCGTGTGGAACCCGTGGATCGAACGCAGCAAGGCCATCGCCGACCTGCCCGACGACGCTTTCCGCCACATGCTGTGCGTCGAAGCAGCGGCCGCGCAGCATCCGGTCCGACTCGCGCCGGGCGAGAGCTGGTGGGGACGGCAGACGCTCGTCGCGCTCTAACTCATCGCGCCGGACCTGTTCTGGCGCTGCTTTCCGCATCGACGCCACGTCCTGAAGGCGCCCTGCGGCGCGCCGCAGCCGGAACCGCAGGACTTGTCGCACGGGGCGGCTTGCTGCACCATCCCGCCCTTCGTTTCACCCCCTACGCACCGCCACCATGCTCCCCCCGATCGAACACCGCATCGCCGAAGAACTCGGCGTGTCCCCGCGCCAAGTCATCGCTGCCGTCCAGTTGCTGGACGACGGCGCCACCGTGCCCTTCATTGCACGCTACCGCAAGGAAGTCACTGGCGGCCTCGACGACACCCAGCTGCGTACGCTGGACGAACGTCTCGGCTATCTGCGCGAACTGGAAGACCGCCGCGCCACGGTGCTGGCCTCGATCGACGAACAGGGCAAACTCACCGCCGAGCTGCGCGTCGAGGTCGAGAACGCCGACACCAAGCAGCGGCTGGAAGACCTCTACCTGCCCTACAAGCCCAAGCGCCGCACCAAGGCGCAGATCGCGCGCGAGGCCGGCATCGGACCGCTGGCCGAAGCCCTGCTTGCCGATGCGACTCTCGATCCCGACCTCGAGGCCGCGAGATACCTGAATGCCGAAGCCGGCTTCGGCGACGTCAAGGCGGTGCTCGATGGCGCGCGCCAGATCCTGATGGAAGTGTTCGCAGAGGATGCGACCCTGCTCGGCGAACTTCGCAACTATCTGCATGAATACGGTCAGGTACGGTCGGCGGTGATCGAAGGCAAGGAGACCGAAGGCGCCAAGTTCCGCGACTGGTTTGAGTTCGCCGAGCCGATCGCCACCATGCCCTCGCACCGCGCACTGGCGTTGCTGCGCGGGCGCAACGAAGGCGTGCTGCGGCTGACACTCGACGTCGACCGACCCGACGCCGAGGCGCCCCACCCCTGCGAAGGCCGCATCGCCGCGCGCTTCGGCATCCGCAACCAGGGCCGGCCGGCTGACCGCTGGCTGGCCGACACGGTGCGCTGGGCGTGGAGCGTGAAGATCTCGATCCATCTCGAGTTGGAGTTGATGGGCGAACTGCGCGAGCGTGCCGAGGAAGAGGCGATCCGCGTCTTCGCGCGCAACCTCAAGGACCTGCTGCTGGCCGCGCCGGCCGGAACGCGCCCGACCATCGGCCTCGATCCGGGCATCCGCACCGGCGTCAAGGTCGCGGTGGTCGATGCCACGGGCAAGCTCGTCGACACGGCGACCGTCTATCCCTTCGAGCCGCGCCGCGACCGTGAATCCGCCATCGCCACCATCGCCGCACTGGCGAAGAAGCATGCTGTCGAGCTGATCGCGATCGGCAACGGCACGGCCTCGCGCGAGACCGACGCGCTTGCGGCGGAGTTGATGAAACGCTACCCGGAACTGCCGCTGACCAAGGTCGTGGTGTCCGAAGCCGGGGCTTCGGTGTACTCCGCGTCCGAGCTCGCCGCCAAGGAATTCCCGGATGTGGACGTCAGTCTGCGCGGCGCGGTCTCCATCGCCCGCCGCCTGCAGGACCCGCTGGCCGAACTGGTCAAGATCGACCCGAAGTCGATCGGGGTAGGCCAGTACCAGCACGACGTCAACCAGGGGCGTCTGGCCAAGAGCCTCGATGCGGTGGTCGAGGACTGCGTCAATGCCGTCGGCGTCGATGTGAACACCGCCTCGGTGCCGCTGCTGGCCCGTATCTCGGGCCTGAACACGACGCTTGCCGGCAACATCGTCGAGTACCGCAACAGCAAGGGGCCCTTCCGCAGCCGCGACGCGCTGAAGGAGGTCCCGCGCCTCGGCCCCAAGACCTTCGAACAGGCCGCGGGCTTCCTGCGCATCCCCAGCGGCGACAACCCGCTCGACGCCTCCTCGGTCCACCCCGAAGCCTATCCGGTGGTCGAGCGCATCCTCGCCAGGGTGCAGAAGAGCGTGCGCGAGCTGATGGGCAACGGCAGCTTCCTGAAGTCGCTGAAACCGGCCGAATTCACGGATGAGCGCTTCGGCCTGCCGACGGTGCAGGACATCCTCGCCGAACTCGAGAAGCCCGGCCGCGATCCGCGCCCCGAATTCCGCACCGCGGCCTTCCGCGAGGGCGTCGAGACGCTGAAGGACCTGCAGCCCGGCATGCTGCTCGAGGGCGTGGTCACCAACGTCACCAACTTCGGCGCGTTCGTCGACATTGGCGTGCATCAGGACGGCCTGGTGCACATCTCGGCCTTGTCGAACACCTTCGTCAAGGATCCGCACAGCGTGGTCAAGGCCGGCCAGGTGGTGAAGGTCAAGGTGCTGGAAGTGGACATCCCGCGCAATCGGATCGCATTGACGATGCGCATGTCCGACGAGCCGGCTGCCCGACGCGCCGAGCCGGGCGGGCGTTCCGCGCGCAGTGGCGACAGCCAGGACCGTGGTGGCAACAGCGCCCGACCGCGCTCTGCCGCCCAGGCGCCACGTCGCGAACAGAACGACCGCCAGCGGCCTGGCGGCAACGCGTTGGCCGACGCCTTCGCCCGTGCGCGCGGCAGCAAGTGAGCAGCGGAGGAGCTGATATGCGCCCGGTGATCTACGGCATCAAGAACTGCGACACCATGAAGAAGGCCTTTGCCTGGCTGGACGATGCCGGCGTGGCCTACGATTTCCACGATTACAAGAAGGCCGGCATCGACGCCGAAACGCTTGCGCGCTGGTGTGCCCGCAGCGGCTGGGAAGCGCTGCTCAACAAGCGCGGCACCACCTGGCGCAAGCTCGCGCCCGAGCAGCAAGCCATCGCCGGCGAGGCTGATGCCATCGCCCTGATGCAGGCCCAGCCCAGCCTCATTCGCCGCCCCGTCGTCGATTGCGGCGCTGGCGCCCTGCTCGTCGGCTTCGACCCCGACGCCTTTACCGCCGCGCTCAAGGGCGCGGCCCCGACGGAGCAGAATCCATGAGCACCTCTCCCGCCAGCTACGTCCAGCGCTTTTTGCTGGAAGACCTCGACATCCGCGGTGCAGTCGTCCGCCTGACCGATGTATGGCAGGCCATGCAGCACGGACGCGCCTACCCCGAAGCCGTCGCCCGCCTCCTGGGCGAGATGAGTGCGGTGTCCGCCGTCATCGCCGGCAACCTCAAGCAGCCCGGACGGCTCACCTTCCAGGTCTCGGGACACGGCCCGGTCAGCCTGCTGGTGATCGACTGCAGCGAAGCGCTTAACCTGCGCGGCTATGCCAAGGCCGAAGGCGTGCTGACTGGCGACTCGCTTGGTGACCTCGTCGGCGACGGGCGACTGCAGCTCTCGCTCGACGTCGAGGGCATGGACCAGCCCTACCAGAGCCTGGTGCCGCTCGAGGGCGACAGCATTGCGGCGTGCTTCGAGCACTACCTCGAACAGTCCGAACAGCAACCGGCCGGGCTGTGGCTCGCGGCCACCGAACACGCTGCAGCGGCACTCTTCGTGCAGAAGCTGCCAGGCGCGGACGCCAGGGACCTCGACGGCTGGTCGCGCGTGCAACAACTCGCGAACACCGTGCGCAACGACGAACTGCTCGGCCTCGAACCGCAGGAGATCCTGCGCCGCCTGTTTGCCGAGGAGAACGTGCGCCTGTTCGAACCCCGCGCCGCCACCCATGACTGGCCGGCCGACCCCGAGAAGGTCGCCACCATGCTGCGCAGCCTGGGCGAGGACGAAGTCCGCGCGATCCTTGCCGAGCACGGCGAAATCGTGGTGCACGACGACATGTCGAACCACACCTACCGCTTCGACGCCGCTGATGTCGATGCACTATTCCAGCCGCGCACCCTGCACTGAGTCTACTCCCTTGCTCCATCGCACGCGCGTCAGTACACTCCCTTGATTTTGAAGAAGCTTCCGTCCATGTCCGCTTCCGCGCCCGTCCGTCCGATCGAGTTCCGCAACACCACGCTCGGTGCGACCGTCGCCATGCTGCAAGCCACCGAACCGCCCGCCCTGGCGGACGCCCTGCACAAGATGCTCGGCGGCATGCCCGACTTCTTCAACGGCGAAGCCGTCGTCCTCGATTTTTCGGGTCTGCGTGAGGTTCCCGCGACGATCGACTGGGCGGGCCTGAATTCCCTGCTGCGCCGTTACCGCCTGCAGCCCATCGGCGTGTTCAGCCTGCCAGCCGAGCATGCCGAGTCGGCACGTCGCGCCGGCTTCGCCGAACTCGACGCAGCCGCGCTTCGTGAGCGGCCGGCAGCGCAGGCCCCCCAGGCCCCTGCCCCAGCGCCGGCACCCGCGGCAAGCCAAGCCCCCGCGCCTGCGCCGACTTTGCCCCCTCAAGGCATCCAGCCGACCCTGTTCGTGGACCGCCCGCTGCGCTCGGGCCAGCAGATCTATGCGCGCGGCGCCGACCTGGTGCTGATCGGGGGCGTGAGCCCCGGCGCCGAAGTCATCGCCGACGGCAGCATCCACTGCTATGGCCCGATGCGTGGCCGCGCCATCGCGGGTGCAAACGGCGATGAGCGTGCGCGCATCATCGCCAGCAACTTCGGGCCGGAACTCGTTTCCATCGCCGGCGTGTTCCGCACCTTCGAACGCGGAATTCCCGAGACGGTTGCCGGACGGGCGGCCCAGGTGCGTCTGACGGGCGCCGACCATACACTCAACATCGAACCGCTGCCGCTCGCCTGAGCGCGGCCACACAGCACGAACAAGGGGAAACCGTGAAAGTCATCGTCGTAACGTCAGGCAAGGGCGGTGTGGGCAAGACCACCACCAGCGCCGCATTCGCATCCGGCCTCGCCCTGCGCGGCTTCAAGACTGCGGTGATCGACTTCGACGTCGGCCTGCGAAATCTCGACCTCATCATGGGTTGCGAGCGCCGCGTGGTGTATGACCTCGTCAACGTCGTGAATGGTGAGGCGCGCCTGAACCAGGCCCTGATCAAGGACAGGCACTGCGAGAACCTCTTCATCCTCCCCGCCTCGCAGACCCGCGACAAGGACGCGCTGACCGAGGAAGGCGTCGAGAAGGTGCTCGAAGAACTGCAGCACATGGGCTTCGATTACGTGGTGTGCGACTCGCCCGCAGGCATCGAGCGTGGCGCCGTGATGGCGCTGACCTTCGCCGACGAGGCCATCGTGGCGACCAATCCCGAAGTGTCCTCGGTGCGTGACTCTGACCGCATCCTCGGCATCCTGCAGAGCAAGTCGAAGCGCGCGCGCGAGGGCGGCGAGCCGGTCAAGGAACACCTGCTGATCACCCGCTATTCGCCCAAGCGCGTCGAGGACGGCGAGATGTTGTCCTACAAGGACGTGCAGGAGTTGCTGCGCGTGCCGCTGATCGGCGTGATCCCCGAGTCGGAATCCGTGCTGCATGCCTCCAACCAGGGAACGCCCGCGATCCACCTCAAGGGCACGGACGTAGCCGAAGCCTACGGCGACGTGGTGTCGCGCTTCCTCGGCGAGGAGCGCCCGCTGCGTTTCGTTTCCTACGAGAAGCCGGGGCTGATCAAGCGCCTGTTCGGAGGGAAGTGAAATGTCCTTCCTTTCCAAACTGTTCGGCGAGAAGAAGAAGACCGCGGAGATCGCCAAGAACCGCCTGTCGCTGCTGATCGCCCACGAACGCGCGGGCGGCACACCAACCGCCGACTTCCTGCCTGCCCTTCAGCGTGAGCTGATCGAGGTGATCTCGAAGTACGTCGCGGTGAATCCGGAAGACATCAAGGTCCAGCTCGAGAAACAGGACAACTACGAGGTGCTCGAGGTCAACATCGTGCTGCCTGAGCAGCCGCGCTGAACCTCCTTTGCCCGATCGCCAGTGCGGCGATCGGCGGTGCTGCCTGCCGCGCCTGTGATCACCCCCATGGCGCTGTAGCGCACACCCTGCCCGGGTGATGAAATTGGTAACCATAGCGGACTTAAAATCCGCCGGCGCAAGCCTTACGGGTTCGAGTCCCGTCCCGGGTACCATTAAAAAACAACGACTTGCACGGCGCCATCGGGCTTTGGCCCGGTTTGATCGACCTTTTTGCTGCATTTTTTCTGCAATCGATCAGAGGTCGCTACACCGGCCTCCTCGTGATCGGAGCAGGGGACATGGCAAGCGTTCTGAAGCGGGCCCATTCGGGTACCAGACGATCATCGAATCGTCCCCGGTTTTCCGTACGGTCCCGTTCTTCGAACAACACCGCTGCTCGAACTCTACCGGCCAGAGCCTCCACCCAGGCAGACCACTCAACCGGCCAAAGCCTTCACGCGACTGGCAACACGCGCATCCACGCCATGCCCCAGGTTCGGGAGCAGTTCGACGGAGACGCCCCCGCCGAGCGCCCGCAACGTTTCGGCCGCCATCAGGCTGTAGCGCGGATCGATCACCTGATCCCGCTCACCGTGCAGCAGATGCACCTGCGTTTGCGCCGGCGCCACGCGCGGTGCCGAGGCAAAGCGGCCGGCGAGCGAGATGACGCGGGCAGCCAGGGTTTCAGGCAGCTGGGTCGATTCCAGCGCCATGATCGCCCCCTGCGAGAAGCCGATCAGCGTGGTGGCAGCGGCATCCACCCCTGCTCTCGCCTGCCAGTCGCGCACACAGCGCACGAACGACGGCATGGCCTCGGCAACACGCGCCGGGCGGTTTTCCTCCGTCACCCCGCGCACCGAGAACCACTGCCAGCCGCTGCCCAGGTCACTGGACTCGGGTGAGCGCACGCTGACCACCCAGGCGTCCGGGTGGGCCTCGGCGAGGAGGTGGGCAAGCGGCACCAGATCCTCGGGGCGCGAACCCACGCCATGGAACAACAGAATCGAACGGCTCGCAGGGACGGGCACGTGTTGAACGATGAGATCTTGATCGGACATGGTCGGGTCTCAGTTGGGCAGTGCGTCGTTCGCGTCGGCACCCAGTCGCGCGGGGAACTCGGCACCGAACAGGAAGGAATCCATCGACAGCACACCATGCACGATGCCACCTTCGATGACACTCGCGGGCACGGCTTGGGCGGCTGCGCCAGCGGCCACCAGCAATGGCAGGTAATGCTCGGCAGTGGGATGCGCGCGGCGGGCATGCGGTGCGATCGCGAGCGCCTGGCGCAGACGAGAGTGATCGCCCGCCAGCACTGCGTCGCGCACCCAGTGTGCGAACTCCGCCGCATAGCTTTCAGCGCGTGGATCACCGAGGCGGAACTCGTACAGGTTATGGGTCAGGCTGCCCGAGCCCACGATCAGCACGCCTTCGTCAGCCAGCGGCGCGAGCGCGCGCCCGTAATCGTAGGCACCATCGGCATCAAGCCACATCGGCAGCGACACCTGAAACACCGGGATGTCGGCCTGGGGATACAGGTGCAACAAGGGCACCCAGGCACCATGGTCGAGGCCGCGATCGGCATTCGGAGCGGCGGCCAGACCGGCCGCCTGCAGCAGCTCGAGCGCACGCCGCGCGGCAAGATGGGCGCCCTCGGCCGGGTACTGCAGCGTGTAGAGGGCAGGATCGAAGCCGCCGAAGTCGTGGATGGTTTCAGGCCGAAGCGACAGCGTGGCCTGCGGCTGGCGGGTCATCCAGTGCGGGGACATCACTAGCACAGCCTGTGGACGAGGAAGCCGACGGCCGAGCGCCGCAAGATTTGCACCGGCGAGGCCGGGGTCGAGTGCGAAGGTCGGCGCGCCGTGCGAGACAAACAGAGTGGGCAGCGTTTGCATCAGGGTCCTCCAACTGGGCGGCGATTGCTTGGGCTGACTGCCGGGTGTCGCTCGGGGCCCGGCGGGCCCGGCGATGCAAGCCGGCGCATGATCATGGGGGGCACTTTACGGCGCCCCCGGAGTGAGATAAACCGTCATCCAGGTGAGAGACTATTCCGGCAGGAGAGACAATGGACCGATTTGTCGAGATGCAGACCTTCTGCGCGGTCGTCGATGCCGGCAGCTTCGTCGGCGCGGCCGAAGCGCTCGGCTTGTCCAAGGCGGCCACCTCGCGCTATGTGGGCGAACTGGAGACGCGGCTCGGCGTGCGCCTGCTTCACCGCACGACCCGACGCCTGTCTCTGACCGAGGATGGCGAGCGCTTCTACGCTCGCAGCCGGGAATTGCTCGCCGGGCTCGAAGAAGCCGAAGCCGAGCTGCATTCGCGCGGTGGCGCGGCACGCGGCCTGTTGCGCATCAACGCGCCGGTCACCTTCGGCATTCGGCACCTCGCGTCCCTGTGGGGCCCGTTCCGCGACCTGCACCCGCAGGTGCGGCTCGAAGTGACGCTGTCGGACCGCACCGTAGACCTCGTCGAGGAAGGCTTCGATGTGGCGATCCGCATCGCCGCCCTGCCCAGTTCCACCCTCGTCTGCCGGCAACTCGCCCGCACACGCATCGTACTGTGCGCCGCCCCCGCTTATCTGGCGGCCCATGGCACGCCGGACGTCCCCGCAGACCTCGCCAGTCACACGGTCATCGCCTACAGCTACTGGTCCGGCGGTGACGAGTGGCAGTTCGACGGGCCGGACGGGCGTGTGAGCGTACGCACGCGGCCCGCCGTACACACCAACAGCGGCGACACCTGCCGCGCGATGGCGCTTGCCGGTCAGGGGGTGATCCTGCAACCGGGGTTCCTGGTCGCCGACGATCTGGCGGCAGGCTCGCTCGTAGAACTGATGCCCGCGTATCGATCCGTCGCGCTCGGCATCTATGCGCTATATCCGACGCGCAAGTTCGTTCCGCCGAAGGTGCGCGCGCTGGTCGACTTTCTCGCCGAGCGTTTTGCCGCGCCACCGCCGGGTTGGTGAGCCCCGCAGGAGACCGCTTTTGTTGCGATCAGGGAAACAGTCAATGGTCCGAACGGGGGTTTATCTCCATCACACAAGGCAATACCTTGTCATCCACGCAAGGACCAATCGAAGAAAGGAGCAAGGGCGCATGTTGATCAACGGACAGTGGGTGGAAAAGTGGCAGCCGGTGCAGGCGAGCGACGACGAGGGGCGCTTTATCCGCCAGACCTCCGGCTTTCGGCATCGCATCGGCGTGGAGAGCCCTGAAGGCTTCACACCGGAGGCCGGGCGCTACGTGCTGTACGTGGCCTACATCTGCCCGTGGGCCTGTCGCACCCTCATCGCGCTGCGGCTCAAGGGGTTGCTCGGACGGTTACCCTTGTGCAGCGCGAACTCGTCCATCACCAACCGACGCACGCCCTGCGCATCGAAAGCGCCATACCGGGTCTGCAGACGCCGATGGTCGATGCGCTTGATGGTGTGCCAGTGCAAGCCCGTGAGTTGGGCGACGTGGGCGATCGGCAGGATCTGCACCAGCGCCTCGATCCAGGCGCGTAATCGGTGTGTGATGCGCTCACCCGTGTCGAGCCAGCTCAGGCGCTCGGCCGCCCGTGCGCCACACTGGTAACAGTCGAGGCGGCGAATCGGCACATCCAGCCAGACGCGTCGATCGAACCAGTCTCGATCGCGCACCCGGCGTCGCCGGCGCTCGTGGAGCAGAACACAGTCGCTACCGCAGCGCCCACATCGCGGGCGGTGTGAGGGGTCTTCAGCGAGGGTGAGAAGGAGCGAACCGTCGGCTCGCTCCTGGCATGAATCGACGAGGCGGCCTTCCCAGAAGACCACGCCCAACATAGCATCGCACATGACGGGGAAGAGGAAGGGGATCGGTTTGTTTGGCGACTGCCAATCTACCAACCTCCGAACCGTCAACCACTACTTCCCCCAGATCGCGCGAAGAACCTAAAAAAGGCCGCCGCGTACTTTGCCAAGCAGTCCGGGTGAGGTACGCCTTCATCGACGCCCACGTGGTGCAGTATCCGGTGCGTCGCCTGTGTTCGACGCTGGCGGTCCATCCGAGCGGTTATTACGCGTGGAAGCAGCAACCCGTTTCCGAGCGCTCGGCTAATGACCAGCGCATCGGAGCGCTGATTACGCAATGCTGGGAGGCCAGCGGGCGTATCTATGGCTATCGCAAGATCCGTAACGATCTGCACGACATGGGCGAAGCGTGTGGCAAGCATCGCGTGGCGCGGCTGATGCGCTTGGCGGGCCTGCGCTCGCACACCGGCTATGGACGCCGCCCCGGTCGCTACGGTGGGCGGCCGGCGGTGGTTGCGCCGAATCTGCTCGAGCGCCAGTTTGCCCCGACAGCGCCGAACAAGAGCTGGGTGACCGATATCACTTACATCCGAACCCACGAGGGGTGGCTGTACCTGTGCGCGGTGCTCGATCTGTTCTCCCGTCAGGTCGTCGGTTGGTCGATGGGCGAACGGATGACCAAGGAACTGGCGTTGAACGCCTTGCTGATGGCGGTGTGGCGGCGCAAACCGACTGAGCAGGTGCTGGTGCATTCAGATCAGGGTAGCCAGTTCAGCAGCCACGACTGGCAAGACTTCCTGAAGTCGCACCGACTGGTGCCGAGCATGAGCCGGCGTGGCAACTGCCACGATAACGCGGTAGCGGAAAGCTTCTTCCAGCTGCTCAAGCGCGAGCGGATCAAGCGAAAGATCTACACGGATCGGGCGCAGGCTCGCTCCGATGTTTTCGATTACATCGAGCTCTTCTACAACCCACGGCGACGCCACGGTTTCACCAACCAGCTCTCGCCGGTAGAGTTCGAGCGGCAGTATTTTTTGAAGAACGGGACCGTCTAGGAAACCCGGGGCGATTCACTGTCTGGATGCGGCGCGATCGACGAGGGACAGCGCTCCCGCGCCTTGCCCAGTGGGGGGCGATTCATGCAGTCCCGCCGCTGTGGCAGAATTCGCGACCTATGAGCCAGAACCATAGGCACATCGCCCTTCTGCTTTTTTTGAAGCAGCATGGAACGCTGGCTTGAGGTCAAAACGCCCCAAGCCGAACCCAGCATCCGCAGGCCTTGCGTGATCGAGCTCCCTACCGGGCACCATTTCCGGTCCGTCGGGTCGGAACTCCTGACCCAGCCATCCACCGGGGCAAGTCCGTCCCTTTCCAAACCATCGTGATCGTCCTCGACCTCTGCTGCAACAAGGAACATCGTTTCGAAGGCTGGTTCGCCTCTGCGCACGCCTTTGAGGATCAGTGCGCCCGCCAGCTCGTGAGTTGCCCGGTGTGCGCGAGCGTGCAGGTCCGTCGCCTGCCCAGTGCCCCCTATGTGCAGACGCGTCAAGGCGCCCAGGACAAGCCGGTCTCGGAGCGCCTCCAGGCTGCCGCCACCCCCGCCGTGCCCGCCACGCCGGGCGCCGCAGCAACGGTGACACCGGAAACCGTTACTGCCGTGCTGCAGTTGCTGCGACACATGGCACGCGACGCCGATGACGTCGGCGAGCGGCTGCCCGAGGAGGCGCGTCGCATCCATTATGGTGAAGCCGAGGCGCGCAACATTCGGGGCCAGGCCTCGGCAGACGATGTCGAGGAACTCCTCGAGGAAGGGATCATGATCGTCCCCCTGCCGCCGGGCGAGGACGAGGTTCACTAGGTCCCGGGGCTCGGCTCAGGGTGTCGCCAGGACCAGCGGCACGCGCATCTCGTCCGCCGTCAAGCCGCCGTGGACGCCGATGAGCGTGAAGGGCTCCTCGCCCTCGACCTGGTCGACGATGGTCCACCCCGGCTCCATCAGCAGCACATGCGTACCCACGCGCTCCGCAAGACGCGTGTTGCGGCGTCCCGGACCGAACACGCCCGACGCGATGCAGTCCTCCCCGCGCATGACCACGGCACGTCCTGCCAGCTCGTTCCTGGCCCAGGCTTCGAACTCCTCATGGGCGCCTTCGCGGACCGCACAGAAGGCGAGGCGCCGCTCGCCAAACAGGGGCGCATCGAGCATGCGTGCCACCTCGGATTCGGGCTCGATACCCACCGTGCGCTCCGGTGCGCTGTCGATGAAGCCATGGTCGGCCGTCACCAGGATGCGCACGCCCTTTCCGCGCAGGCGCTCGCACAGGCGCGCGTACATCGCATCGATCTTATGGAAACACGCGATCGCGCGCGGCGAGCGGCAGCCGTAGGCATGGCTGATCGCATCGAAACGGGGGTAATACGCATGGACGAAGCCGCCCTGCCGCCCGACCCCTTCGACGGCACCGAGGATCTCGTCCTGTAGGCGCTCGAGCGTGTCGTAGCCTCGGACACAGGCACCGCGCGCGTGGTGACGCGAAAAGGGTGAAAAGGCGATCTGCTGCGGCGACACCATAAAGGCCGGCCGGCGCGCGTCGCGGAACATCGAGCGCTGCGTAAACAAGCGCGACGTCAGGCGCAGGGCGTGCAGCGGACCGTCGCCGCGTGCTTCAAGCGGCAGGGGTGCGATGACGCCTCCGAAGCGCCGGTCGTGAATGAACCAGCCGTTCAACCCGTGCTCCGCGGGTGAGGCACCCGTCATCAGGGTGGTCACCGCGCTCGCGGTGGTGCTCGGAAACACCGAAGTCAGCGTCACATGCCAGTCCGCGGCAAGCGCTGAGCCGCGGCCGAAGGAATCGAGGGCATGTGCGCCGAGGCCGTCGATGACGAGCAGCACGACGGTCGCCGCCTCGCCCGGCGCCACCCTGGCCACATCCAGCCCGGCATCGGTGTCATGCAGCCAGGTCCGCAGCGCGCTGGCCAGGCCATAGATTCCGCCCGGCCCGTAGTCGGGCAGCACGCAGCCGGCAGGCCAGGCGTCGGATTTCGTATCCATGTTGGCACCCCGAAAGCAAAAAGCCGGACAAGACGCTGATCTTGTCCGGCTTTCGAATTCTGGAGCGGGAAACGAGTCTCGAACTCGCGACCTCAACCTTGGCAAGGTTGCGCTCTACCAACTGAGCTATTCCCGCATTTGGACTAATCCGGCGGGTTTGATGTGGCTTTCCAGAACCATTCAAACCACGCAACGATGCGGGTTGCGGCCGTTTTGTCCGTTTCGTCGAAGGCGGTGTTCTGCGCTCGACGGGGGCGAACTATACCGGGCTTCGCCCCCTCATGCAACACCCGGGAAACACAACGTCCGATCCCGGGCGCCCACCTGTCGTAGCGCTCAGCGCGCCGCGTGGATGGGGTCGGTGATCCCCATCACGTACATCGCGATCAGGCCGATGCTGCCAGCCGCGACGACGTAGTACAGCGTCGGCAGGAGGGTCTTGCGCAGCGTCGTGCCTTCGCGGCCGAGCAGGCCTACGGTGGCCGAGGCGGCAACGACGTTGTGGATGGCGATCATGTTGCCGGCGGCGGCGCCGACCGACTGCAGTGCCACCATCATCGCGCCCGACACGCCCAGCAGGCCGGCGGTGTTGAACTGGAACTGCGACAGCATCAGGTTCGACACGGTGTTCGAGCCGGCGATGTACGCACCCAGCGCACCGACCCATGGCGCGAAGAAGGGATACACGCCCCCCACGCTGTCGGCCACGAACTGCGCCATTGCCACCGGCATCGACACCAGACCCGAAGCATTGACGCCCGAGTTGATCAGGATCCGCACCATCGGGATGGTGAAGATCAGCACGAAACCGGCGCCCAGCAGCGTACGGCTGGACTCATTCGCCGCCTTCGCCAGTTCGCGTCCGGTCATGCGATGCAGGAAGAAGGTGATCAGCACGACGACGACCAGGATGCCACCGGGCAGATACAGCGGCTCGATCGCGCCACTCACGCCCTTCTCGCCGAGGATGTCGACCCAGCCGAACTTCAGGCCGAGCAGGAAGCTCTTCAGCTCCGGGATGACACGGGTCGCCACCAGGATGGCCGCCAGCAGCAGGTAAGGCGCCCAGGCCATCGGCGTGGAGATCGGCGTCTTGCCCGCGACCTGGTCGAGCTTCATCTCGATCTTGCCCATCCATTCCGCGGGCCACTCGCTGGCGGGTGCGAAGTCCCAGTTCTGCTTGGGAAGCAGGAAGCCCTTCTTGGCCGCCGGCACGACGATGGCCAGGCCGACCAGCGCACCGATCATCGACGGGAACTCGGGGCCGAGGAAGACACCCGCGAGCATGTAGGGCACGCCGAAGGCGACAGCCGTCAGCAGCGCGAACGGCGCCACGGCAAGACCTTCCGCCCACGACTTGTTGCGGCCGAAGAAGCGCGTCATCACCATCACCATGATCAGCGGCATCAGCACGCCGACGATGGCGTGGGTGATCGCCACGCGACCGCTGATCATCATGAAGAAGGCGTCCCAGCTGCTACCCAGGCTCGCGAGCTGGGTGGTCAGGCCGCTCCGGTCCAGGCCGGCGCCGACACCAACCAGGATGGGCGTGCCCACCGCGCCGAACGACACCGGCGTCGACTGCACCATCATGCCCAGCACCACCGCGGCCAGCGCCGGGAAGCCGAGAGCGACCAGCAGCGGTGCCGCCACCGCGGCCGGCGTGCCGAAACCAGAGGCGCCCTCGATGAAGCAGCCGAACAGCCAGGCCACGATCAGCGCCTGCACGCGGCGGTCTGGGCTGATGTTGGCAAAGCCGCGGCGGATCGCGGCAATGCCGCCCGAATGCTTCAGGGTGTTGAGCAGCAGGATCGCGCCGAAGATGATCCACAGGATGCCGACCGTCAGGATCAGGCCCTGCAGGCTGGACGCGAGGACACGGTTGAAGCTCATGTCCCAAGCCCACAGCCCGATCGCAGCGGTGATCACATACACCATCGGCATCGCATAGCGTGCGGGCCAGCGGAAGCCGATCAGCAGCACGCCAGCCAGCACCAGCGGCAGGAAGGCCAGCAGTGAAAGCGTTGTTTGGTTCATTGGGGGTTCGTCTCCGTATAGTCGTTTTGCGCGCGTCTGGCGGTCAGGCCAGGGCGGCGATACCCGCACGCGCGATCTGCGCATCCTGGTCGGACTTGACGCCCGACACGCCGACCGCCCCGATCACCTGGCCCTCGACGATGACGGGGACACCGCCTTCGAGCATGCCGCTGATCTCGGGCGCCGACAGGAATGACACGCGACCGCCGTTGATCATGTCCTCGTAGAGCTTGGATTCGCGACGGCCGAGGGCTGCGGTGCGTGCCTTCTGCGGGGCGATGTAGGCGCCGATCGGTGCGCAGCCGTCCAGACGCTCAAGCGCGAGCGGATGACCGCCGTCGTCGACGACGGCGATGGTGACCGCCCATTGGTTCTTCAGCGCTTCTTCGCGCGCTGCGGAAACGATGCGCACGACATCTGAATTCGTAAGAACATATTTGGTTTGCATGAGGGGCTTCCTGTTGTGGGAATTGAGATAAAGGACGCCGGGCATCGTCTGCCCGGCGAGAGGGAGTCAGCCGATGGCTTCCTCGACGATCTCGATCCAGTGACGCACAGGCGTGCGTCCGGCGCCGTCGAGGTGGGTCTGACAGCCGATGTTGGCGGTCACGATCAGTTCGGGCTTGCCGCTCTCCAGCGCATCGAGCTTGTTGTCGCGCAGCTTGCGCGACAGTTCGGGCTGGGTCAGCGAGTAGGTCCCGGCCGAGCCGCAGCACAGGTGGCTGTCCGGGACGGGCGTGAGGTCGAACCCGAGGCGGGAGAGCACCCCTTCGACCGCACCGCCGAGCTTCTGCGCGTGCTGCTGCGTGCATGGGCAATGGAAGGCCAGGCGCTTGTCGCCACGGATGCCGAGCTTCTCCAGCGGCTCCGCGCGCAGCACCTCGACGAGGTCCTTCGCCAGCGCGCTCACGCGGGCCGCCTTGGCTGCGTAGGCCGGATCGTCGCGCAGCACGAAGCCATACTCCTTGACGAAGGCGCCGCAACCGCTGGCCGTCTGCACGATGGCCTCGGCACCCGCTTCGATGGCGGGCCACCAGGCGTCGATGTTGCGTCGTGCGCGATCGAGGCCGGTGTCCTGGGCATTGAGGTGGAAATCCACCGCGCCACAGCAACCGGCCTCGTGCGCCGGCACCACGCTGATGCCCAGGCGGTCGAGCACGCGGGCCGCGGCCGCATTGGTGTTGGGCGCAAAGCCGGGTTGCACGCAACCTTCGAGCATCAGGACCTTGCGCGCATGCTGGCTGGTCGGCCGCGGCTTGGCCGGTGACTTGTGACGCGGCAGCTTGGCAGCGAGCGACTCGGGCAGCACCGGGCGCACGGCCTCGCCGATCTGCACCAGTGTCTTGAACAGCGTCGGACGCGGCACCACGGCCCGCAGCGCAGCGCGCTGGACGACCTCGCCCAGCGGACGCGGCGCCCACTGTTCGATCGCGGTGCGGCCAATGTCGAGCAGCTTGTGGTACTGCACGCCCGACGGGCAGGTCGTTTCGCAGTTGCGGCAGGTGAGGCAGCGGTCGAGGTGCATGCGCGTGCTGGCGGAGACTTCGCCGCCCTCCAGCATCTGCTTCATCAGGTAGATGCGGCCGCGCGGGCCGTCGAGCTCGTCGCCCAGCAACTGGTAGGTCGGGCACGTGGCATTGCAGAAACCGCAATGCACGCAGGTGCGCAGCACGCTCTCGGCAATCTCGGCGCCGGGCAGCTTGCGTGCGGCTTCGCTCAGGTTGGTTTGCATGGATCGTTCTCTGGCGGATTCGGTGCGGGTTCGGAGGCGTGCATCACAGCCCGTCGTACATGCGACCGGGGTTGAAGATGCCCTGCGGATCGAGCTGCTCCTTGAGCCGGCGGTGATAGCGCATCAGCACCTCGGGCAGCGGATGCAGTGGGCTCTCCGCCGCGCCCGGCGTGAAGCAGCAGGCATGGCCACCGGCAGCCGCCGCGGCACCGCGCAAGGTGGCGGCAGCGGCGTCGGTCTTGAGCCAGCGCTGTGCGCCCCCCCAGTCGACCAGTTGCGCGCCCTCCGGCAAGCGCGGACGGCTATCGTTGGCGACCGAAATCCGCCACAGCGGTGCGGGGTTCGAGAAGAAGTCGAGCGTCTGCTCGCGCAGTGCCCCCCAGAAGGTGGCCGACACCTCTTCGCCACCGAGATGCTCGCGCGCGGCCTTCACCGAGCCCTCCCCGCCTTCGAGCCGCAGCATCAGGCCTTCGCCGTCGTGGCAGGCCGCGGTGATCGGCAGCGGCTGTTGCCCCCACTCCGCGAAGCGCACGAGCGCGGTGTCGACGTCCATCTCGAGGCGCAGCGTGAGGCTGCTGCGCGGCTTGGGCAGTACCTTGAAGGACACCTCGGTCAGCAGCCCCAGACTGCCCAGACTGCCCGCCATCAGGCGCGAGACGTCGTAACCGGCAACGTTCTTCATGACTTCGCCGCCGAAGCGCAGGTGCTTGCCATTGCCGGTGATGACACGACAGCCGAGCACGAAGTCGCGCACGGAACCCACCCACGGCCGGCGCGGACCGGACAGGCCTGCTGCGACCATGCCGCCGACCGTTGCGCCCTCGCCGAAGTACGGCGGCTCGAAAGCCAGCATCTGGCCGGATTGGTCGAGTACGGCTTCAAGTTCGGCCAGCGGCGTACCGGCACGCACCGTAACGACCAGCTCGGTCGGGTCGTAGCTGACGATGCCGCGGTGCGCGCGCGTGTCGAGCAGTGCGCCGCTCGTCGCCCGGCCATAGAATGACTTCGTCCCACCGCCCTGGATCAGGACCGGTGTGTTGGTTGCCAGCGCGGTGTAGACCTGCGCCAGCAGATCTTCGCTGCGGTCGGCGTCTCGTACTTCGATCTTCATCAGAAACGCTCCAGTTCCGGGAAGGGCATCTTGCCCTGATGCACGCGCATGGCGCCGTTCTCCGCGCAGCGGCGCAGCGTCGGAATGTTCTTGCCTGGGTTCAGCAGGGCGTGCTCGTCGAACGCCGCCTTCACCGCGTGGAAGAAGCTGAGTTCATCAACGTTGAACTGCACGCACATCTGGTTGATCTTCTCGCGGCCCACACCATGCTCGCCGGTGATCGTGCCGCCCACAGCCACGCACAGTTCGAGGATCTTGCCGCCAAGCTCCTCGGCGCGCTCCAGTGCGCCCGGCTCGTTGGCATCGAACAGGATCAGCGGGTGCATGTTGCCGTCGCCGGCGTGGAACACGTTGGCCACGCGCAGCCCGTACTGTTCGGAAAGCTCGGCCGTGCCGCGCAGCACCTTGGGCAGGTGGCGCCGGGGGATGGTGCCGTCCATGCAGTAGTAGTCTGGCGACATGCGCCCCACCGCCGGGAAGGCATTCTTGCGCCCGGCCCAGAACAGCGCGCGCTCGGCTTCGTCGCGCGCCAGGCTCACCGCGGTGGCGCCCGCCTCGTCGAGCACCGCGCGCACGCGCTCGATGTCTTCGGCCACGTCGAGCTCAACACCGTCGAGTTCGCACAACAGGATGGCCTCGGCCTCGACCGGGTAGCCGGCGTGGATGAAGTCCTCCGCGGCCTGGATCGCAAGCTTGTCCATCATCTCCAGACCGCCGGGGATGATGCCGGCGCCGATGATGTCGGCCACCGCCTTGCCCGCCGCCTCCACCGAATCGAAGCTCGCCATCAGCACGCGCGCCACGCGCGGCTTGGGCAGCAGCTTCACCGTCACCTCGGTCACGATGCCAAGCATGCCTTCCGAGCCGGTGAACAGCGCCAGGAGGTCGAAGCCCGGCGCGTCGAGCGCATCCGCACCCAGCGTGATGCGTTCGCCCTCCATCGTGAGCACCTCGATCTTCATCACGTTATGCACGGTCAGGCCGTACTTGAGGCAGTGCACGCCGCCCGCGTTCTCGGCAACGTTGCCGCCGATCGAACAGGCGATCTGCGATGAGGGATCAGGGGCGTAGTACAGCTCGTAGGGTGCGGCTGCCTGCGAGATCGCCAGGTTGCGCACACCGGGCTGGACACGCGCGTAGCGCCCCTTGGGGTTCAGTTCGAGGATGCGGTTGAAGCGCGCCATCACCAGCAGCACGCCCTGGGCCAGCGGCAGCGCGCCCCCCGACAGCCCGGTGCCCGCGCCGCGCGCCACCACCGGCACGCGCCGCGCGTGACAGATGCGCAGGATGGACTCGACCTGCTCCACCCGCTCGGGCAGCACCGCCAGCAAGGGCACCGTGCGGTAGGCGGCAAGGCCGTCGCACTCGTAGGGGCGCAGATCCTCCTCGCGGTGGAGGATCAGCAGGTCGGGCATGGCCTGGCGCAGCTCGGCAAAGAGATCGGCACGATCCACCTTGCTCAGCGGGCCATCGATTTCCTCGTTGTACAGAATGTTCATCGCGGATCCGTCCGGACGTCGTTTCGGGGGCACCACCCACTTCGCAGGTGCGAGGTGGTGGTACGACCGCGAAATCCTAAGTCCATTACCCGGACGCTCCAAGCATTCTTCTACTGGTCGTACCAGTTTTTTTGGCCTATCGTTTCATCCTCGTTACAAAAGAGTCCGTAACCGTCACGCAGTACGGACTTATCGGGTCATCAACAACCCCTCTCCGCGAAACTGGTCCGACCACTATGGAAAATGTCTCCGGAGGCCATGCCGGCGTCACCGAACGGCAGCAGGTCGCCGATATCGTCGCCGAGCGCATCGAACGCCTCATTACCGACGGCGTGCTGAAGGTGGGTCAGGCCCTGCCTTCCGAGCGTCGTCTGTGTGAAAAACTGGGCACATCGCGCTCCGCACTGCGCGAAGGGCTACGGGTACTGCGCGGACTGGGCATCATCGAGACACGGCACGGCAGCGGCTCGTTCGTCGCACGCCTGTCGGCCGAGCGCGACAACAGCCCGTTGATGCACCTGTTCAGCACGCAACCGCGCACGGTCTACGACCTGCTGGAAGTACGCGCCCTGCTCGAGAGCGAAGCGGCCCGCCTGGCCGCACTGCGCGCCACGGTCGCCGACCTCGTGTCGATCCGGCGCCGCTACGAGGACATGGTGGCCCGCGAACAGGACATCCGCGCCACCTCGGCCGAGGACCATGCCCGCCTCGACCACGACTTCCACCGCGCCATCAGCGAGGCTTCGCACAACGCCGTGCTGGTGCACACGCTGCAGTCCCTGTCGGACCTGATGCTGAGCAGCGTCTTCGCCTCGGTGAACAACCTCTACCATCGCCCTGCCCACAAGCGCCTGATCGACCGCCAGCACCACCGCCTTTACCAGGCGATCATGGATCGCCAGCCCGAACGGGCGGAACGCATCGCGCGCGAGCACATCAACAGCGTGCGGGAAAGCTTCATGGAAATCGAACAGGAGGAGCAGCGCCTGATCCGGGCGACGATGCGGCTCGAGGGGTGGAACTGAGCGCAGTGCCACCGGCATTCAGGCCTTGCGCGCGCGGCGAACACCGAAGCGCGCGAGGCCTGCAGATCAAGCCGCCATGCGGGCTCGCGCCACGTGCAGCTTCTTGTAGCTGTCGATCAGGCGCTGGTGCCTGTCGAGCCCTTCCAGCTTCATGCTCGTCGGCGTCAGGCCGAAGAAGCGCACGCTGCCATCGACCGATCCCAGCACTGCATCCATCCGCGCGTCGCCAAACATCCGGCGGAAATTGAGCTCGTAATCGTCCAGTTCCAGGTCGTCGTCCAGCAGCACCTCGAGCACCACATTCAAGGCCTGGTAAAACAGCACGCGCTCGACCGTGTTCTCGTTGTACTGCAGGAAGGCTTCCACCCGCTCCTTCGCCGCCTCGAACTGCTTCAGGGCGAGATGAATCAGCAGCTTCAGTTCCAGAATCGTCAGCTGCCCCCAGACCGTGTTCTCGTCAAACTCGATGCCGATCAGGGTGATGATGTCGGTGTATTCGTCGAGCTCGCTCTCTTCCAGGCGTTCAAGCAGCGCCTCGAGGCTGGCGTCGTCGAGGCGATGCAGGTTCAGGATATCGGCGCGGAAGGAAAGTGCCTTGTTGGTGTTGTCCCAGATCAGATCCTCGACCGGATAGATCTCCGAATAACCGGGCACCAGAATGCGGCAGGCCGTTGCGCCGAGCTGGTCATACACCGCCATGTAAACTTCCTTGCCCATCTCTTCGAGAATGCCGAACAAGGTCTCGGCTTCGTCGGCATTGGAGTTTTCGCCCTGGCCCGAGAAGTCCCATTCGACGAACGCGTAATCGGCCTTGGCGCTGAAGAAGCGCCACGACACCACGCCGCTGGAATCGATGAAGTGTTCGACGAAGTTGTTCGGCTCGGTGACCGCGCCGGTCTCGAAGGTGGGCTGAGGCAGATCGTTCAGGCCTTCGAAACTGCGCCCCTGGAGCAACTCGGTAAGACTGCGTTCCAGCGCCACCTCCAGGCTCGGATGCGCCCCGAACGAGGCAAACACGCCGCCGGTACGCGGGTTCATCAAGGTGACGGACATCACCGGAAACACCCCGCCCAGCGACGCATCCTTCACCAGCACCGGAAAGCCCTGCTTTTCCAGCGCTTCGATGCCGGCCAGAATGCCCGGATACTTCGCCAGCACTTCGGGCGGGACATCGGGCAGCGCGATTTCCCCTTCCAGAATCTCACGCTTGACCGCCCGCTCGAAGATCTCCGAAAGACATTGCACCTGCGCTTCGGCCAGCGTGTTGCCCGCGCTCATGCCATTGCTGAGATAGAGGTTGTCGATCAGGTTGGACGGGAAATACACCACCGCACCGTCCGACTGCCGAATATACGGCAGCGCGCAGATGCCGCGCTGCACGTTGCCGGAGTTGGTGTCGTACAGATGCGAGGCGCGCAACTCGCCATCGGGGTTGTAGATCGGCAGGCAGTATTCGTCGAGAATTCCCGCCGGCAACGCATCCTTGGGGCCAGGCTTGAACCAGCGCTCATTCGGGTAATGCACGAACGGCGCATTCGCAATGTCCTCTCCCCAGAATTGGTCATTGTAGAAATGATTGCAGTTCAGCCGCTCGATGTACTCCCCCAAGGCCGACGCCAGCGCACTTTCCTTGCTCGCACCCTTGCCATTGGTAAAACACATCGGCGAATGGGCGTCGCGGATATGCAGTGACCACACGTTGGGAACGAGATTGCGCCATGAAGCAATCTCGATCTTGATGCCCAGATCCGCCAGAACCTCCGACATATTGGCGATGGTCCGCTCCAGCGGCAGGTCCTTGCCGAGAATGTAGGTGCATGCGTCCGAATCCGGGTTCAGCGTCAGCAGGGCCTGTGCATCCGCATCCAGATTCTCCACTTCCTCGATCACGAACTCGGGCCCGGTCTGCACCACCTTCTTGACCGTGCAACGCTCGACCGAGCGCAAGATGCCCTGGCGGTCTGCGGCGGAAATATCCTCGGGCAGTTCGATCTGGATCTTGAAGATCTGCTTGTAGCGGTTCTCCGGGTCGACAATGTTGTTCTGCGAAAGGCGAATATTGTCTGTAGAAATACTGCGCGTTTCGCAGTACAGCTTCACGAAGTAAGCCGCGCACAATGCCGACGACGCCAGGAAGTAATCGAACGGACCTGGCGCCGAGCCATCGCCCTTGTAGCGGATGGGCTGATCGGCGATGACCGTGAAGTCATCGAACTTGGCCTCGAGACGGAGCTTGTCTAGAAAATTGACCTTGATTTCCATGGGGGAACCCTGAAACGGCGCATTCAGCGAAATGGCGGCCATTATCCCCGTTTTCACAGTGCGAAAAGCCGGAATCTCATGCGTTCAGGAATCTCCTTGTCGATGCGGTCACCCGCATGCACGGTCGCACCGTTCGGCATCGACAGCCGCCTTCCCCTCAGCCGACACTGCGCCCTTCGCCCGCCTCCTCGTGCGTCACCCCGTCGCGAATGTGATAGATCCGCTTGAAGGTCGGGATGATCTTCTCGTCATGGGTCACGACGATGATGGCGGTCTGGAACTGGGCAGCCATGTCATTCAGGATGCGCACCACCGCCATCGCCCGTGTGCTGTCGAGCGGTGCCGTCGGCTCATCAGCGAGGATCACCGGCGGGCGATTGACCAGACCGCGTGCGATCGCGACCCGCTGCTGTTCGCCGCCCGACAACTGGGCCGGCATCGCTTCGGCGCGATGCTGGATGTCGAGCGCAGTCAGCAGCGCCAGCGCCTGTGCACGCGCAGCGGCGTTGGACACACCGGCGAGCATTGGCAGCAAGGCGACGTTGTCCGTCACATTCAGGAAGGGAATCAGGTACGGCGCCTGGAACACGAAGCCGATCCTGTCCCGTCGCAAGGCGCGCAGGTCGCGCACCTTCCAGCGGTTGTCGAAGATCATGTCGTCTCCCAGCGTCATGCGTCCTGCGGTGGGATCGATGACGGCACCGAGGCACTTCAGCAAGGTGCTCTTGCCGGAGCCGGAGGGGCCGATGAGGCCGACCACTTCGCCCGGGGCGACATGCATGTTCACGCCCTTGAGCGCATCGACCGCCGTGTCGCCGTGTCCGTAGCGTTTGGTCAGACCTTCGATGAGGATGCCCCTGCCTGCGTGGATGCTCATCTCAGCCTCCGATCGCTTCGGCCGGATCAACGCGCAACGCGAGGCGAATCGACACCAGGCTGGCGAGCACGCAGATGATCATCACCGCCGCAAAGCCGGCAACCGTGTCGGCGGGTACGAGCAGGACATATTTCGGGAAGAAGGGCGCCGAGAAGGTGGCAGCAATCTTGCCAACCACGAAGCCGATCAGTCCGAGCGCCACCGCCTGCTGCAGGATCATCCCCGCGATCGTGCGGTTGCGCGTCCCGATGAGCTTGAGCACTGCGATCTCACGGATCTTGTCCATCGTCAGCGTGTAGATGATGAAGGCGACGATGGCCGCGCTCACGACCGCGAGGATGACGAGGAACATGGCGATCTGGCGCGCCGAGGTCGCGATCAGCTTGCCGACCAGGATGCCTTCCATCTGTGCCCGGGTGTATACCGTCAGCCGCTGCCAGCGCTGGATGGATTCGGCGACTTCGTCCGGCGCGTAGCCCGGTGCGAGGGTGACGAGCACGGCATTGACGTACGGGTTGGTACTCTGCGACGCCAGCACCGCATCGAGCAGGCCGGGTACGCCGGGACGGTTCAGCGCGGGATTGGCTTCGGTGCGACGGCGGCTCTGCCAGATGGCGTCGTTATCCTTCAGGAACTGTGCTTCCTGCGCGTCCTTGAGCGGAATGAACACCATCGGATCGCCTGACGACGACACCATGCGTCGGGTCAGCCCCACGACGGTGTATTGATTGCGTCGGATGCTGAGCCGGTCGCCGATCCGGAAGCCGGTCGCGCTGTCGGCCACCGCTTCATAGTGCCCACGCGTGATCTGCCGCCCCGCGACCAGGTAGGGCGGCCAGCCGAGCACCTGTCCCGGCCGCCCTGCCGCAATGCCGACCACCATCGCCCGCACATCCTGCGTGCCCTTGCGCACCTGCATGGTCAGGTAGGTGACGTTGGCCGCGCGCTCGATGCCGCGCAGGCCGAGCAGCCCCCGATAGGTGTCGTCATGCACGCTGGAGGACTCCGCATACGGCCCGAGCGTGTCGCGCTGTACCACCCAGAGGTCTGCGCCGCTGTTGTCGAGCAGCGCCTTGCCGTCGTCGACCATGCCGCGATACACGCCCGCCATCACCAGCGTGACGCCGATCAGCAGGCCGAGGCCAAATCCGGTGAAGACGAACTTGCCCCACCCATGCAGGATGTCGCGGCCGGCAAGGCTGATCACCTCTCCGCTCCGGGCAGCGAGGAAACGACCTCGATGCGGCTGCCGCTGTTCAGTGCGCGCTCGCTGTAGAGGACGATCTCGTCCCCCGCGGTCAGTCCCTCGCGAACCTGAACCCGTCCGTCAAGGTCCGTCACACCCAGCTTGAGCGGCGCAAACTGCAAGCGGCCGTCCTTCACCTGCCATACGCCCACCTCACCGGCCTCGCGCCGCAGCGCTGCGTTGGGAACCACTGCGGCAGCCTGCACGAGGGGCAGTGCGACCGTGACCTCAGCCAGTTCGCCTATTGGCGGGACGGGTTCGGGCCGATGCTCGAATACGACCTTGGCGAGGAGTTCCTCGGTGACGGCGTCCGCCTTCGGCTCCACGCGCAGCACACGCCCCGGCAAGGCCTCTCCGCTGCGCGAGCGCAGGACGATGCCGGCGGGCAACTCGCTCGCCAATCCCCCCGCATTGACCTGGTCCAGCCGCAGGTTGATCCAGAGGCTGGCCGGATCGATCAGTTCCACCACCGCCTGTCCGGCGACCACCGTGGTGCCCGGTTCGGCCTCGCGCAACGTGACCACGCCATCGACTGGTGCAACGAGTTTCAGGCTGTCGCGTTGGGCCACGAGGGCTGCGCGCTCCGACTGCGCACGCGCAAGCTCTTCTCGTGCCGCGATCAGGCCCGCTTCCGCTATCTCGCGCTCCTGGCGTCGAGTGATCGCGAGTTCCTCGCTGGCCGCTTGCAGGGCACTCAGCTTGTCGTAGCGCCGCGACTGCGCCTGCGCAAAGGCCTGGCGTGCTTCGGCTTCGCGAACACCCGCCTGGGCCCGCTTGAGCGCGGCCTCCTGCGCACGGATGCGGTCCGACAGATCGACCGCATCCATCTCGCCGATCACCTGGCCAGCACGCACCCGGTCGCCGACCTGCACCTCCACGCGCCTGACCCGGCTGGCCAGCGTCGGACCGATGCGATAGCTGTGACGCGCCTCCACGGTGCCGATGCCGAACAAGGCAGGCGAGACCGTGCCCTCCTGCACGCGCACCACCGTCACCTTGACCGGCGCCAGCGGGCCCGAGCGCATCGCAACATAGGCGAACACGAGCACGAGCGGCACGATGATCGCAATCAGGGCGATGGTGCGCCCATGCAGTTTCAGCGCGCGCATGTCGAACTCCGGATGCCGGCGAGATAGATGGCAAAGACCCGTGGTGCGCTATCGCGGATCAGCCCCATGTCGCCCGCGATCAGGGACTGCATGACCAAGCCCTGGATCGTGCCGACGAAGAGCGTTGCGGCCGCATCGAGGTCAAGTTCCGACGAGATCTCGCCCGCCGCCCTGCCCGCCTGGAGATGCGCCCGGATACGCTGGCCGTAGCGCTGGAGCAAGGCCTGGGCCGCCCGTTTGGCAGGCGTCGCCTCCGCACGTTGAAGTTCGCCGAACAGCATGCGCGGAACACCGGGGTGCTCGGTCACGAAGGCGACATGCGCCTCGAAGATCGCCTGCAGGGCAGCGAGGGGCGATGCGCAGGCAGTGGCCGCCCGGTCGACGCGGGCGAGCAGGCGTTCGGCGACCCACCCCATGACCGCCTCCCAGATCGCGTCCTTGGTCGGGAAGTGGCGGAACAATGCGCCCTGTGTCAGCTTCATGTGGCTGGCGATTGCTGCCGTGGTGATGTCGCTGGGGTTTCGTTCGGCCGCCAGAGCCACCACGGCTTCGACGGTGACCTCTCGACGTGTTGCAGCGGGAAGATGCTTGGAGGACACGGCCATCTCTCAAAGTAAGTAATTACTCACTATCGTAGCCGTATCTGAACGTTCTGCAAGGCTTCACGACGCTCTGCGGTCAGCCGCGGGGCCCTCACACGTCCGCCACCAGCAGGCGATCCCGGACGTCCGCCGTCGCGACGGCTCTCGATCGCCGAGTTCCGCGCGCACGGCCGACACAGCACGCGAGGCAAGGAGCGCTATTTTCGCCCGGCGTGATTGATGACCGCGATCGACAAGGCGTCGCTACCCGGAGGCTCCAGCCTGAGCACCTCGTGCACGCGCGCATCGCTGCCGACGAGGTCGGCAAGCGTGGTGCCATCCAGCGCAGAAAGGAAAGCGCGCAGTGCGTCACCAAGCACGCCCTTGAGCCGGCACGCCGGATCGAGCAGGCAGTGCGATTTCGTACCGAAACACTCGACCAACTCGAGACTGGGTTCTATCCGACGAACCACGTCGCCCAGGCCGATCTCGGTTGCGGGTCGCGCGAGCTTCAAGCCGCCCCCCTTGCCCCGCGCGCCGTCGACGAACCCCTTCGCCACCAATTCGGTGACGATCTTCATCAGATGGCTGCGCGAGATGTCGAAGCGCTCGGCGACCTCCTTGATGGTGACACGCCGCGTCGGGCATGCCCCGAGATACATGAGAACCCGAAGCGCATAGTCGGTGTGCTGTGTGATGTTCATGGTCGGAACGCGGGGAAGGAAGGTCGCCGGCGGAATGCTAACAGCAATAGAGTCATTTTCATTGACTCTTTAAGCGAGCTGTCTAAAACTCCGTTTCATCAAAGTCTTCCGAGCGTCCGCCATGAAGCGCCATCCCCGCCTCGTCAAGCTTTCCCGCGAGCATCACACTGCACTGCGTCTCGGTCGGCACCTCCTGACCGGAGACGCCCGGGTCGAGCTCAGTGCCGAGCTTCCGGCGATCGAGGCTCACTTCGCCGAGGAAGAGCGCGATCTGCTGCCATTGCTTGAAGGGGATCGTCACGGTACATACGCAGAACGCCTGCGCGCAGAACACGCGCAGCTGAGGCGCTTGCTCGCGGCTGCGGTCCGGGGCACGAATCAGGCGCAAGCCGGGCAAGCACTGATCGATCACGTTCGGTTTGAGGAGCGGGAGCTTTTTCCTGTGCTGGAAACGCTCCTCGACTGACGCCCCTTTCGGATCGATGCCTGGCGGCAGCATCGGGCGCGGTTAACGCCCCACCGCCTTGTCGAGCATCCTCTCGAGGCCGCGCATCACGGTGAGATTGGCTTTCTCCATTGCCTGGAGCTCACCCAGCGCTGCCTCGAGCTTGCCCTGTGCATGGAGTTCCACCGCCCGCCGGGCATGCGCATGAACTGCGCGATGCGGGTCTTCGAGCTCGACGTATCCAGCCAGCCCGGCGAATCGCTCACGCCCTTCCCCGTCGTAGTACCACCGGCCGAGCCGGCAGTGCTTCTCGTCGGGCAGGTCTTCAGGGCGCAGGGTCGAGACCCCGAGGAAGACCTTGTACACCTCGAGCTTCAGCGTGAGTTCGTCGATGTTCGCCAGTTCGACGTTGGAGAGCAAGGCGGAAGACGTCACCGCCTGTTCCATGCGGCGCGACAGTTCAAGCAGATGCTTCATGCTCTGCACCGCCAGCGTGCTTTCGGTGGCGTGCCGGCCGGCGTCCGATGCCCCGAGTTCCATGACCTCGCGCGCAGCCCGCGTCTCTTCCCGGATGTTCTCCACCAGGGTGGCGATCTCGGTGGTCGCACCGGCCGTCCGTTCTGCAAGCTTGCGCACTTCATCGGCAACGACCGCGAATCCCCGCCCCGCATCGCCGGCACGCGCCGCCTCGATCGCCGCATTCAGGGCGAGCAGATTGGTCTGGTCGGCAATCTCCTTGATCAGGCGCACGATACCGCCGATCTCCTCGGCGCGCCGGCTGAGGGCGCCAACGTTTCTGGAGGCTTCTTCCATGCGCTCGAACATGGTGTGCAGGTTGTCCGCGATCCCCTCGAACGCGCTGCGGCTGCTGTCGGACTGCGCTGCGGCCTCGAGCGCAGACGCCTTTTCGTCGTTGAGCGTCGTCGCTAGGCCGAAAAAGGATTCACGCACCCCACCAAGCGAATCGCCAAAACTTCCCAGACTGGCGAACACACCATCAAGGACGGCACGCTCACGCCGCTGCGACGCTACCTGCGCGCGTAACGCCTCCCCTTCAGCTTCGAGCGCTTGGACCCGCGCATTCAGCGTCGCGTTCGCCTGCTTCAACGCCAGGTTCTCGGCTTCGATGGTGCGCAGCCGCTCCTTCTGTCGAGTGAAGAACATCATGATTCCTTGCCGGCTCTTGAAGATTCAAATTATATGACTCTTTTAAAGCCGGCATGTCGAGAAGTGATGTCACTGCCTGAGGGTGAGGCATTGTGGGGGGGTGATCGTTTTGACACCTGAGTTAGCGCCCGGGAATCAGCGAGAAGGCTAGGCGCAGCAAGGGTTTCGAGGCGGGCGCGGGCCGGAACGAGAAGCGAACATTTCGCACGCAATGTGCGCAGTTTCGCGCGTCAATTGGCACAGTCCGGCGCTACTTCGGATCTCCCTGGAGTCCGAGAGCCTTGTAGAGACGGGCGGCGACGCGCACAGCCTCCAGACGAGCCTGGAGATGGGGAGAGCATGCGGCGAACTCACGCCACGCCTCGACCACCTCGAGCATGCGCTCAGCCGTTTCAGCGGATACAGGGTCGCGAAGCCGATCCTCCATTGTCCGAAGTAGCGCCAGGAGCATCTCAAGGCGCACGTCGTCTTCTGGCGTGTCGAGCTTTGCGGTGGCAGTCATCCCATACAGCACGCGGTCTTCCTGGATGGCGACCTCCGTGGCCATAGCCCTGGGGTCTCCATACCCAGCCGATGCATGGGCCTCGTCCGCGATCACAACCCCGTCGAGCGCTGATATCGCAGCGAGGATCGGCGCTGGCGGCCTGTAGAGCGTGAGTTCGCCGCGCCTGCCGCCCTTGCCGGGAACCACCTTGGCAGGCCACCCCTGCCGCGCTGCCCTCTTCGCGCAGCCCCGATCGGAGGTGGGGAGGCCGACCTTTTCCCCAAATCCAGCAAGTTCTGCAGCCGAGAACCAGCCTTGTGCACGTTCGGTACTCACTGACACAGTAACGAACTCCTAGTAGCGAACTAAATATAAGTAGCGAACATCGTCAACGCCCATTAATTCAATGGTTTGGCGTGTTTGCGGCTGAAAAAGCATGTCAACGAGTACGGAACTCATTGACAGTAGCGAACTGCGTTCTTAACATGCCGATAAACAAACAACGGACAGCAGGTTAGAACGATGGCACGCAAGGCCCCAAAAAAGGCCAGTCACACCGACTGGCACAAAGCAGACATCAAGGCTGCGCTCGAGAAGGCCGGCTGGACACTCAGGGCGCTCGCCGATCACCACGGCGTGTCGTCCACGACGCTCTCGCACGCCTTTGATCGCTGCTATCCGGTGAGCGAGGTTCGCATTGCGAACGCGATCGGCGTCCCAGTTCAAGAAGTCTGGCCGTCCCGCTGGTTTCCGGACGGAACACCCCGTCCGCGCAGCGGGCGCAGGAGTCCGCTGACTGGCGTTCAGTCTACCGCGCTGCTCTGCCAGCGCAATGGCAATGAACGGACGGCGGCGTAGACATCATGGCTCGCACCGCTGACCTCCTGACTGCCGACCTCTTCGAGGTGCCGGTAGCCGTGCGCCCCACGCCAGGTGCGCTGGCCGTAGGCCCGGCGCTGCGGGGGCTGCTGTCCGACATCCTGAAGCGCAGCCCGATGACCCGGCACGAGGTCGCCGCCCGCATGAGCGAACTCACAGGGGAGCACATCAGCAAGCACCAGCTTGACTCATGGACGGCCGAGAGCCGCGAAGGCTGGCGATTCCCCCTGGAGTATCTGCCCGCACTCGAGGAGACCATCCACACACACGAGATCACTGCATGGATCGCCGACCTGCGCGGCGCACGGCTGTCGATCGGGCGCGAGGCGCTCGAGGCGCAGCTGGGCCGCGTGGCGCAGATGCGGGACGAGCTCGCACGGCAAGAGCGGCAACTCAAGAAGCTGCTGGGAGAGGCGCAGTGATTGCCACTCAGAGTCACTACTCGGCAGCAGCGCTGGCGGACCTCCATCTGCCAGGCGTGCCGAGCTCCGCACGCGGCGTCGAGAAGATGGCCGCCCGCTTGGGGTGGGATTACCGAGAGGTTCCGGCACGCGGCGGTCGCACCGGCACGCGGCGCGAGTACGCCGTCACTTCGCTGCCTGTCGAGGCAAGGCAGACCCTGCTTGCACGCGCCGTTACCACCGTTACCGATCCCGTAGTCCCCGCGCAGGTGGTTGCAACCGCTGCCGGCATGTTGCCCACCAGGGCGGTGCAATCCCGCGTGCCGACGGTGATCCATTCGGAGGCCGATCTCACCGATCGCCAGCGCCTGGAGCGTGATGCTCGCGCTGGCGTGCTGGCTGCAGTGCGGCGGCTGCAGTCCGACACCGGCTGCAGCCAAGAAGCCGCGCTGACCACGCTCCTGACCAGTGCCCGCGCTGGGCGGCTGGACGCACACCTCGACCGCCTTCTACGCCTGGCGCGCGACCCGCGCGGTCGTGCAGGCGATGGCTATCCGTCGATTCGCACCCTCAAGCGCTGGCTCGGCGCTCCCGACCTCGCCCCGAGGGTGCGGCGTGCGGCCATGGAAGTGCCGCCCTGGGCGCAGACCTTCCTGCGTCACTATCAGCAGCCGCAGAAACCCAGCGTGCAGGCAGCCTATGACGCCGCCTGTCGCGATTGGGACGGCGAACCCTTCAGCATTCACCAGGCACGCCGCTTCGTCGGCGCCTTGGGTGCGGTAACGCGCGAACGTGGCCGCATGGGGCCGCGCGAACTCAAGAACATCCAGCCCTTCATCCGGCGCGACTTCTCGCTGCTGCAGCCCAACGACGTGTGGAGCGCCGACGGCCACACCTTCGACGCCGAAGTGCAGCACCCGCTGCACGGTCGCCCGTTCCGGCCCGAGATCACCGTCTTCGTCGATATCGCCACCCGCCGCGTGGTGGGCTGGTCGGTCGATCTGGCCGAGTCCGCCTCCGCCGTGGCCGACTCGCTCCGTTACGCCGTCGAGCGCTATGGCATCCCGGCCATCATCTACGTCGATAACGGCTCGGGCTATCGCAACGCCTACATGAACGGGCAGGCAAAGCGCATCTGCGCCGACCTGCAAGGCGATGCCGCGCTCGGTCTGATGGGCCGCCTGCACGCCACCCTGCTGCACTCGCTGCCGTACAACTCGCAGGCCCGAGGCGTTATCGAGCGCCTGCACCAGACCCTGTGGGTGGCGGGCGCGAAAGAGCTGCCCAGCTTCATGGGGCGCGAGATGGACCGCGAGGCGCGCCTCGAGCAGTTCCGCCTCACGCGCAAAGCGCTCAAGCAAGGCGGCGCCATGCCCATGATGCCGTGGCACCTCTTCGTCGAGTGGGTGCAGGCCCGCATCGATTGGTACAACTCGAAGGAACACCGCAGCCTCAAGGGCATGTCGCCGGACCTCGCCTGGCGCAGCTTCGAAGCGCAGAGCTGGCAACCCGAAACCCTGACCACCGACGAGCTCGCCACGCTCTTCCGGCCGCGCGTCGTGCGCAAGCTGCTGCGCGCCGAGATCCGGCTGTTCAACAACATCTACTTCGCCCGCGAACTTGAGGAGTTCCACGGCCTCGAGGCGCACATCGCTTACGACATCCATGACGCCTCCCGGGTGTGGGTGTATGCGCCCGATGGCCGCCTGATCTGCACAGCGGAAGCCAACGGCAACAGCCGCCACTACTTCCCGGTGCCGGTGATCGAGCAAGCCCGCCAGAAGCGCGCCAAGGGCCGCCTGGCTCGGGTCGACGCCAAGCGCGACGAGATCCTCGCCGAATTGCACGGCAGCAGCGCGCTACCCGCTCCCGAGGCTGCGCCCATGGTCATCGCCGGGCGAGTGGTCCAGCCGGACGCGGTGCTCGCCCAGCGTGCGGCGGTCATCGAAGCAACCGAGGTTGCAGCCGTCACGGATGCACCGCCGGCCGACATGCCCGCAATCCAGCCCAGAACCCGCGCCGAGCGCACGCCAGCCGAGAACTACGCCGACTGGATCGCCCTGGATGCCCGCATCGCCGCAGGCGAGCCCGTCACCGACGCCGACGCCCGGTGGCACAGAACCTACCCGAACAGCGCCCAGTACCGGGCGCAGGCCAAGAAATCGGCAACCGGCGCTGCAGCGCGGGTGGCCTAAGTCCAACCACAAGCAGGAATCGAGATGACTCAAACCGCACAGATCCACAACCTGGAACTCGTCCGCACCGCTACAGAACGGCTCACCAGCCGTACCGCCGGCCTGCCGGGCCTGGCCGCCCTCTACGGGCCGGCGGGCTACGGCAAGACCACCGCCGCGCTCGCCGTGGCCAACGAAACCCGCGCGTACTTCGTCCAGATGCGCAGCGCCTGGACGCGCAAGACCCTGCTCGAGAAGGTCCTCCTCGAGATGAGCATCAAGCCCATGGGCACCATCCCGCAGATGCTCGACCAGGCCTGCACCCAGCTCGCCGCGAGCGGTCGCATGCTCATCATCGATGAGTTCGATTACTGCGTGCGCAGCGACAGCATGGTCGAGCTCGTGCGGGATCTGCACGAAGGCGGCGGCGCCGCACCCATTCTGCTGCTCGGCGAAGAGCTGCTGCCGCAAAAGCTCAAGAAGTGGGAGCGCTTCCACTCGCGCGTCCTCAGCTGGATCCCGGCCCAGCCCGTCAGCCTGTCCGACGCGCATGCCCTGGCCCCCATCTACTGCCCCGACGTCACCGTCGCGCCCGACCTGCTCGCCCACCTGGTCAAGATCTCCGGCGGCAGCGTCCGTCGCGTCTCGGTCAACCTCGCCGGCATCGCCGACGAAGCCAACGTCGAAGGCTGGGACACCGTGAGCCTCGGCACCTGGGGCGATCGCCCGCTCTACACCGGCGACGCGCCGCGCAGGGGGGTGTGATGAAGGTTCGTCCCATCCTTTTCAGCGCGCCGATGGTGCGCGCGATCCTCGCCGGAACGAAGACGCAGACCCGGCGTGTCGTGAAGCCACAGCCTGCCGTAGGCCAAGGCATTGTGAATGCCGCCTACTGCGGCTACCCCAATCTTTGGCTGCGGGATGGCCCATGCGACAAAACAGATCCGGCGCAGGATTGGCGATGCCCCTACGGCCAGCCCGGCGACCGGCTGTGGGTGCGTGAGGCTTGGGCGGAAACCGACAGAGAAGACGGAACACCTGTGATCGCATACCGCGCGGGAGGGAATATCGCAATCGGGCGAGACCATCCGAAAGGCAATGACTACCTGATCAACACAATTGCATGGGACGACATGCCGCACGTGGAGACATGGCGCCCGTCCATTCACATGCCCCGCTGGGCATCGCGCATCCTGCTCGAGATCACCGCCATTCGCGTCGAGCGGCTGAACGAGATCAGTCAGTCGGATGCACGCGCCGAGGGCGCCCCGCCCAGCCATCTATCAATCGACCGCGTTTCCAGAGAGTTCGGGTTTGCCGACTTTCCGCGCTCGTGGTTCGGACAGCTTTGGGAGCACATCAACGGCCCCGGCTCCTGGGAGGCCAACCCCTGGGTGTGGGTTGTCGAGTTTCGGAGGGCCGACCATGCCGCGTAAGCCCGTCGCCGAACTCCGTGGCGGGGTCTCCCCGCGCCAGCGCATCTGGACTGCCATCCGCGCCCTCGGCATCGGCCAGCCCTGGACCCTGGAAGAGATCGTCGCCGCCACCCGGTTCGATCGCGACCTCGCTGGCACGGTGGATCTGGCCACGTTGCGCTCCTACGTCATCTGTCTCGTCGCGGCCGGCATCGTCCGCGAGATGGGCGGCGAGCGCGTACGCGGCAGCACGGTGCGCAAGACCTACGCCCTGATGTGCGACGAGGGGGTCGATGCCCCCCGTGTGCGCAAAAACGGCACTCGCGTCACCCAGGGCCTGGCGCAAGAGCAGATGTGGCGCGCGCTGCGAATGCTCGCCGGCGCGGACATCAATGCGCGTGAGCTGGCCGCCCACGCCACCAGCAGCGCCGCGAAGGTAACCGTCGTCGCAGCGGGCGACTACCTCTACACGCTCGAGACGGCCGGCTACCTCGACCTGGTGCGGCGTGGCCGTAGCGGTGTGATGAACCGCTACCGGCTGCGACCGAACCGAAACACCGGCCCCAAGCCGCCAATGGTCTGCCGCGCCAAGGTCGTTTTCGACCCGAACCTGAGCGAGGTCGTCTGGGCTCCCACCGTTACCGAGGAGGACGCCGACCATGGCCGATAACGCCATCGACTGGCGCGCGCTGCTCGAGCAGGCCGTGGAAGCGGCCGGGCGCGGAGGCGTCTCGCGCATCGCTGGCCGGCTCGGGGTGTCGCGCCCCTACGTCAGCCAGGTGCTCAACAACCTTCGGCCCAACGTGCCGCAGCAGTTCGTGGATCGCGTCATCGACCGCCTGCACGTCGTCAGCGAATGCCCGGCCACGCTGCAGGCCCAGCCGCGGTCCGAATGTCGCCGCATCGCGCTCGGAACGCCCCCCACGCACAACCCCCTTTCATTGCGGATCTGGCAGGCCTGCCAGCGCTGCGCCCACAAGCCGGAGGAAAAACGATGAATGACTTCATGGCCTGGCTGCACGACGCGGCCGAAGGCGCCCTGCCCTTCGTGTGTGCGTTCGGTCTGGGCGTCTTGATCGCCCTGCACGCCGCCGACGCCGAGATCGACTCGCTGAGGACTGCGGTCGTCGCGCTCGCCGACCAGGTCGATCACGCACGCATTGCCTGCGGCGCGCAGCCCGACCCCGAGGCCGTCGCCGCAACCCTGGCCGCACACCTTGCCGAGGCTCAGCCATGAGCAGCGCCCCCACTGTCGTCGATCGCATCCTCGGGATGCTGGCTGCGCACACCAGCAAGGCGCCCGCACGAGACGCGGACCTGCTCGCGCGCGTCGGTGGCGACGAGACCGAGTTCTGGACGGCCATCGAGGCGCTCAAGGCATCTCGGCAGATCAACGTCGCCCATATCAAGCGCGCCAGCGACCCAGCTGCCTGGCTCGCCATCTGGCCCACCGGCGCCCGCGTCGGCATGGATCCCTGGAAAACCCTCAACGCGAACGGCCACTTCTCGCCGCGCCGCACCCACACCCCCAGGCACTTTCCGCAATCCCCCGCGGAACGCCGAGAACAGGAGGAAAAGCAGATGCAAGGTCACCACACTGAACGCGCCGACGAACGACGTAAGACCATCGCCAAACTCGTTGCCGGCAAGCCCATCGCAGAGGGCTATCGCATCAAGCAGGTCGCCGCAGAGCTCCACATCAGCAACCAAGCGGTCGATTACCTGGTGAAGAGCATGGCCGACGGCAACCAGGTCGCCCGTGGCCGCCTGCCGGGCGAGAAGTCCGATCGCATCTATGACCCCAAGGCCGGCCAGGCAGGCCTCCAGAGGCCGACGCCTGCCCCTGCGCCCGATGTAGATGCGCAGGCGAAGGGCGTGGCTGACTCGGAGCCCATCGAATTCGCGCTGTGGGACGACGGCCGCCTGAGCATCTACGACGGGGGCCTGCTCGTACAGCTCGCCAGCAGGGACACCGCGCGGCTCGCACGCCTCCTCGGCGTGCCCGGCGCACAACACGCTGCGCACGAGGTGCGCGCATGACGCCGGCCACCATCCCCAACATGGCGCAGCAGGCGCAAGCGATCGCCGCCGCAGCGGCCGAGCGATTTCGCGAAGAGTGCATCCGTGTCGGCCGCGACACCTCGGCCAACAACCCGGCGGTGAAGCGGGCCGCGTTGCATCGCCGCGTCATCCTCGGGCTGCTGTCGCGCGGCACCTATCTCACGGTCCGCCAGCTCCGCGAAGGCATCGCCGCCTCGCCCCTCGAGGGCATCGACCGGCACATCAGCCGCAACGCCGTCTATCACCTCGCCGACGACATCCGCCAGCGCGGGTGGGCCGCCTATGAGGTGCCGGGCCGCGCCGGCCTGCCCGTGGGCACCGGCCGCACGGGCGCTTATCGCATCACCGATCTCGGCATGGCTGCACTGGCCGCCATGCGCGAGAACGAACCCACCCCCGCCACCACTGGAGACCACTGACATGGCAATTCCCTCTCTCGAAGACATCCGCGCTGCTGCCGATCGGCTTTCGGTTGCACATACCGCGACCACGGCCCGCGCCGCTTTGTGTCAGGACGAAATCAAGGCGGCGATCCAGCCCATCTACGACCGCCACAGGGCTGGAATGGATGCAGCCGCCGAGGAGGAGGCGGCTGCACACCGCGCCTTGATGTCCCTGCTCGAGGCCGCCCCTCAGCTGTTCGAGAAGCCCCGCAGCATCAACGTTAACGGCGTTCGAGCAGGCTATCGGAAGGCCGAGGACGCACTCGACTGGGGCGATGACGCCGCACTGGTGAAGCGCATTCGTGCGCTTCTTCCGGCACAGGCAGACCTCCTGATCCGCACCGAGGAAACGATTGTCATCGACGCCCTCGCCCAACTGCCCGCCGCGGCACATCAAAAGCTGGGTATCAACCGCATCACAGGCGCTGATAACCCCTTCATCACCATTGGTGCGGCCGACGTCGAAAAGCTCGCGCAGGCTCTGATCGCGGACGCAATCCGCCGACATGGTGAAGAGGACAAGCCGAAGGAGCGCAAAGGAAAGGCGAAGGCAAAGGCGAAGGAGGTGGCGTGATGTGGTTCCGCGACCTTCAAATCTACCGCCTGCCCGCCGGTTGGGACATCACGGCCGAGCAGCTCGAGGAGCAGCTCGCCAAGAAGCCCTTTCACCCCTGCGGCAGCCAGGACAACGAAAGCCGCGGCTGGCTGTCGCCGCTGAACAATGAAGTCCTGGTGCACGCCGTCGGTGACCAGTGGCTGGTTTCGCTCGGCTTCGAGCACCGTCTGCTGCCCTCGGCGGTGGTCAAGCAGGAAGCCGATGCGCGCGCCGAGGAACTCGCCGAGCAGCAGGGTTACAGGCTGGGCTGGGCCCAGATGAAGGAACTCCGCGAGCAGGTGATGCGTGAGTTCTTGCCGCGCGCCTTCACCCGTCGCCGCCGCATGTTCGCCTGGATCGACCCGGTCAATGGCTGGCTGGTCATCGACGCCGCCAGCCAGAGCAAGGCCGAGGACATGCTCGAGCAGCTGCGCCACACCCTCGACAGCTTCCCGCTGACCTTGCTGCGCACCGAACTGTCGCCGATATCGGCGATGGCCAACTGGCTTGATCGTGGCTGCGCTCCAGACGGCTTCACCATCGATCAGGACTGCGAGCTGCGCTCGATCAGCGAGGACAAGGCCGCCGTGCGCTACGTCCGCCACCCCCTGGAAGGCGAGGAGGTGAAGGGCCACCTGGAGGCCGGCAAGCTGCCGACCCGGCTGGCGCTGACCTTCGAAGACCGCATCAGCTTCGTGCTGACCGAGCGGCGCGAGGTCAAGCGCCTGGGCTTCCTCGACATCGTGCGCGACCAGGTCGATGGCGAGAAGGAAGACGCCGAGGCCCTCTTCAATGCCGAGTTCGCCCTGATGACAGGCGAGCTGCAGCGGCTTCTCGGCGCCCTCGTGACGGCCCTGGGCGGTGAGCTTGCGACGGGAGGTGCGTGATGGCATCCGCAACCATCGTTATCAGCGATCTCCCCGACGGCGAGCACGTGAACGTCAAGGTCAACTTCGAGCCCGCCCTCGATGACGAAAGCCTCGCCCACCACGTGGCGGCCATCTTCATGGAACACATGGGCCCGGGCGTCGAGAACGGCACCGTCCAGATCGACGAGGAAAGCGAATGAACACCCTGCACCTCAAGGCCAAGTCGCGCGGCAGCTGGACCAACGTCTGCCCGTTCCCGGAAGACGAGATCAGCTACGTGCAGGCCGGCGCCGAAGGCATCGCCCGAGCAGCGGCGGGCGCCGTGTCTTTCAAGATCACCGACGACAAGGGCGTGACCCTTCACAGCCTCGACCCGCGGCACGGCAGCTACGCCTGGCATGCCCGTGTCGCCTCCTGAATAGCGACAGAACACCGCAGGAAACCGACGGGCACATATCGGACCCAGCCGGCACGGAAAAAGCAAAGGCCCGCCTTGGCGAAAGCCGCAAAGGGCGCCGGGAACCGGCAACCCCCTACAACCACTGGAGCATCACAGCATGAACAAAGCCGAACTGATCGCAGCCATCGCCGCCGACATCAACCTGCAGAAGGTCGTCGTCGAATCCGTCCTCGAGGCCACTGGCCGCGTCATCACGAGCCACTTTGCCGGCGCTGACCCGCACACCGATACCGAGGTCACGCTGCCCGGCCTGGGCAAGCTGAAGACCACGACCCGCGCCGCTCGCACCGGCCGCAACCCGGCCACCGGTGCGGCTATCGAGATCCCCGAGCGTGTCGCCGTCAAGTTCAGTGCAAGCAAAGCGCTAGACGACGCCCTCAACCCCACCCAGTAACCCGCCTTGCCCGAGGGCCTGCCCGCCAACGAGCGGGCCCTCCAACAAGTCTGGTAACGCAACCCCGCCCAGGAGGCCGCCATGCTGCATCGAATCGCCGAACACCTCGCCGACCTGTTGCAACGCGCTCTGCTGTGGCTCATGCCCATCGAGGAGGAATGACACCGTGACCCCTGAAGACTGGAAGCAAGTCGAAGCCGACCTTTCAAGCCCGTATGGCTGCGTGCGTCTGCGCGCCGACGACCATGTGATCACACTCGTCGTCGAGAGAGGAAAGGGTTTGCGCTATGTCGTCGCTGCCTACATCAACGGCGTCATTCAATGGGTAAAAACCCATCACCCCGAGCCCGATGCCATCGAGCGCAAGTTCTGGCGCGCGCGCTTTTGCTACCTCTACTCCGCCTCAAAACGCGCCGAAGCTTCCGCCAAGGCCAAGAAGCGCGGCATGCCGAAGGAGATCATGGCCATCTGGAAGAACATCGCCGAGGGAGGCTTCGAGATCCTCGACCCGACGTGGCCCAACGCAAAAGCGCTCTGCCGCCACCTGCGCAAGACCTGCGCCGCGGTCGAGCGCCTGTCAGACCACGAAGCGCCCCCCGCGGTGGAGACCTCCCAATGACCGACCGTCAAACCCCCGCCCAACGCCTAGCTCTGCGCAAGCGCGCCATCTTCGCCGCTTGCAAGGCCGCAGGCCTGGACAACGACGCCCGCCGCGACATGGTTCGACAGCTCACCGGCTGCAAGAGCATGGTCGACTGCACCCTTGCGCAACTCGGCGACATCCTCGACCACCTCAACCGGGGCAAACAAGGCTACGCCGGCCGCAAGCGCGTCACGCCGTCCGAAGACCGTGCCCCGCTGCTGTCCAAGATCGATGCCCTGCTCGCCGAGCTGCACCGCGTCACCGGCGAAGTCCACACGCTCAAGTACGCCGACGCCATTGCCAAGCGCAACGGCTGGGCCGAGTGCGTCGACTTTGCCGAACCGCGCGCCTTGCGCAATATCGTCGCGGCGCTCAACCGTACCCTGCAGTTCAAGCAGGCTGGCAACTGAGGGCATCGTCATGGCTCGCAGACCTGCGCCCCCCATCCTCGAAAGCGACCTGCCGGAGACCGCGCGCGACCTCGTTCGCCTCGTCGGTTGGGCCAAGGCCGAGGCGCTGATCCGGGAGCTGGGCGGCATCCCGTTTCCTGTGCCCAAAGGGGCAAACAACAACCCGGCCGGCGCCGCCCGCTTCGAACGCCTGGCGGAGATCGTCGGCCAGCGTGGCGCCGAGCGCATCGTCGCCGAATACGGTGACGACGTTCTCAACATCCCGAACTGCAAGCAGGCTATCGCCCGCGCCCGCATGCGAGCCATGCGCGCCCGCTGCGACGCCGGCGCCACCCTCGAGGACATCGCCCTGGAGTTCGGCTGCACCACCCGCTGGGTCAGCATCGTCCTCAAGCGCGCAGACGACGGCACCGGCAAGGTGCTGGAGATGGGCGGACAGATGGGCTTGTTCTAGGGCAAAATTGTATGTCATGAAAGGAGCTTGCAATGGACCAAACAGCCAGCATCACCCCGGCCGATGCCGAGCGAATGCGCCAGTGGTTCGACGCCGTCCAGGATTTGAACCCCGGCTATCTTGAGCAGGCGGATTACGAACTGGCCGCGCGGCTCTATCAGGCACTGGGCCTGCGCATTCCTCAGTCAATCCATGAGCGCCTCGTAGCCGCCCGGATTGATCGACTCGCCAGGCGCTACACGCCCGATCCTTACAAGAACGGCCTCTGACTGGAGGGCAACATGAAGACCATCATCGTTATCGCTCTCGCGCTTGCGCTGCCGGCGCACGCCCAGACGGCCGAGGAGATGCGCCGCGAGATCGAGGCGGAGTATGACCGGCTGAAGGCCGAACAGAAGCCGGCAGCGGCAGAGCGTGACCTTGTCGAGGAGGCTCGCGAAAACGCTCGCCGCATCCGTGCCGAGGTCGATATGACTCCATGTGGGGCGCGCGGCGTCGCCTACGTCATGTCGCAAGCACCGGTCCGGGCCCAACTCCGGGCGCCGTCGACCGCCCGCTTTCCGTCATCCCCAGTTGCAGCCAACTTCATCGGCAATTGCCGGTGGTACATCATCGGTGAGGTGGACGCGCAGAACGCATTTGGCGCGATGTTGCGTACCCAGTACACAGCCACGATGGAGTATCACAAGGAGACGGATCGCTGGAGCGCCCACGAGGTCGAAGTGATGCCTGTGCGCTGACCGCAGACCACCCCCTCAGCACGCGCCCCGCCTCTCAAGCGGGGCGTTTTGTTTTCCGCCCCCGAACAGCTTCACCGCCTGCCGCCCGTCATGATCGCCGCATGATGCGGCCATGGAAAACGGTCGCCAAGCCTGTGGAGTCTGCAGCCATTTCACCCGACCAGCCGATGACAGGCTGGTCGGCGTGTCTGACTTCGGCCGCTGCGCGCTGATGCCCGTGGGGCATTACGTCTCGCCGCACATCACCTGCCGCCTCTCGCCCTCCAGCTGGAGCCCTCGCCGTGCGTAAGGCTGCGATCGGCCTCACCGCGTCGGCGCTGCTCGTGGGCTCCCTCGCGGGCTACGAGGGCTACCGCGAACACGCCTACCGCGACAGCGTGGGCGTGCCCACCATCGGCTTCGGTACAACCGTCGGCGTGCGCATGGGGCAGCGCACCGACCCGGTACGCGCCGTGCAGCGTCTCGCCGCAGATGCAGACGCCTACGCGCGCGAGGTGGGCGCCTGCATTGGCGAGGTGCCCCTCGCCCAGCATGAATTCGATGCCTACGTTTCGCTTGCGTACAACGTGGGCACGGGCGCCTTCTGCGGCTCCACCCTCGTCCGAAAACTGCGCCAGACGCCACCCGACTACGCGGGCGCCTGCGCGCAGATCCTGCGCTGGACGTACGCCGGCGGAAAGATCGAGCCCGGCCTCGTCACCCGTCGCAAGGCGGAGTATCGCCAGTGCATGGGGGTGCCTCAGTGATCGCGACCCGCATCGTCCCGTCATGGGTCATCGCCGTTATCGCGCTCGTGCTGGGGGCCCTTGGCGGCGTCGCAGTAACGCTCTTGGTCAAGGATCTGGAGATCTCCCAGCTGCGCGAGACGCAGGCCAACGCGCGCCTCACCGCCACCCTCCAGCAGCTGTTGCAGCTCAAGGCCGCCATCGACCGTGGCGACCAGCTCACGCGCGACCTGCACCAGGCCAACGCCGCCACACTCGCCCTTCAGGACCGTCTCGACCATGAAATCGAAAAAGCCACCACTGGCCGTGCCTGCCTTGGCACTGATGCTCTCCGCCTGCTCGACCGTGCCGCAGCCGGACCCAACGCCAGCGCCCCGGCCCCCGGCAAGCCTGCTGCAACGCATGCCGGCGAGCCTGCCGCCCATGCCGCGGGGCATGACCAAGCCGACGCCGCCGTCGCAAGCGACACCGACGTCACCCGCTGGGCAAACGCCGCTTACGCCCAATACGCCCAGTGCGCACAGCGCCTCAACGCCCTGATCGACTGGCACACCCCCACCGACGACCAGGACGCCCGCCCATGATCATTGAAATCAACTACCTCTCCATTGCGCTGCTGGCCGGCATCGCCAGCGCCCTCATCGCTGGCGTCTGGGCTATCGGTCGCACCTTCCTGCAGCAGTACGGCGCCATGCTCGCCGACCAGCTGGCCGCGCACCGAGACTCAGAGGCGGCCCGGTCCGCAGCGGTCGAGCGCCGACTCGAGGCGATCGAATCGGATCTCGATTCGCGCATGGCCGACCACGCCACTCGCATCTCGCGCCTGGAGGGGATCGTCAGCAAGGCGCCCACGCACGACGACCTCAGCAAGCTCTATGAGAAGCAGAACGAAACCGCCCGCACCCTCGCCACGTTGCTCGGCGAGGTCAAGGGCCAGGGCGACACGCTGCGCCTGATCCTCAACCAGATCGCCCAGAAGGGCATGCAATAAGGGGCCGCACATGAGCACCACCGCCCAGCGCGAAGCCGAGCGCCTGCGACGCCACGGAATCCTCAGCCTGCTGTTTTTCGTGCCAGGTCAGTCGATGACGGCCCGGCGCCTGCGCGACGAGCTCGAGGCCGTCCACGGCCAGGTCGTCACCGTCGACCGCGTGCGCGCCGATCTGCTGTGGCTGGCCGACGTGGGACTGGTCACCGGCCTGGCCGACGCCGCCACCCTCACCGAGGGCGGGCGGGATGTGGTGCTGCAGCGTGCTCAGATGCCTGGGGTGGCGTGATGGCCATCTTCGATCGCCTGACCGAGGCCGAGATCGCCCGCGACTACACCCTCTATGGCTGGTTCTGCGGCTTGGTCCCGGTGTACATCGGCAAGACCTACAGCGGCTGCCCGGATCTGTGCACGCGTAACTGGGTGCCGGAATGGTGCTTCACCTTCGTCGCGGCGCTGTTCGGCGCCTTCGCCTGGATGGTTGAGACGATCGACCCCGATCGTACGGTCGCATGGCCGATCACCATCAGCGGCACCATCGAGCTCGAGGCCGACCATGGCGCACCCTGACGAGACCCGCCGGGCGGTTCGCGCTGCCTTCGTGTTCGACCAGCTCGGGCTGGAAGTGGCCGCGCTCAAGCACGAGGTGCCGATCGCCACCGCACGCCGCTGGAAGGCCGAGGCCAAGAAAGCCGGCGACGACTGGGACAAGGCCCGCGGCGCGCAGATGATTGCCGGCGGCGGCATCGAGGACGTGGTGCGCCAGACGCTGGCCGTGGTCGTGCAGCAGGTGCAGGCCACCGTCGAGAGCATCCAGGCCGCCCCGGACATGGACCCGGCCACCAAGGTGCAGATGCTCGCCAGCCTGGCCGACGCCTACCACAAGCTCATGGCCGTCTCGAAGCGGCTGATGCCCGAGACCGACAAGCTGGCGATCGCCATGGACGTGCTCAAGCGTTTCGGCGAGTTCATCGCCAAGAAAAAGCCTGCGCTGGCTGGGGAGTTCGTCGAGCAGCTGGAGGGGTTCGGGGATGAGATTGCGAGGGCATATGGATAACGTTGATTTCCTGGGCGTGGTCGCAGGACACATCGAGGCCGGGACGCTTTTTCGCTCCGGCGTGCTCAGCAATGCCGAGATCGCGGCGAAGGTCCGTAATGCAGTGCGTGAGCTGAAGGAGCTTCGCGCGCAGCGGCTGTCGATGACCGATGCCGCCCGCGACGTGCTCGCAGAGCGCCGCCGGCAGGTCGAGGCCGAGGGCTGGACGCCGGAGCATGATGGCCTGCACAGCACCCAAGAGCTGGCGTTCGCCGCGGCCTGCTACGCAACGGCAGACGCAGGCGACCCACCCCCGGCGGTCTGGCCGTGGCATCTCTCGTGGTGGAAGCCAATGGATCGCCGTCGCAACCTCGAGAAGGCCGGCGCCCTGATCCTCGCCGAGATCGAGCGCCTGGACCGCGCAGCCGATGACCACCAGCACCCGTAAATCCTTCCTCTCCGACCTGGCCAACCTCGCCGCCTCGTTCCGTGCGCGGATCGAGGCCGAGGTGGCCGGGTTCGACCCGGACCCGGTCGAGTGCCAAAAGCGGCGCAAACTGGCGTGGGATGATTTCGAGTACTTCATCGGCACGTACTTTCCGCACTACGTGCGCAGCCCGCACAAGAGCGCGCTGCACCGCTACCTTTTCACCCGCCTGCCCGAGATCGTGGCCAGCGAGAAAAGCGAAACCGACGCGATCGCGGCGCCCCGCGGCGAGGCCAAGTCCACGCTCGTCTCGCAGCTCTTCGTGCTGTGGTGCCTGGTCACCGGCCGCAAGCGCTACCCGGTGATCGTGATGGACAGCATCGACCAGGCGTATCCGATGCTGGAGGCGATCAAGGCCGAGCTGGAGTTCAACCCGCGGCTGCAGATGGACTTCCCCGAAGCGACTGGCCAGGGGCGCGTGTGGCAGGCGGGCACCATCGTTACCGCGAACAATGCCAAGGTGCAGGTGGCCGGTTCGGGCAAGAAGCTGCGCGGCCTGCGTCACGGCCCTTACCGGCCCGACCTCGCCGTGCTCGACGATATCGAGAACGATGAGCAGGTGCGCAACCCGGACCAGCGCGACAAGCTGCAGAGCTGGCTGACGAAGACCGTGCTGCCCCTGGGCGGCGCCGGGGCCAAGTTCGACGTGGTCTATATCGGCACCATCCTGCACTATGACTCGGTGCTCAACCGCACGCTCGGAAACAAGCTGTGGCGCTCGGCCAAGTTCAAGGCGCTGTTGCGCTGGCCCGATCGCATGGATCTGTGGGACCGCTGGGAAGAGACGCTGCGCAACAGCGGCGAAGAGGCCGCCGACGCCTTCTACGCCGAGCACCAGGTGGAGATGGAGCGCGGCGCCGAGTGCAGCTGGGCCGCGCGCCCGCTGCTGGCGCTGATGCGCATCCGCGCCCGCGATGGCCACGACACCTTCGACAGCGAATACCAGAACGATCCGGTGGCCGGCGACAACGCACCCTTCGCCGGCATCATCCAGTTCTGGGTCAATCGCCTGGCAGACTGGATCTTCTTCGGGTCCTGCGACCCTTCGCTCGGCAAGGCCGGCGCCAGCCGCGACCCGTCGGCCATCCTGGTAGGCGGGCTCAACCGGCAGACGGGCATTCTCGACGTGGTGGAGGCCGCCATCCGCAAGCGGCTGCCCGACCGCATCATCGAGGACGTGATCGCCTACCAGGCGGAGTACCGCGCCCTGCTGTGGGTGATCGAAACGGTGCAGTTCCAGGCCTTCCTGTACTCGGAGCTGGTGAAGCGCGCGGCGGCCCGTGGTATCCCGGTGCCGGCGCGCGGCGTGCAGCCGATCAGCGACAAGCTGCTGCGCATCGAGTCGATCCAGCCCCATGTCAAAAATGGGCTGATCCGGCTGCACCCGAGCCAGACGACGCTGATCGAGCAGCTGCGCCACTTCCCGAAGGCGGACCACGACGACGGCCCCGACGCGCTGCAGATGCTTTGGATGGCAGCGACCACCATGGGCGCGAGCGCGAGCGGCTTCCAGTCCATCGGCCGCCGCCCGAACTCAGGTGGCGACGACTACGGCTTCGAATCCCGGAGGATGTTCTGATGCGCCCCCACCCTTCCTCGCCCGCGCCTTTGCGCTGCCAGCGCTGCGCCCACCTGGAGACCATGACGGCGCACGACCAAACGCGCCTGACCTGCCTGCGCGGTCGCGAGATCTCCGGCACCTGCGGCTGGTGGAGGCCGCGCCGGCAGGGCCTTAACGAAACGACAGCCCAGACCGAGTAACGACCATGCGCATCCTCGACCAACACGGCAACCCCATCGACACCGGCATCCTTCGCGAGCCGCAGACGGCCCGCGTGGCCACGCTCGCCCATTTCATGGTCGAAAGCCAGCTCGATGGCCTCACCCCCGCGAAGGCCGCGCGCATCCTGCGCCAGGCTGACGAGGGCGACATCCTCGCGCAGCACCAGCTCTTCGACGACATGTACGACCGCGACGCGCATCTGCGCTGCGAGTTCGACAAGCGCGCCGGCGCCGTGCTGGGGCTGGACTGGTCCATCGAGCCGCCGTCCAACGCCTCTCGCGCAGAGAAGAAGGCCGCGGCCATGGTCGAAGGACTGCTGCGCGACACGGTCGACGACCTCGAGGACGTTATCGTGCGCATGATGGAGGCCGCCGGGCATGGCTTTGCCCCCATCGAGCTCGAGTGGGAGCGCTGGGGTAACGATTGGCTGCCCAAGTTCCACCCCCGGCCGCAGACCTGGTTCCGGGTGTCGATGAACCGCCGTGAGCTGCGCCTGGCCGATGGCAGCCCGGACGGCGCAGAACCGATCAGCATGGGCTGGATCCTGCACCAGCACACCAAGGTCAAGACGGGGTACCTCGGCCGCATGGGGCTGTATCGCGTGCTGGTGTGGCCCTTTTTGTACAAGGCCTACAGCATTGGAGACTTCGCTGAGTTCCTCGAGACCTACGGCCTGCCCATCATTGTCGGCAAGTACATGCAGGGCGCCAGCGCCGAGGAGAAGTCCAGCCTGATGCGTGCCGTTACCGCGCTGGGGCATGACGCCCGCGCCATCATGCCCGACAGCATGAGCCTGGAGATCCAGAAGATCACCGGCGGCGGCGAAGGCTCCCACCACCTCAACATGGTGCAGTGGGCCGACGGCGCGCAAAGCAAGGCCATCCTGGGCCAGGTGCTGAGCGCGGAGGCCAAGGCCACCGGCTTGGGCAGCGGCGTGGCCGACCTGCACGCCGAGGTGCGGCACGACATCCTTGCCGCCGACGCCCGCCAAATTGCCGGCACCCTTACGCGCGACCTGGTCTATCCGCTGCTGGTGCTCAATGGCGGCGGCATCGACAGCTATCGCCGTTGCCCGCGCCTGGTATTCGACCTGGCCGAGCCCGAAGACGTGACCGCCTACGCCGATGCACTGCCCAAGCTGGTCGGGGTGGGCATGCGCATCCCTCGCACGTGGGCGCAGGAGAAGTTGCGCATCCCCGAGCCGGACGGCGCCGAGGATGTGCTGGCCACAGCCGCCCCGGCCGTGCCGCCCGCCAATGGCCAGGACGGCAACCCCGCGACCGGGCCCGCGAACAACCCGGTCGCAGACGACCCGCAGCGGCCTGGTGAGGTCGCGGCCGCCAAGGGCGGCTGGCGCGCAGCGCTGAGAGGCGGCGACAACGCGGTGGATCCGGCCGACATCGTCACCCCTGCGGTGGGCCTACAGGCAGAGGCGCAGATCCGCCAGTGGGAGGACGAGATTGCCGCCATGCTCGAAGCGGCAAGCAGCCTCGAGGAGTTCCGCGAGCAGCTGCTCGCCCGCTACCGCAGTCTGCCCACCGATGACCTGGTCGAAGTCCTGGCGCAAGCGCTGGCCATGGTGAATCTGGCCGGGCGCAGCGAGGTGCAGGATGGTCGATAAGGCCAAAACCGTTTACAGCCCCGTAGCGCGGTTTGCAGGGGCGCGGACGACCGTCGATAGCCTGCGGGGCGCGATCGAGGCGGGTAACGGTGCGGTAACGGCCTCTGTGTCGATTCGCGCCGCGCGTGTCGGTTGCGATTCCGGCAAAACCGGGCGGCGAGCGTAAGCATGGCGCTGCCACCCCGCCTCGAAGCTGCCCTGGCGCTGCCCTTCGCGCAGGCCATCGACTTCTTCCGCCGCAAGCTCAACCTGCCCACCGAGACCTGGCTCGACATCTGGCAGTCGGCGCACGATCGCGCCTTCGTCGTGGCCGGCGCCACTGCTGCGGATCTGCTGGCCGATCTGCGCGGCGCGGTCGACAAGGCCATCTCCTCCGGCACCACGTTCGAACAGTTCCGGAAGGACTTCCGCGACATCGTCGCGCGCCGCGGCTGGACGGGCTGGACTGGCGAGGGTTCGCGCGCCGGTGAAGCCTGGCGTACCCGCGTGATCTACGAGACCAACCTGCGCACCAGCTACGCTGCCGGGCGCTGGGCGCAGCTTACCGACCCGCAGCTGCTGGCCGTACGCCCCTACTGGCGCTACATCCACAACGACAGCGTGCTCAACCCGCGCCAGCACCACAAGCGCTGGGGAGACATGCGGCTCACGCTGCCCGCCGATCACCCATTCTGGCGCACGCACTACCCGCCCAACGGCTGGGGCTGTCGCTGCAGGGTCACCGCCGTGCGCGCCCCGCGCGAGGGCGACGCCACCGCTCCGCCCGATGGCTGGGCCGACCCAGGTGCAAACGGCACGCTGCCCGGTATCGATCGCGGCTGGGCCTACGCCCCCGGCGCCAGCGTGGCCGACGAGTTGCGCCCGGTGATCGACGCGAAGGCCGCCGCGCTGCCTGCGCCGCTGGGCGATACGTTCCGAGAATCCCTGCGCGCGTTGCCCGCCGCACCTCCGCCCCCTGGAGCGCAGCGATGACGGACCGCATCACGCTCGAGCTCGATGTCGGCCCCGTCATCGCCCGTCTGGAAGAACTGATGCGGCAGCTCGGCCCCAGCGGCCTCGAGACGCCGCTGCGCGAGATTGGAGAGGATCTCGTCGAATCCATCAAGCAGCGCTTCGAAACCTCCACGGCGCCGGACGGCAGTCGATGGGCACCCAACAGCATGGCCACCATCATGGGCTACCTCGAAGGCTCTTCGGGCAACTTCCGCAAGGATGGGCGGCTCTCGAAAAAGGGTTCGGCCCGGGTGATGGCCAAGAAGCCCCTTGTCGCGTCCGGCCTGCTGCAGGACTCCATCGCCTACCAGGTAGCCGGCGACAGTCTGTTCGTGGGCACCAACCGCTTCGCCGGCCAGTGGGACGGCGGCGCTGCCGTGCATCAGTTCGGCAGCCAGGCCGGCACCATCCCCGCTCGGCCATTCCTGGGCGCGGATGAGGAGGACGTGCAGCGCATGCTCGACGTGCTCGAGCGCTTCCTCGCGGGCTGACGCGCCGCCCGGTCTCCACCGGAACCTCTTCCAGTCCTGCCACGTCGCCCCCGGCGCCGATCATCGGCGCCATGGCTCGACTGCACTGCACCGCCCTCTCTGCCGCCCCGCGATCCACCCTGGCTGTCTGCACGCTGCGCGTGCGCCCAGGGCAGGAATACATCCGCCTGATTCCCGACGGTGAGTTCCACGCCCCGCGAGGCGCCATGGCCGGCGCCGGCCCGTGGCGGCTGACGCCCGAGTCGGCCGCCCGCGTGATCGCCGCGAACCGCTCCCGCGCCGCAGACATCCTGATCGACTTCGAGCACCAGACCCTGCTGAGCGAGCAGAACGGCCAGCGCGTGCTGGCTGCCGGCTGGGTGGATCCGCGCTCTCTCGAGTACCGCCCCACGGGCGAGGAGCCCGGCCTGTATGGCCGCGTCAAGTGGGTGGGCGACACCGCCCAGCTGCTCGAGGCCGACCTGATTCGCTACATCTCGCCCGTTTTCCCGGCGGACCCCCAGACCGGGGAGCCGCTGGACCTGTACCACGCTGCGCTGACCAATTTCCCGGCGATCGACGAACCGATCAGCGCCGCGCTGTCCGCGCGTTACTGCGCTCCCACCCCCCCGGAGGACCCTCAGATGGACCTGCTCAAGAAGTTGCTCGCCGCGATCGGCTTGCCCGATGCGACGAGCGAGGCCGACGCCCTGGCGGGCGTTGCCGCACTCAAGGCCAAGGCGGACGCCGCCGAAGCGCAGATTACCGCCCTCAAGGCCGGCTCGGCAGCGCAACCGGATCCGGCCAAGTACGTGCCGATCGAAACCATGAAGGGCATGCAGGACCAGATTGTGGCCCTGTCCGCCCGCATCAATGACGACGAAGCCGCCCGGCTGATCGAGAGCGCCATCGCCGACGGCAAACTCACCGAGCCGCAGCGCGCATGGGCCGAGGGTCTGGGCAAGAAGGACATCGCCGCGCTGCGCGCCTACGTGTCCAGCGCGCCCGCAATTGCCGCCCTGAAGGGCATGCAGACGCAAGGCAAGGAGATGGGCAAGCCCACCGGCACGACGCAGCTCACCGAAAGCGAGCTGGCGGTATGCAAGGCCATGGGCCTTTCCGCCGATGAATTCATCAAGCACAAGGAGGCCTGACCATGGCTGCACTTACCGCCGACCGCAACACGCCGCGCCGTGCCGCCGAGGACTTCGAGTTCCCGATGGCGGCCAGCACGCTGATCTATGCCGGCGCGCTCGTGTGCATCAACGCCTCGGGCCTCGCGACCAAGGGCGCCGTAGCGACCACCCTCAAGACCGTCGGCGTCGCACAGGAAACCGCCGACAACAGCGCCGGCGCCGCCAGCGCAAAGCGTGTGAAGGTGCGCCGCGGCTGCTACCGCTTTGCCAATAGCGGCAGTACCGACGCCATCACCCTGGCCGACGTGGGCGCCGACTGCTACGTCGTCGATGACCAGACGGTTGCCAAGACCAACGGCTCGGCCACGCGCAGCGTCGCCGGCAAGGTCCGCGACGTGGACGCCGAAGGCGTCTGGGTCGAGATCTGACCCCCCTTCCCACTGGAGATCCCGCACATGAAAACCACCCTTCGCGCCCTCGTCGGGCTCAGCCTGGTTGCGCTGGCCGTCGTCGGCATCGCCTTCGGCGTCAGCGCCCCCGGCGCCTTCCACGCTCCGGCCGCGGGCGACATCGCCCTGATCGGCCTGGGCGGCCTCGTCGTCAACCGCGACAACCTCAACACCATCTACACGGGCTTCAAGACCGCGTTCCAGGGCGCCTTCACGGGCGTGACGCCCGACTGGAACAAGGTCGCCACGCTGGTGCCTTCCACCACCAAGACCGAGGACTACGCCTGGTTGAGCCAGTGGCCCAAGCTGCGCGAGTGGATCGGCGACCGCCAGATCAAGAGCCTTGCGGCCAGCGGTTACCAGATCACGAACAAGCCGTTTGAGTCCTCGGTGGGCATCCCGAAGGACGACATCGAAGACGACACGTACGGCGTCTTCACCCCGCTGTTCTCCGAGATGGGCTACGCGGCCGCCACGCACCCCGACGAGCTCGTGTTCGCGCTGCTTGCGGCCGGTGCCACCACCGAGTGCTATGACGGGCAGAACTTCTTCGACACCGACCACCCGGTGGGCGCAGGTACCGTCAGCAACAGCATGGGCGGTGCCGGCACCGCCTGGTACCTGCTCGACACCAGTCGCCCGCTCAAGCCGCTCATCTTCCAGCGCCGCAAGGACTACACGCTGAAGGCCATGACCGACGAGAAGGACGAAGCCGTCTTCATGCGCAACGAGTACCGCTACGGTGTGGATGCGCGCTGCAACGTCGGCTTCGGCTTCTGGCAGATGGCGATCCGCAGCCAGCAGACGCTCGACGAGACCAACTACGGCAACGCCCGCTCCGCAATGATGGGTTTCAAGAGCGACGAAGGCCGTCCGCTGGGCGTGAAGCCCACGCTGCTCGTCGTGCCGCCCAGCCTCGAGGCCGCGGCGCTCAAGCTGGTCCAGGCCGAGAACAACGCCGCCGGCGCCAGCAACATCTACCGCAACAGCGCCCAGGTGCTCGTCTGCCCCTGGCTGACCTAACACCACCACAGCGCAGGCCGTGATCGGCGGGGGCTGGCAGCCGCCCCCGCCGGGAGCCCCGCGACTGCCTGGGCCGGAAACCTCGGGCAAGGGGTTGGATGACCGGCGACAGGTTTGGCTTAGCCCCTTGCACCAACACCCCCGCCCGCCGTGCGCGGGCGCACCAGGAGCCCTCGCATGAGCACCCGCAAGCCCACCGCAAAGCCCACCCCGGCCGCCGAGGCCGGTCAGCCGGAATCCCCGGCCCCGGCCGATGCGCCCCAGCCTCCCCCCGTCACTGAGACCGTTACCGAGCCTGCAGCTGATGCTGCCCCGGCCGCCGCGGTAACGCTCACCCCGGCCGTCGAGTCCGATCAGCCCTTGGTGCTGGCAGCTGACGCGGCCGCCGCCGCGGTGCAGCCGGAACAAGCGCAACTGGTCCGCGTTACGGCAACCAAACGCACCGGCCGCTACCGTGCTGGGCGCTTCTGGCCGCCCGAGCCCACTACTGTGGATCGGGCCGAGTTCGATGGCGCCGCCTGGGCGCAGCTCGAGGCCGATCCTCGCCTGCGCATCGAGCCGGCAACCGACACCACCGATGGAGATGAGTAATGGACGCGCTAACCGCATATGGCAAGGGCGAGATCATCAAGCACGTCTTCCGGTCGGGCAGCATGCCGAAGCCCTCCGGGCTCTGGATCGCGCTCTTCGAGGAGTCGGGCACGCCCACTGTGAGCACCGAGCTGTCGGGCACCGGCTACGGCCGCGTCCCGCTCGCCCCGAGCGACACCAACTGGGCCGAGCCCGTCGGTGGGGATGGAACCACTTCGAACCTGATCGAGATCGCCTACGGCGCGCCAATGGCCGACTGGGGCCGCGCAACGCACTTCGGGATCTTCCTCGTCGCAACGGGCGGCACGCCGTTCATCTACGCCCCGTTGCAGGCGCCGAAGAACATCAACGCGGGCGACCCGCCGCCGACCTTCGGCGTCGGGGATCTGGTCTTCCAGCTGCAATAAGCGCCCATGCGTAACTGCATCGATGTCGCCTGCGACAAGGTTTGCGACGAAGCCCAGTACCTGGTGTTTCGTACGCCGACCTTGCCGTGGCGGCCGTACCCCCACGTGATGGCCGCGGGCGAAATCGGTGCGGTGACCAACCATCACCCGCTGGAGGGGAGAACCAAAGTCAACGCGGCGATGGGATACGCGGGCGTAGTCGACGGTAAGGACCACGCCGAACCGAAGGTCTGGGAGCCGGGAAAGCTCGTCGTCGCGTCGTGGGTTTTCGCGCTCGGCGTGACGCTTTGGTACTTCAAACGTCTGCGGAGGCGCGCAGGATGAAGCTCGCGCTCTACAAGGGCAAGGGGCAGGTCGGAAACGCGCTCATCCGCTGGTGGACGCGCAGCCCCTACAGCCACTGCGAGATCGTCATCGGCGACCTGTCGTACTCGTCGAGCCTTATGGACGGCGGGGTGCGGGCCAAGCAGATCGAGTTCAACGCGGACCACTGGGACTTCGTTGAGTTGCCGTGGGCCGAGCCGCATCGCGTCGAGAGCCAGATGCGCGACACGCACGGCGAGCCTTACGGTTGGCTTGACCTGCTGTGGCGTCAGGTGCTCAACCGCCCCGGCAACTCCACAGGGTGGTTCTGTAGCGAGTGGTGCGCCGCTGCGCTCGGACTTCCGAACCCACAACAATACTCGCCCGCCACGCTGGGCGATTACTGCAAGTCGAGGCTCGCATGAGACTCCGCCACAAGACCACCACCGCCGTCATCACCGGCACACAGTGGAACGAAGACCACACGCTGGCCGCTCACGCGCTGGGCAACATCACCGGAGCCGTCACGATTGACCTTGCCAACGGCAGCGTCCAGACCGGCACGCTCACGGGCAACGTCACTTTCACGCTGCCGGCGGTCGCCGCAGGCACGACCGAGCATCTGACTCTGATCTTGACCAACGACGGCACAGCAGGACGCGCAGTGACGATCACCGGCATCCAGTGGGTCGGCGGCGCCGCACCCACGTTCGACACCGCAGCCGCCGCGAAAAACATCATCGTGCTGCGCGGCATCAACGGTGCCTGGATCGGCGACGGAGGGAAGTTCGCATGATGTACTACCGCACCCCGGACGGCGAGCCGACCAGCAACCTGCCACACCTGATCCCGAGCGTGATCAACCCGCAGGCGCTGACCGATGTCGAGCTTGCCGAGTACGGCGTTGCACGCTGCACCGTCATCTATCCCGCCGTCGAGTGGTGGCAGCAGCGCGGCGCACGGAAGATCGACACCAGCGTGTCGCCGCACGTCATCACCTGGGGCGTTGATGATCTGGCGCTCGACGATGCCAAGGCAGTCGCGTGGCAGCGCATCAAAGATGAGCGCGACGAGCGCCAGCGCGGCCTGATGCCTTACATCTACCCGAGCGGAGACACCCATCACAACGAGATGACGGACAAGGTCATCCGCGACTTGTCTGCATCGACCACCGCAGCACTGGCGCTCGCATCGCAGGGCGTGACCGATCCGATCATGCCGTGGACGACGCACGAGAACGTCACGCACATGCTCACCCCGGCGCAGATGGTCGCATTCGGGCTGGCGGCAACGCAGTGGCACAGTGCCATCCACATCCAGTCTCAGACGATCCGTGCTGCGATCAGCGCAGCAGAGGATGTCGCCGCCGTGGTCGCGGCTGCGCAGTGGCCGGAGGGCTGACGTGGCAAAGGCGCAGTGGACGGCAGCGTCACAAACAGTAGGTCAACAGCCTACAGGGCTTGATCTTGCGTATTCGGGTGGAGGACAGTCGCTTGCCGATTGGACAATCGTTTCTCATCCAGGCGCAAGCGGAGGAAAGGCGCTGCGCCTTGTGCCCACAAATACGCTCTACAGGTGGCTGTGGGTGCAAGGGATCTCAAGCACGGGGCGTGTAAATCTAAGAGGGCGATTCTTCGTAAAAAATGCGGCCAACTCTCTGATACCTGGGATTGTCGCAGGTAAGGCCACAGGCGCTGGGGCAATTCACTACGGGGTTATTTATGTAAATTCGGGCAGGTTTCCGTTTGTGCGAAAGTACACCCCGGTTGCCGCTGACATGTTTTACCCCAAGCCGGCGACGAACCCGGCATGGGCCGCTGCGGACGTTTGGGTGGGATTCAATTACACATACGACCCCGCCGCGGCCACGAACAAAATCTCCATCGCGCTCTGGCGAGAGGCCTTAGAAACAGAAGAGACCACGATATTCGTCCACTCAAGCAGCAGCGGAATTGACGCGCTTGTAGATGGATCAAGGATCGGGTTTGGCTCCCACCCCGGCGACAGCGGCAGCTTGATCGACTGGCTGACAATCGGCACAGACGGAGATGACGCCGACACCGCCCCGATCGGCCCGGCAGAGCGCCAGCGCTCGCGCCTGATCCTCACGCCCTGGTGACGCGATGAGCTTCTTCGACAGCGGCTTCTTCGATCCGGCGTTTTTCGATACGGGCGTGTCGATCTCGTCTCTCACGACGACGGAGATCACGCAGGCCGGCGCACGGCACAGCATCACGCTCAGCAATGCTGCGGCGGGTAACCTCTACCTCGCAATCTACCCCGCAGCCGCCCCGGTCCCGACATGGGATCGAGTGTCCGGCTGGTCCGGCGCGCCGGTCTATGCCGATGCGGACACGTCGCCCGAGACGAGCGGCGCCTATACCTTTGTCCCGGATTCGAGCGGACTCGCAGCAGGCACGCCCTACGTCTGGTACGCAGTGTGGGACGATGGGGCCGATACCGTCGGGCCGGTGGCTAGTGAGCTGTTTGAGACACTGGTATCCAACGACGTGGCCGGTTTGGCCGTCTCCACCGCCATAGCAGGCGGTGACCTCACGACGGGAATCAGCCTCGTCGCAACGGTCGGTTCACAGGCTGCCGCATCTGTCTCGCTCGCTACAGCGATCGCACTTTCGGCAAGGTCGATCGTGGCGTCTGCTGCAGCCGGGACCATAGCCACCGCTATTGGTCTCGCTGGTTCTGCCGTGACGCGCTCGGAGGCAGTTGGCGACCCCACGACGGCGATACGGTTGCGGGGCGAGGCGAAGTCGGGGTCGATCGCTATAGCGACGCTCCCTGGTGCAGCGGTGAGCCTGGTTGGGAGCGGTCTCGTTACCAGCTTTGCAGGCTCGGCGCTCAGTACTCAAATTCGTCTCAAGGGCAACGGGGAAGACCTCGCCGTATCTTTCGCAGGCGGGTCGCTCACCACGAGCATTCGCCTTTTCAGCCTGGCGAAAGTTGAATCGATTGGGCGCGGCGCCCTTGAAGGCCGCGAAGCTGTTGTCCCGCCAGCGTCGCGCGTACTGCGCCTGCAATACCCATCGCGCCACCTTGCGCTTCGCTATCCATCTCGAATTCTGAGGCTTACTGCATGAGCTCAAGCGCGTTTGTTACCCGCGACGATGGCTCGGTGGTCATCTACCAGGACGCCGCCGACCGTCTCGACTACGGCATCGACCATGCCGGACTGCTCCGCAATGGCGACACGATCAAGCTCAGCACCTGGAGCGCCGTCGGTGGTGTGGTCATCTCCGACGAGGGTGTAGCGGGCAGCGTCGTGGTCGCAATGCTGGAGGGCACGAACGGGACCGTGCGCAACCACGTAACCACCGAGGCGGGGCGCAAGCGAGTCACCACCTTCTGCGTCGAGCCGCCCCCGACCTGCGCCTGACCTGACGGCGCCCATCGAAGGGGTTCGCCTCCTAGCGGTACCTTGGCCCGCGCGAGACTGCAGGCAGTCCATGACTGCCTGGTCCCGCGATGTACGCCACCCAATCCGATCTAGAGCGACGCTTCGGCGTTGATGAGCTGGTCCAGCTGACCGACCGCGCCTCGCCGCCTGCGGGCGTGATCGACGCTGCGGTGCTGGAGGAGGCGCTGGGCGCCGCCGCGAGCGAGATCGATGGGTACATCGCGATGGTGTATGCCCGGCCGCTCACCGTAGTGCCGCCCCGCCTGGTCAATCTGGCGTGCGATATCGCGCGCTATCACCTCTACACCCATGCGGCGCCCGAGCTGGTGACCGAGCGCTACAAGGCCGCCATCGCATTCCTGCGCCTGGTGGCCAGCGGCGATGCGTCGCTGGGCCTGCCCGACAAGGCTGCCGGCGAGACCACCGACCTGGCCGAGATCAGCACCGGTCGCCGTCTGTTTGCCCGCGGAGATCGTCGATGACGACCCTGCTGGACGACTGGTTGGTGGCAGGCGAGCGCATCAAGGAGCGCCTGCGCAGCCAGGTGCCCACCCTGCGCATGGTCGAGACGATGACGACGCTCGCGGCCGATGCCATCGAGCAGCGTGTGAGCGCCCAGGTGCCCGCCGCAGTGGTCGTCTACATGGGCGACCGCATTGCCCCCGACCCCCGTGTGCCTGGTGTGACCACCGGCGCCCAGCGCTGGTGCGTGGTGCTGGCTGTGCGCAGCGCGCGCGCCGGCGGCAACAACGCTGCCCTGGCCGGTGAGGCCGGGCCCCTGCTCCCGCAGATTCGCGCAGCCCTCGCGGGCTGGTCGCCCCTGGAAGGCGGCCGGCCCTTGCGCTCGGCATCAGGCATGGCGCCGGGCTTTGGCGTGGCCTTCGCGTACTACCCGCTCAACTTCGAGCTCGATTTCGTAACCGCGCCGCGCTGACGCCGGTCGCACAATTGGAGATCCACAGATGGACATCCTCGAGTACTTCTCCGGCCAGGGCCAGATCTTTGCCGGCCAGCGCCGCAGTAACGGTATGCCGGGTCCCCTGCGCTGGGTGGGCGACGCATTGATGGAGTTCGGTTTTGCCACGAACGAAACCAAGTTCAAGGAAAACTGGACCGGCCAGCGCGGTGACGGCCTGGTGTTGCCCGGCGACACCGAAGCCAACCTCACCATCACGTTCCTGCAGTTCAACAACGATAACTTCCGCATCGCCTCGCGCGGCGAAGAGGTTGCGCAGGACACCGACCCGGTGACCGGTCGCGTTATCTCGGAGACCCTGCCCAAGGTCGGTGAGCGACTCTCGCTGCAAGCCTTCGATGTGTCCGCGGTATCGATCGAAGACAGCACCTCGGGCACAGCCAAGTCGCTCGTCGCCGACGTGAACTATCGCCTGCACGCCAAGAGTGGCGATGTGGAGATCCTGGACATCACCACCGGTGGCCCCTTCACCGCGCCGCTGCTGGCCGATCTGACGCCGGGCGTGGTGGATTTCGTGCGCATGATGAGCGGCAGCGCCCGCGAGTACTGGATCAAGATCGTCGGCGTGAACACCGTGCCGGGCGCGACCTTCAAGAACTTCGTGGCCGAGTTCTACCGCTGGAGCCCGCCCCCGTCCGAATCGATGTCGCTGTTCCACGATGGACAGAGTCGCCTCGAGTCGCCGATCGCGGGCTCGCTGCTGGCCGATACGACCAAGGCGGCCAGCGACGAGTTCGGTTACTACGGCCGCCTGGCGATGATGCCGTAAGCCATGACGGACTCGATCGCAGCGCAGCTCGACGCCCTGTTTGCCGCCCCGGTGCGCGTTACCGTGGGCGGCAAACGTGTTGCCGTGCGCGGGGTGTGGCTGGGCGAGCTGGCCGACTTCCTGCGGCTGTATGCCCGCAAGCCGGCCGATGGCGCCGCCCACGATACGCCGGAGGTGATCGACTGGATGGCGGAGATCGTCCAGGTGCTGGCCCGCCTGTGCGGCGAGACCGTCGAGTGGGTGACTGCGCTCGATGACGCATCGCTGGATACGCTTTTTGCGGCGATGTGGGAGGCCAACCGGGTGCTGTTCGAGCCCGGTGCCGGCGCCCGCACTGGCCCGCGCGGTGGCGCGTCAATCAGCTGGGCCACGGCCGCAGCGGTGCTGATCGAGGCCGGCCACCGCCCCGAGGACATCGAGCGCTACACCTTGGTGCAGGTCGAGCAATACATGGCCGCCCACGCTCGCCTGGCAGCGGATCGGCGTCTCGAGGCGCTCTCGATCGCCCGCGCATCGCAAGCCGACCAGAAGGGCTACCGCAGCTTCCTGCGCACGCTCGAAGCCAGCCGCGCCAAGCTGGGGAGATAAGCGTGAGCGATCGCAATCTTGACCTGGCAATGCGGGTGTCTGCGGACACGCGCGAGGGCATTGAGGTATTTCGCACGCTCAAGCGTGGCGCCGTCGAAACGAAGAAGGAATTCGAGGCTGCGACGGCACGGGTCTCGAAGCTCGCGGCCGAGCTGGCCGCGGCGGAGCAGCCGTCTGCGAAGCTCAAACGCGAGTTCGAGGCTGCGAAGCGCGAAGCGGCCGGGCTGAAGGACGCCCTGCAGCAGCAGGAGCAGCGGCTCAACAGCTCGCGCCAGGCGCTGGCGCAGGCCGGCGTCAACGTCAAGGATCTGGCGGCGGAGTATCGGCGCCTGAAGGCCGAGAGCGCTGCGGCCGCAGCTGCAATCGCAACGGGAGCGCAGGATACCGCGCGCGCTCAGGTTGAGGCGGCAAGACTGGCTGCTGCCGAGCAGGATAAGCAGGCGCGCTGGGCTGCGGTGGCCCGATCAAGAGCCGAGCGCCAAGTGCGTGAGGAGTCCGAAGCAACTGCGGCTGCCCAGATTGCCGCAGCACGGAAGGCTGCGGCCGAACAAGAGAAGTTGTCACGTTGGGCTGCAGTGGCCAGGTCTCGATCTGAGCGTGCTGCAGCGGCCGCTGCAGCGAGTCAGGCCCGCGCAAGCCGGCTTGACAGCATCGGTACTGCGATTGACCGCTCTACCCCCAGCGCATTTGATGCGCTCAACGTCCGATCCTCTGCGTCCATCCAGGCCGAGATCAACAAGGTGCAGCAGGCCATGCAGCGCCTGGCGGCGGACTCGCGCGTCTCGGGTGCGGAGTTCGACCGGGCATTTGCTGCGGGCGGCAAGCGCATCGCCGAGTTGCGAGGGCAGCTGGATCCCACGACGGCGGCTGTCGCCCGGATGACGGGCGGTGTGGGCGACCTCAATACCCAGCTGGGGCCGCTGCAAAGCGCCCTAGCCGGCGTCGCGGCCGCTTTCTCGGCCCAGCGCATTCTGGCCCTGGCGGAGGAGTACCAGCAGTACACCGCGCGTCTGCGCCTGGCCACGCAATACACCGGTGATTTTCTGGAGGTGCAGGCGGCGCTGCGCAGCGTAGCGCGTGAAGCACGTGCGCCGCTTGCCGAGACGGTCAATCTGTACAGCCGGCTGGGCCCGTCGCTTAACGCCATGGGCCGCGACGGCCAGCAGGCCGCCGCGGTGGTCTCGACCGTTACCAAGTCGATTGCGCTGTCGGGCGCCTCGGCCGCCGCGTCGGAAGCGAGCCTTGTGCAGTTTGGTCAGGCAATGGGTTCGGGCGTGCTCCGGGGTGAGGAGCTCAACTCGATCCTCGAGCAGACGCCGGCGCTGGCCGATGCGATCGCTGAGGGTATGGGTCGCACGCGCGGCGAGCTCAAGCGGATGGGTGAGCAAGGGGTGCTGACCTCGCAGGCCGTGGTGGCCGCACTGGAAAAGGTCGCCGGCCGCGTCGACCGCGACTTTGCACAGCTGCCGCAGACGGTAGGCCAGAGCTTCGTAATCCTGCGAAACGAGACGCTTGAGCTGGTCGGCGGCATGGATCGCGCGCTTGGGGCTACCAACGCCCTCGCCCGCGGAATCACGTTCATCGCCGACAACATCGAGGAGGTGGTGCAGTACGGCGTGCCCCTGCTGGTCGTCGCGCTCGTGCCGCTGATCGCGCGGCTCGGCATGACCACGGCCGCAGCCGTCAAAGCGGCCATTGCGCTTGCGGCCGTGAATCCGGTGAAGGCCGCGCTGGGCGTTGCAGCGGCGGCCGCGGCTTACGCTGGGCTCAATGCGGTTCTGGACGAGGTGGCCGACAAGCAAGGCAAGCTGACGGCCCAGGAAGAGGAGCAGCAGCTCAAGCGCAACGCCGATGCCCGGCTGAAGATCGAGCAGGATCTGGCGAATGCGACATTGCGTCTCCAGAAGCTGCGGGCAGTCGAAGCCGGTAAGGCCAACGCCTCCATCTTGCTGTCGACCAAGGAAGCGATCGAGAAAGGCGCCGAGATCCAGCGCAAGGCGATCGCCGACCAGATCAAGGGCTACGAGGCGCTGGGCAGCAAGCTCGATAGCGTGTGGGACGACGCGCTCGCAAAGGCCCGAGCCCTGCGCGAAGAGTCGGCCCGGTTGCTGCTCGAGGCAGGCGATGCGCGCCAGGCCGGCGTCGACAAGGGGCAGGACCGCCGCATGCGCGGCTGGTCGGAGGAAGAGCGCGACGCGTTCGCTCGACGCCAGGCGCGCGACCTCACCGACAGTGCCAACCGCTCCGCGAACTTCGCCCGCAACGCGGCCCTCAACGGCAACATCGAGCGCGCCGCGCAGCTTGCGGCCGAGGCTGCGAAGTTCGCGGAGCGCGCGGAGAAGTACGCCGACATCATCCAGGACGATGATGTGGCTGCGAACCTGTTCGAGGAGTTGGGCCGGATCCGCGAGGACGCGCTCAAGGCCCAGGCGCAGATCAAGGAAACCGAGGCGAAAGCCCAGGAGGATCTCGCCGCTGCGGTGACTCAGCAGATCGCCGAGAACGAAGCCCGGCTGAAGGCCCTGCGCGCCGAGCTGGAAAAGCCCGCGACGCTGAAAGCTGACATCACTCAGGCTGAGGCGCAGATTACCGCACTGCAGCAGCAGCTGGACGGGCTGAAAGACAAGACCGTGACGATCACCGTCAACACGGTCAGCACCGCCCCCGCGGACACCAGCGGGATGACGCGCGAGCAGCTCATCGAGTCGATCCCCGGCCGCGCCTACGGTGGCCCGCTGCCGGGCCGCGCGTTTGGCGATCGCAGTGACAACGTGATCTACCGCGGTACGCCGGGCGAGTGGGTGATCCAGCGGCCAGCGGTGCGCTACTGGGGCTCGTCCTTCCTGCGTGCGATCAACGAAATGCGCATGCCCAAGTTCGCCTATGGGGGCGAGATCGGCGCCGACCAGCGGCAAGCTCTGTCCGATTACGAGGGCTCGGGCAGCAAGACGCCCATCGTGCTGGAATGGCCTGACGGGTCACGATCGCCGATGGCAGCGTCGGCCAATGTCGCAGACCAGGTTGTGCGCATGTTCCGGACTGTCGCGCTGCAACGAGGTCGCCGCCGATGATCCGACAGCAACCCGACCTCACGATCAACGGGCTGCGCCTCCCGCTGCGCGTCGGCGCCGAGATCCAGCAGACCTACGAGGGCATCGGTGGCTTCACCGCGCGCCGCCTGGGCGCTGGGGCCCTGATCACCCAGCAGACGTGGCGCAAGATCCGCACGTCCCTGTCTGCCCGCGGCATTGCGCCGCCGGGCCTCGACGCCATCGACTGGTCGCAGCCGGTAACGCTCGGATGCGTTGCTGCCCGCTCGATCCAGTCCATCAGTAACGCCATTGCGATCCCCGCAGCTCGCCGCACCGACGCCTCGCCCTATGGCTGGGCAATCAATGCAATCGGTTTGCTCGAGCCGACCCCAGTCACGGTCGCCGGCAACACCGCGACCCTGACGCCAGTCGCCGGCGCGGTGGGCTACCAGGTGTTCTGGTATCCGCTCTTGACCGTGGTCGCGATCGCAGGCGTGCAGAACTCGTTTGATGCAGTCGGCGCCGTTGCCGGCTGGGAATTGATGGCCGAGGAAGTGTAAATGCCCCAACTCTACCGCGACCTCGTTGAGGTCTACACCACCACCACTGGCACCGGCACGCTTGTGCTCGGTGGCACCGTGCCCGGCCGCCAGTCGCTGAACCTGGCTGGATACGCCAATGGCGATCTGATGCCCTACCGAATCGTCACAGAGGACGGTGCGAACTGGGAGATCGGCGTCGGAACGCTGAGCAAGCCGGCGACCACCTGGAGCCTGGTGCGATCGGTGGTCCTGTCGTCGTCGAACCTCAACAACAAGGTGAACTTTCCAGCGGGCACCAAACGGGTCGCCTGCGTGATCCCAGCGCAGTTGATGTGTGCCATCGGTGTTCCGACGTCTGGCTTTGTGCAGCCGTCCGTCGCTGGTACCGGCGTCGCAGCGGGCTCTGATGCGAGCGCGGGTACCGGCGGCGTTGCCTACGGTCAGGGTGCCAAAGCGGGCAGCTTATGTGTGGCACTGGGTAACGGGGCGCTCGCGAATACGGGCAGCGAAAGCCGCGCCATCGCCATCGGCGACGGTGCCCAGGCCACAAAGCAGCGGGCGGTGGCACTCGGCGCTGGTGCGGTTGCAAGCGAATGGCGCGCCGTCGCTCTACCGGAGGCAACGGCATCCGGCTACTACTCAGTGGCCTGTCCGGCTGGCAACGCCAGCGGCGGGTATAGCTTCGCGATGCCAGGCGCGCACGCCGAAAAATGCGCAGTCGCAGCACAAGGCGGAAGCAACTTCGCTGCGCTTGAATGGTGTGGCCACGTCGTTTCGCAAGGGGGCGATTACAACCTGCAGGACGTGACCGACAACCGCTTCCAGCTGCCTGGCAGCGGCGGCACCGCACTGATCGAGGTCATGGTGATTGCGCGCAATTCGACGACGGGGGCCTACGCGGCCCGCATCACGGGCGTCGTGCGGTACAGCAGCTCAGCGATTGCGCTGGTCGGCGCACCGACGGTAACCGTTATCCACGACACGACGGGGGGCGCCGCATCCGCAACGCTGGCTGTGGATAGCGGACTCAACGACCTGGTCGACGTCCGGGTCAATGCGGGGACCCCAGCCGACTGGCACTGGACCGGATCGCTGCGCGCGACCGTGGCACAGGCGCTGTAATGAGCATCGCGGCGGAGCCCATCGGCGCGGCAGCAATCGGCGGGGACTCGCCCGCCGCGCTGGTGCTTGAGTACGTCACAACGCCGTGGCCGATCACCATTGCAACGCCCTACATCAGGACGCCCTGGCCGATTACAGTGCAGGCGGCACCCGAGCAGCGCGTCACCACCCCGTGGCCTATCAGCGTTGCGCAGCCGGCGGTGGTCACCACCCCGTGGCCGGTGCGCGTGCTGCCTGCCAGTGTGGTCGGCGGGCTGGACGGCGCGGCGTCCTGGGCGGCCGCGCCAGACGGGCTATGGACGGCCGTCGTCACGCTCGGCGGGTCGGACATTTCGAGCCGCATCGACAGTGAGACGCCGATCGCCGTGCGTCGCGCCCGTAACGCGGCGGCGGTTGCAGAGTTCGCGTTTCTGCCGGCGGCCAATCTGGCGCCGCAGTCGCTCATCGGTCAGCGCGTCACAGTCGACTTTGCGCAGATCGGCGGGGTCAACGCGCAGCGGGTCTTTACCGGCGTTATCGACGTGCCGTCGGTAGATCTCGACAGCGGCGTCATTGCCTGCAGCTGCACCGACCAGGCGCAAGAGATCTGGGCCGCCACCAGCCGCGAGACCATCGACACGATGGTCGGCGGTCGCTGGCATGTCGCAGTGTCTGGCGAGCCCGAGGACAACTACAATTATCTTGAGGAGCGTATCCAGTCGGTCGGCGCATCGTGGGCGCTGGATGTGTGGCAGTCGCCGCGCATCCTGCCCTGGCGCGACACGGCCCGGTCGCTCACAGTGCGCACCGCGGACGTGGATAACGGCTCGATCGCTATCGACCTGCCGAGCCGCAACGCGCTGCGCACGCGCATCGTCTGCCGCATGCAGTACCGTTACACGCTGCTCCGCTACCGGGGCGCGGTAGCGCAATACAGCCAGCCGCTCGCCTTTTGGCAGCCGGCGATCTCGCCGCTCGGCGAGCTCGTGCAACCGGGCCTGCTGTACTTGCTCACCAGCATGGTCGAGCAGGCGACCGAGGGCCTGCCCGGCTGGACGATGGGCGAGCGCACGATCACCACGGCCCCGGCCGGCACCTGGAACCTGGGCTCAGAGCTCAATCCATGGCTCTACGTCATCAGTGCATCCGTGGCGCCCACGCTCGCAACCGGGTTCAAGGCCGACTACAGCACGCGCTGGCAACAGAGCATCACCCGCGATTACACGATCACGCTCGTGTGGCCCGACCTCGAGGAGCAGCTCGGCGGGCCAGTGTGGGACGAGATCGGCGCCACGCTGGAAGCGGAGTTCGATCAGCAGGACTGGGGTCGGGACGACAGCGTCGAGCCGGCCATTCCCGGCGCGGGCGGGCTGGGTGATGCCACGCTGGCCTGGCAGCCAGCCGGCGCAGACGACGCTGCGGCCGACGAGGTGATGCGCACGCTGCTCGACCGCGCATGGGTGGCGCTGTGGGCCGCGTCTCGCTCGGGCCGCGTGTCCTTCTCGCTGCCTTGCCGGCCTGACCTGTGGCTCGACACCCGCATCCGCGTCGAGCATGCGCGCATGCGTGCGCAGGGCGACGTGGAAGAGGTCGAGCACACGCTGAATCTTGGCTCCGGTGAAGCGACCACCTCCGTCTCGCTGGCCGTTGGCATGCCGGGCAACACGCCCGCTGCGCATCCGGTGTGGTCGCTGCCGGCCGCGCCGGTCGATGACTACGTGCCGCCGGTTTCGGCCTACAGCTGCACCATCGGCACCTACATCGGCGGCGATGCCGACAGCCCCCCATTCGATGAAGCGACGATGATCGGATTCGTGACCAACCGCGAAGGCTCGGTCGACGGGCGCGAGTACTACCCGCACAAGCTCTCCATCGGCGCGCCTGACATCGCCGCCGAGGACCGCGACCCGCGCGAGCTCGTCGTCGAGACCGAGATTGCCGTCGCTATCCCAACCGATCTGCTGGAGACCATCGCATGACTATCAGCTGGAATTTCTATAACGACCCGAGCCTGACGAGCCTGCAGAGCGCCGGGGCGACTGTGACCGAGGATCTCGGCCCGACCGATCGCGTCGTGTTCTTCGGTTCCCCGACGCCGGGCAAGACGTTGCGCACCGCCGTCAGTCCCGGCACCAACCAGATCACGGTTTCGCCGGTCGACGCGGCTGCCGGAAGCGGTGCCGAGGCGGCGCAGATCAAGCTGGCGCTCACGGCTGGCGGACTCGATACCGCCGTCGGCGGCGCCGCGCTCTCGATCGGCACTGAGCTGGCGAGTGGAGCGGCGAACAGGATCACGATATTTGTGCGATCGATGCAGGGCTCGCAGCCTGTCGGCAGCTCGGCAGACCTGCAGCTGACAACCAATGCGGTGGTGGAGTCCTGACCATGTCCGCGCTCGGGAATGCAAACCTCCCGGATTTCCAGAAGTCGCTAGAGAATCTGGTCAAGAGGGAGAAGAAGTGGGAGGCCTTCATGCCCAAGCCCGCCGTCGGTGCAAAGCCGGGCGGTATCGGCACCGGGCGTCCGTCCTCGTCGCAGGCTGGAGGTGGGTTAGAAGAGTCGGACGCATCGCAGCGGGAGTACTACTCCGGCCGCACCTGGCGCAGCGTCGACGGTGTGATCACGTTCGTCGAGGAGCCGATCAAGTCGATCGCGCTGGTCGGCGGTGGTCGCTTCGTGTGGGACGAGCCGCCCGCGCCAGCCCCATGAATCGTTTCAGTCCCGTTCGCCTGCCGCTTTCCCGCCCGGTCAAGTTCGGCGACACGTCGCACGGCCTCTACAGCGCCGCAACCGGGCAGATCACCACGCCCACGCCTGACGCGGTGCAGATCGCGTGCCCCGGTGTGCAGCCGCTTGGCACGGATTCATTCGTGCTGCGCATCCCCGGCACGCCGGCCGTGCCCGAGCGCACCCTGGAAGAGATCGCCGCCGACGATGCCGCGGGGCGGACGTGGATCAACTACGGGATCATCGCGGGCTTCAACCGTCGGCTGTACGGCGCCGCGCTGAGCGACACGAGCCTCTCGCCTGCGCAAGGCTGGATCTATGTCGATGACGATGGCGATCGCTGGATGGTGCGCGCCAGCTTCGCGGACTTCAGCGTGCTGCGGCTACGCTTCCGGCGCTTCGGCCGCTTCGAGCACGGGCTGCCGGTCGGCGATATCGTGCAGACGGTCGAGATCCCGGTGTCTGGGCTGCAGCTTTTCACGAGCACGATCCCCGAGTTCATCGCGCGCCCGTTCGGGAGCGCGCATCGCACGACCCTTGACGCGATCAGCAGCCGCGGGCATCGCGTCGTGGTCCTGCGCTCGATCCTTGAATGGACCCTGACCAACAATCCGTCCGAGCGCCGCAACTTCGCGCTCAACAATGCCGAGGTCAACTTGGGCCACCCCGAAGTCGGCGCGCCCCTGGGGCTAAACGGATTCGAGCTTCGTCTGTCGGGCAAGCCGCCATCCGTTTCGGTGACTGCGCATCCCATCCTCGAGACGGTGACAACGGACGCGAGCGTAGCGACTGCCTGCACCTGGTGGTCGATCGCCGACTATACGCCGCGCACCGCCACGGCCAACCCCGGCGAGGGCTACCGCGCGGCGATCAAGCGCGAGTACGGGGTCACGGACGGCGATATCGCCCGCATCACGGCGCCCCTGGGTGCCACGTCGGCCAGCTACACGTACCGCAGCCTGGCCGGGTGCTATTACGACGCGTCGGACAATCTGCAGGTCGTCACGCTCGAAATTGACGTGACTGCCACCCGCACCATGGCCGCCGCTTTCTCGGCGGGGTCGCCATCATCCGAAACGCCGCCAGTCGCGGGCCAGTACGCCGACCTGATCCGCGCGATGAGCGACTGGCCGGGCCTTGGAAAGGGCTTCGGGGAGACCGAGCTGCAGATCACGGGCAGCGCCCGATTCAGCACTGCGCCGGGCGTGACGATCCCGTTCTCGCAGCGCTACCGCGTGCGAGCCTGCGACGACGAGGCCCTGGCGCCCGGCATCATCGAGCGCGAGTACAGCGTCGGCGGCATCAGCGGCAGTTCGAGCCAGGCCACCGGCTACTGGGGCTTCAAGAGCAACAGCGGCCCGCTTCTGCTCCTGCAGACGACCGACGGATGGGGCGCGATCAACCCGCAAGGCGGAGACGCGCCGCGCAGCAGCGCAGGCCCGCTGCTCAACGGCTATCCGCAGACGATCTACTCGACGCTGTACCCGATCTTCCCGGCCGGGTGCGACCTCAAGAGCTACCGGTTCGGCAGTGGCTGCTGGGGCGCGATCGTGTTGGGGCTGTACTCGACGCCGGTGCGCCGGTTGGCGCTACTCGGCTCTCCTAAGCAGGCCAAGCTGGTGGCCAAGGATGGCGTTATTGCTGCCGACTTCGGGTGGGCTGCTTCACACCCGGTAACGGGCGAGATCATCGACGACGTTACGGCCCGCTGCTTCGTCTGATCGCGCTGTGTCAAATGTCGCGCTTAACAGTGCCAAATGCGGCGCGACGTTACAGGCATTCGAATGGTGGAGCAGTGCACGGTGGACAAGAAAAAGCCCGCTCGTGGCGGGCTGTTTCCTTGCAACTACTGGATGTTACTGGAGGCGCGACTCGGAATCGAACCGGGGTACACGGCTTTGCAGGCCGCTGCATAACCACTCTGCCATCGCGCCGTCAAGCTTTGCTGCAGATCCTCAAGACCTGCGTGACACGTGCAATTTGCTGCGCTGCACCTGCCATCTGAATGCTTGGAGCGGGAAACGAGTCTCGAACTCGCGACCTCAACCTTGGCAAGGTTGCGCTCTACCAACTGAGCTATTCCCGCTCGGGAAAGACCCCCATTATAGGCAGCATTTCTTGTCTGTCAAGCCGATATTGCGCCCGCGCGCCCTCAGCTCTTGTGGTCTGCCATCAGGAGGGGAATCGCGCGATGCAGGTAATACCCCATCGACCACAGCGTAAGCGCAGCAGCAACGTAGATCAGCACGCTGCCAAGCTTCGTCACGTCAATGGACAGCAACGGCGCGTTGTACAGCAACAGGGGAATGGCGACCATCTGCGCGGCGGTCTTGAGCTTGCCGACATAAGCGACGGCCACGCTGGCCGACTTGCCGACCCGGGCCATCCATTCGCGCAGTGCCGAGATCGTGATCTCACGACCGATGATGATGACCGCGATGATGGCATCGACCCGCGCAAGCTGGACGAGCAGGATCAGCGCGGCGGCCACCATGAGCTTGTCGGCGACGGGGTCGAGGAAGGCGCCGAAGGCGGACGTCTGTCCGAGCGCGCGCGCCAGGTAGCCGTCGAACCAGTCGGTGATGGCTGCGGTGGCAAACAGCGCGGTGGCGATCAGGTTCTTGTGCGGTAACGACAGCCAGGCGTCGGGCAGGTAGAAAACGCCCACGAAAATCGGGATCAGCGCAATGCGGGCCCAGGTGAGGGTGTTGGGGATATTGAATGGCATGCCGCGCGGGCCGGGTCGCTAATGGGATGGCGCGAGTATATCAGCGCCCCGGGCCGACTCAGGTGTCGGGGCCTCCGCTCGCGGGAGCCGGTCGTAGAGGGCGCTCAATTCGGCGAGGTGGTCGGCGTGCCAGCCCTCGACCTGGCCCCAGTGAAAGCGCCAGCACCACACCCCTTCGATACTGCCCGGGCGGTTCATGCGGGCGGCGCTGTCGAGACCGAGCACGTCCTGCATCGGAAACACCGCCAGTCGTGCCACCGAGGCAGATGCGGCACGGATCAGATCCCAGTGGATGCAATCGCCGCGGACCGCGAGGTAGCGCCGCACCTGGTCCTGCGCCCTGCCAGGCAGCGCCTTCCACCAGCCGGGCGTGGTGTCGTTGTCGTGCGTGCCGGTATAGACGACCGTATCGTGACTGAAGTTATGCGGCAGGTAGGCGTTGCCGGCATCGCCGTCGAAGGCGAACTGCAGGACCCGCATGCCGGGCAACCCGGCCGCCGCCCGCAGCGCGTCAACGGCGGGCGTGATGATGCCGAGGTCCTCGGCAATGATCCGGCGACCGGCGCTGTGCGGGGTCGGCTGCAGGTCCAGCGCGGCGTACAGGGCGGAGAACAGCGCCCTCCCCGGCCCCGGCCGCCATGCGCCCTCGACCGCACTGTCCGCCGTGGCCGGGATTTCCCAGTAAGCCTCGAAGCCCCGGAAGTGATCGACCCGCACGAGGTCGAACAGCATCAACGCATTGCGCATGCGCCCGATCCACCAGCCGTAGCCCTCGCGCGCATGGGCGGCCCAGTCGTACAGCGGATTGCCCCAGTGCTGGCCCGTCGCGCTGAAGTAGTCGGGGGGCACGCCGGCCACAACACGCAGGCGGCCATCTGCCTCGAGGTCGAAGAGCTGCGGATGCGCCCAGACGTCGGCGCTATGCGGCGAGACGAAGATCGGCATGTCACCGACGATGCCTACGCCACGCCCGTTGGCGTAGGCCTTCAGGCGCAGCCATTGCTCGCGGAAACACCACTGCCAGAACTTCCAGCTCGCGCATTCCTCCTCGAGTTCGGCTGTCGCATCCGCCAGCGCCGCGTGCTCGCGACGCGCGAGGGCGGGTGGCCAGTCCTGCCACGTGCTGTCGGCCGCACCACTCGCGCGCTGCCGTGCATCGAGCGACATGAACAGGGCGTAGTCGTCGAGCCAGCCCTGCTCCGCACGACAGAAGGCCTCGAAGCGCCGGCGCTCGGCTTCGCGCCCTGCGGCACGGAATCGCCTCGCCGCGCGCCTCAGCCGCGTCATGCGGAACGCGATCACCTGGGCAAACTCCACCCGCTCGTCGCCGAAGCCAGGGTCCGGCACCAGGGCATCGGCCTCGAGCCAGCCCTGCTCCACGAGTTGCGCGAGATCGATCAGCAGTTCGTTGCCGGCAAAGGCCGACGGGCTCATGTACGGCGAGTTGCCCGGCCCGATGCCGCCAACCGGCAGGACCTGCCACAGCGATTGCCCGCCTGCCACCAGCCAGTCGACGAAGTGGTAGGCCGACGGCCCCAAATCGCCCGAGCCGTGTGGCCCCGGCAGCGAGGTGAAGTGCAGGAGAATGCCGCTATGTCTCGACCGATTCATGGAGCATCCCGAATGGGTTCAGCGCAGGAGAAGACGGGACGACGATGGGCGCCTGACGGCGCGCCCTGATGTCGTTGGACAGAATCGGTGCGCGGTTTCATGATTGCGCTCATCTCTTCAATCCGCGTTACCCGATCATTGAGCACTTTCACGCAAACACCGCAGACCGCGCAAGCACGGCTCGTGGGTGACATCGGCGGCACGAACGCACGCTTCGCCATCGCGGACGTGCGCGACCGCCTCAGCCATGTCCGCGCGCTGCGCTGTGCAGACTTCGCCGGGCCGGAGGACGCCCTTCGGCACTATTTCGAGCTCGAGGCCATTGCCCCGCCTCCGGTGGCTGCTTTCGGCATCGCCAACCCGGTCACGAGCGACGAGGTGGCGATGACCAACCATCGCTGGCGCTTTTCGGTCGAACGACTGCGCGAACACCTGGGCCTCGACCGGCTGCTGCTGGTGAACGACTTCACCGCGCTCGCCCTGTCGGTGCCGCGCCTGGGGCCCGACGACCTGCACGCCGTGGGCGGCGGTACGCCAGTGGCCGGACAGGCGATCGGCCTGATCGGCCCCGGCACCGGCCTGGGCGTATCCGGCCTCGTGCCCACTGCGGACGGTTACCTGCCGCTGCAGGGCGAAGGAGGTCATGTCACGCTGGCCGCACGCGACGCGCGCGAGGCACGGATCATCGAGTGGATGTGGCGGCACCACGACCATGTGTCGGCAGAGCGGCTTTTGTCGGGTCCCGGTCTCGTCATGCTGCACGATGCCGTGCGCGACCTCGCGGATGCCACGCCGTGCGAGCTGGGCAGCGCGGACATCACGGCCCGAGCCCTTGCGCGCACCTGCCCGTATTGCGTCGAGGCGCTGGATCTCTTCTGCGCCATGCTCGGCACCGTGGCAGGCGACCTGGCACTGACGCTCGGTGCGCGTGGCGGCGTGTATCTGGGCGGCGGCATCCTGCCCCGCCTGGGTCCGTCGTTTGCGCAGTCGCGCTTCCGTTCGCGCTTCGAGGACAAGGGGCGTTTTTCGTCCTATCTCAGCCGTATTCCCACTTTCGTGATCGATGCGCCGTATGCCGCGCTGCGAGGGGCGGCAGCGGCGCTGAAATGGCCTGTTCGCGTGGGTTACGACGCGACAAAACAGGCACAATAGGCAGCGTGGGTCCGGCGCCTTGCGGGACCCTGATCCGACACTTCGAACATGAGCACTACCACCCCGGAATCCGTCTGGCAGCGCCTTGCTGCCCATCGTGCCGAACTCGGCGAACGTCACCTCAACGAACTGTTCGAGGCCGACTCCACGCGCGCCGGGCGGATGCACGCCGAGGCCTGCGGCCTCTTCCTCGATTACTCGAAGAACCGCGTCACCGATGAAACCTTGCGCCTTCTGCTGGACCTGGCAAACACGTCCGGCCTGGCGCAGCGCCGGACGGCCATGTTCGAAGGCGAACGCATCAACACGACCGAGCAGCGCGCCGTGCTGCATACTGCACTGCGACGGCCGGCCAGCGAGGTCGTGATGCTGGACGGACGCGACGTAATGCCCGATGTCGTGGCCGTGCGCGAGCGCGTCGCCCGCTTCGCCGAAACGGTTCGCTGCGGCGACTGGTGCGGTTATGACGGACGCGCGATCACCGACATCGTCAACATCGGCATCGGCGGCTCCGACCTGGGCCCGCTGATGGTGTGCGAGGCGCTCAAGCCCTTTGCCCATCCGCGCCTGCGCCTGCACTTCGTGTCGAACGTCGACGGCGTGCAGATCGATGACGTGCTGCGCAGCGCCGACCCCGGCACCACGCTGTTCATCGTCGCCTCCAAGACCTTCACCACCCAGGAAACCCTGACCAACGCCCACACCGCGCGCGCCTGGCTGATCGGGCGTGCGGGCGACGAGGCAGCCATCGCCCGCCACTTCGTCGCGGTCTCGACCAACGCCGAAGCGGTGTCCCGCTTCGGCATCGACACCGCCAACATGTTCGGCTTCTGGGACTGGGTGGGTGGCCGCTATTCGCTGTGGGGCGCCATCGGTCTGCCCATCGTGCTGCAGATCGGGACGCAGGGCTTTGACGCACTGCTCGCCGGCGCGCATGCGATGGACGTGCATTTCCGCGAAGCGCCCTTCGAGCGGAACCTGCCGGTACTCATGGCTCTGCTCGGCATCTGGAACGTGGATTTCCTCGATGCGCGCAGCCAGGTGATCGCGCCCTACCACCAGCGGCTGCACCGCCTGCCCGCCTTCCTGCAGCAGCTCGACATGGAATCGAACGGCAAGTCGGTACGACTCGACGGCACGCCGGTGGCACACCCCACCAGCCCGGTGATCTGGGGCGAAACCGGCATCAACGGCCAGCACGCCTACTTCCAGATGCTGCACCAGGGCACGGGGTTCGCGCCGGTCGACTTCATCGGCGTGCTCGCGCGCCCGGACGGCGCCGAGCACCACCACCGCCTCGCCTTCGCCAACATGGTCGCCCAGGCCGAAGCCCTGATGCGTGGCAAGTCGGCCGACGCGGTCGCCGCCGAGATGCGCGCCGCGGGTCTTGCCGAAGAACGGGTCCGGGCGCTGGCGCCGCATCGCGTCTTCCCGGGCAACCGGCCGAGCAACACGCTGCTGCTGGAGCGGCTCGATCCGCGCACTCTCGGCGCCTTGCTGGCGCTGTACGAGCACCGCACCTTCGTGCAGGGCGTGGTGTGGGGCGTGAACTCCTTCGACCAGTGGGGCGTGGAACTGGGCAAGCAGCTTGCGACCCGCGTGCTCGACGATCTTGCCGCCGACCAGGACCACCACCCGCACGATGCGAGCACCGCCGCGCTCATCGCCCGCTATCGCCGTCGTCCGGTCTGAATCGCCGGCACGATGCGCCCGGGTTTGCGGTGGATCGAGCCAGCGTTGATCGTGCACCGCAGCACGCGTCGTTTGTGTCAGGATTTGGGCTGATGACGACAGCGACACGGCGCCATGCCGTACGGGAAGGCACATGAACGAAGGAGCGGCCCTACAGCCTGACGCGCACCCCGGCGAGACCGCCGCTCGCGTCGACACCGCGCTGCTTTCCTCGGACGATATCGCGCGCCTGATGCAGGCGCGTCATGTCGATCCCTTCGCGTGCCTGGGCATGCACGAGATCGATGGCCAGATCGTGGTCCGCGCACTGCTTCCGACCGCGCGGACGGTTGAGGTCGTCGATGCCCGTGGTCGGCGCGTGGCGGCCCTGCAACGTCTGCCGCACGGCGATGTTTTTGCCGTTACCCTGCCGCGGCGGCGCCAGCGCTTTCCCTACCGCCTGCGGGTGCAGTGGCAGGACGGCAACGGTGGCCCCGGCCTGACCAGCGAGATCGAGGACGCCTATCGCTTCGGCCCGCAGCTTACCGACCTCGACGTCTGGCTGCTGGCCGAGGGCACTCATCACCGCCCTTACGAGTGGCTCGGTGCGCACCCGGTCGTCGTCGACGGCATCGCCGGCACGCGCTTCGCCGTGTGGGCGCCGAACGCGCGGCGCGTATCGGTCGTGGGCGGCTTCAACAACTGGAACGGACGCCGCCACATGATGCGGCTGCGCCGGGAATGCGGCGTGTGGGAGATCTTCCTGCCGCATGTCGGCGATGGCGACCTGTACAAGTACGAAGTCCTCGGTTGCGACGGCATCATCCGCATCAAGGCCGACCCCTTCGCCTTCCGCGCCGAACTCAGGCCGCAGACGGCCTCGGTCGTGCAGCGCCTGCTTCCCGGGGTCGCCATCGACGACGAGCGCCGCCGCGCGAACGCGCTCGATGCGCCGATCAGCATCTACGAGGTCCATCTCGGCTCATGGCAGCGCAAGGCCGATGGCAACTGGCTCAGCTACCGCGAACTGGCCGAGCGACTGATTCCCTACGTGGTCGAGCACGGCTTCACCCACATCGAGTTGATGCCGATCCAGGAACACCCTTTCGACGGTTCGTGGGGCTACCAGCCCACCGGACCGTACGCACCTACGTCGCGCTTCGGCACGCCGGAAGATTTCCGCGCCTTCACCGCCGCGGCCCGCGACGCCGGGATCGGCGTCATCCTCGACTGGGTGCCGGCGCATTTCCCCGCCGACCCCCACGGCCTGGCACGCTTCGACGGCAGCCACCTCTACGAACACGCAGACCCCCGCGAAGGCTTCCATCAGGACTGGAACACGCTCATCTACAACTACGGCCGCGCCGAGGTCCGCAACTACCTGACGAGCAACGCGCTGTACTGGATCGAGCGTTTCGGCATCGATGGCCTGCGTGTCGACGCGGTGGCCTCGATGCTCTATCGCGACTACAGCCGCAAGGAAGGCGAATGGGTTCCCAACCGCTTCGGCGGGCGCGAGAACCTCGAAGCCATCGACTTCCTGCGCCAGATGAACCATCTGGTCGGCACGCAGCGACCCGAGGCGATCACGCTGGCCGAGGAATCGACCGCCTTCCCGCAGGTCAGCCGCCCACCCTCGCCCGATCTGCAGTCCGGCGGCCTGGGTTTTCACTTCAAGTGGAACATGGGCTGGATGAACGACGTGCTGTCCTACATGGCGAAGGCGCCGGTACACCGTCGTTACCATCACGACCAGATCCGCTTTTCGCTGGTCTATGCGTTTACCGAGAACTTCGTGCTGCCGCTGTCGCACGACGAAGTGGTGCACGGCAAGGGCTCGCTGCTCGCCAAGATGCCGGGTGACGACTGGCAGAAATTCGCCAATCTGCGCCTGCTCTACGGCTTCATGTGGGGGCATCCGGGCAAGAAGCTGCTGTTCATGGGCTGCGAATTCGCGCCCTGGCAGGAATGGAATGCCGACGAGCCCCTGCCCTGGCACCTGACCGAGCACGCGCCGCACGCGGGCATGCAGCGCCTGGTGCGCGATCTGAACCTGGTGCTGCGCAGCCATCCCGCGCTGTACGAACAGGACACGGCGCCCGAAGGCTTCGGCTGGATCAGCCACGAGGACGCCGACCACTCGGTGCTGGTGTTCGAGCGACGCGCGCGCGACGGGCAGCGCATCGTCGTCGTCTGCAACTTCACCCCGGTCGTGCGCGAGCATTGGCGCATCGGCGTGCCGGCCGCCGGTACCTGGCTCGAGCTGATCAACACCGATTCGGTGGTGTACTGGGGCTCGGGCGTGGGCAATCCGCCGCGCGCCAGCGAGCCGGTTCCATGGCAAGGCCAGGCGCAGTCGCTGACGCTGACGCTGCCGCCCCTGGCCGCCCTGATGCTGGTGCGCCGTGACTGACCTGTCCCACACGCCCGCGAGGGTGATCACGCTCGCACCCGGACGGCCCGGTCCGCTCGGCGCGCATTGCGTGGCCGACGGGGAACAGGCGGGGGTGAATTTCGCCGTGTGGGCGCCGGATGCGACACGGCTCGAACTCTGTCTCTTCGACGATCGCGGCGAGCATGAGCTACAGCGCCACGACCTGCCCTGCTGCAGCGAGGGCGTATGGCACGGCCTGCTGCCAGGTGCCGGACCGGGCCTCGTCTATGGGCTGCGGGCGCATGGCCCATGGGCCCCGCACCAGGGGCACCGCTTCAACCCGGCCAAGCTGCTGCTCGACCCGTGGGCGCAGGAAGTCGTCGGCAGCTACGGGCGGCAGGGACCGGGACCCGCGGACGATGCCGCGCTCGCCGCCGAACTCGCGCTTCATCTTGGCCACCTTCCCAAGACGCCCGAACAGCCGGACCCGCGCGACAACGCCCGCCATGCGCTCAAGGCGCGCGTCCCTGCGCCGGCCCTGTATGCCGCGCGCCCGCCCCGCCCCCGCATCGCACGCGACCGCATTGTGCTGTACGAAATCCATGTCCGCAGCCTGACGATGCGCCACCCGGCCATCGAGCCGGCCCTGCGCGGCAGCTACGCCGCCCTCGCCCACCCGGCCATGCTCGCGCACTACCGCGAGTTGGGCATCACCACGCTGAACCTGTTGCCGGTGCACTTCCGTGCCGACGAGGCGGCCCTGCAGTTGCGCGGCCTGTCGAACCACTGGGGCTACAGCCCCATCGCCTGGCTGGTGCCGGAGACGCGCTACTGGAGCGGCCGGCCCGGCACGAGCCCGGCCGGCGAGTTCCGCGACATGGTCGACACCCTGCACGCCGCGGGGATCGAGGTGGTGCTCGATGTGGTGTTCAACCACACCGCCGAGACCGACGCATCCGGACCGACCCTGTCGCTGCGCGGGCTGGCCAATGCGCGCTACTACCACCTCGTGCCCGGGAATCCTGCGCACGATCAGAACTGGACCGGCTGCGGCAACAGCGTCAAGCTGGCCGAGTCGCGCGTGGTGGAACTGGTCGTCGGCGCCCTGCGCCACTGGGCCACGCACTACGGCGTGGACGGCTTCCGCTTCGACCTCGCCAGCACGCTTGGGCGCGACCGCCACGGCAACTTCAACCGCGACGCCGGCTTTTTCACCGCGCTGCAGGCCGACCCGATCCTTGCGGACTTGAAATGGATTGCGGAGCCCTGGGATCTTGGCGCCGGCGGCTATCAACTCGGTGCCTTTCCAACCGGCTGGATGGAGTGGAACGACCAGTACCGCGACACGATGCGCGCCTGGTGGCTGCGCGGCATCGGCGACCGCGGCGTCTTTGCGCACCGGCTGGCGGGCTCGAGCGCGCAGTTCCACCATGACGCACGGGCGCCCACCGCCAGCATCAACTACCTCGCCGCACACGACGGCTTCACGCTGCGCGACCTCGTCAGCTACGACCACAAGCACAACCACGCCAACGGCGAAAACAACCGCGACGGCCATCACCACAATGCGTCGTGGAACTGCGGTGTCGAAGGCGAAACCGACAATATCGAGGTCAATGAACGCCGCCATCGCCTGCAGCGTGCGCTGATGGCGACGCTGCTGTGCTCGCAGGGCACGCCCATGCTGCTTGCGGGCGACGAGATCGGCCACAGCCAGGGCGGCAACAACAACGCCTATTGCCAGGACAACGCCACGACCTGGCTCGACTGGGCCGCTGCCGACCGCGACCTGCTCGCCTGCACCCGGCGTCTGCTGCAACTGCGCCATCGCTGGGCGGCCTTGCGCATCGGACGCTGGTTGTCGCCGGCGGCGGAGGCGACGCCTGACAGTGCTTCGGCCTTGTGGCTGCGTGCGGACGGCACGGCGCTCACGGGCGGGGATTGGGCAGGCACCGCAGACCGCGCGCTCGCGGTGCGCCTCGACCCGGGGGCCGGCAAGGGCTCACCCGCCCTGGTGCTGGTCAATCCCGAAGCATCACCGCGTCGCTTCGTCCTGCCCGCCGGCGCCTGGACCTGCGTGTTTGACAGCGACCGTCGAGATGGCGCGCCGGCACCGGATACCAATTCGCCCCTTACCGGCCCCATCGCTGTTGCAGCCCGCAGCCTCCGCATCCTGATCGACTCGACCGTTGCGGCCGAGCCGCACCATTCACCCTCTGAAAACACTTCGTCATGAACATCGACACCGTCAGCACCCGTCCCTTCCCCGGCCAGCGTCCCGGTACCTCCGGCCTGCGCAAGAAAGTCAGCGTGTTCCAGGAGCCGCACTATCTGGAGAACTTCGTCCAGGCGCTGTTCGACATCCTTCCGGACCGCACAGGCCAGACCCTGGTGGTCGGCGGCGACGGCCGTTTCCACAACCGCGCGGCGGTGCAGACCATCCTGCGCATGGCGGCCGCGAACGGCTTCGGCAAGGTGCTGGTCGGCCGCAGCGGGCTGCTGTCGACGCCGGCCGTGAGCGCGGTGATCCGCAAGCACGCCTGCTTCGGCGGCATCATCCTGTCGGCCAGCCACAACCCCGGCGGGCCGGAAGGCGATTTCGGCATCAAGTACAACATCGCCAACGGTGGCCCGGCGCCCGAGCGCATCACCGAGGCGATCTACGCGCGCAGCGGCGTCCTGTCCGAATACCACATCGCTGCCGACACCGCCGACATCGATCTGGAGACCCTCGGGACGCAGCGCATCGGCGACATGCAGGTCGAGGTCATCGACCCGGTGGCCGACTATGCGGCGCTGATGCAGCAACTGTTCGACTTCGACGCCATGCGCGCCTGGTTCGCCAAGGGCGGGCGCATGCGCTTCGACGCGATGAGCGCCGTCAGCGGGCCCTACGCCCGCGCCATCCTCGAAGGCATGCTCGGTGCGCCGGCCGGCACGGTGGTCAACGGCGAGCCGCTGGAGGACTTCGGCGGCCATCACCCCGACCCCAACCCCGCGCACGCCACCGAACTCATCGCGACCATGAGCGGCCCGCAGGCGCCCGACTTCGGCGCTGCCTCCGACGGCGATGCCGACCGCAACATGATCCTCGGCCGCGATTTCGTCGTGACCCCGTCGGACAGCCTCGCCATCCTCGCCGCAAACGCCACCCGCGTGCCCGGCTACCGCGACGGGCTGGCGGGCATCGCGCGCTCGATGCCGACCTCGTGCGCGGCCGACGCGGTCGCCGCGGCGCTCGGCATCCCCTGCTACGAGACGCCCACCGGCTGGAAGTTCTTCGGCAACCTGCTCGACGCCGGCCGTGCGACGCTGTGCGGCGAGGAGAGCTACGGGACCGGCTCGAACCACGTGCGCGAGAAGGACGGCCTGTGGGCGGTGCTGTTCTGGCTCAACCTCCTCGCAGTGACGGGGCAGTCGGTCGATACGCTGGTCCGCGCGCATTGGGCGCGCTTCGGCCGCCACTACTACTCGCGCCACGACTGGGAAGGCATCGCCACCGAGCGCGCCGATGCCCTGATGGCCGCGCTGCGGGCGAAGCTGCCCGATCTGCCGGGCCGTGACTGCGGTGCCGGATTGCGCATCGACCAGGCCGACGATTTCGCCTATACCGACCCGGTCGACGGCTCCGTCAGCACCCGCCAGGGCGTGCGCCTGATCTTCGACGGCGGCAGCCGCGTGGTCTTCCGACTGTCCGGCACGGGCACCGAGGGCGCGACGCTGCGGGTCTATCTCGAGCGCTTCGAGCCGGACGCCAGCCGGCACGACCTGCCCGCGCAGACCGCGCTAGCCGAGTTGATCCGCATCGCCGACGAGATCGCCGCGATCCGCAGCCACAGCGGCATGGCGACGCCGACCGTCATCACCTGATTCGACCCGACGCAGGCCCCGGCGCACGACGACCACATCACGAGGGAGCGAACCATGGACATCAACCGCAGTGCCGAATCACGGATGCTTGCGCGACGAACCTTGGCCCTGGTGCTGGCCGGGGGGCGTGGTTCGCGTCTGCGCGATCTGACCAACGTGCGGGCCAAGCCTGCGGTCCATTTCGGCGGCAAGTTCCGCATCATCGATTTCGCCCTGTCCAACTGCATGAACTCGGGACTGCGGCGCATCGGGGTGATCACGCAGTACAAGTCGCACTCGCTGTTGCGCCACATCCAGCGCGGCTGGAGCTTCCTGCGCAACGAGATGAACGAGTTCGTGGACCTGCTGCCCGCCCAGCAACGCGTCGACGAGGAGCACTGGTACAGGGGCACGGCCGATGCGATCTACCAGAACCTCGACATCATCCGCGATTCGCGCCCGCCGGAGTACGTCGTCATCCTGGCCGGCGACCACGTCTACAAGATGGACTACTCCATCATGCTCGCCGACCATGCGGCGAGCGGGCGTGGCGTCACCGTCGGCTGCATCGAGGTGCCGCGCACCGAGGCGAGCGCCTTCGGCGTGATGGCCGTCAATGCGCAGCGCCACATCACCGCCTTCGTCGAAAAGCCGTCGGATCCGCCGACCGTGCCGGACAACCCCGACATGTCGCTGGCGAGCATGGGTATCTACGTGTTCACCGCCGAGTACCTCTTCCGCCTGCTCGACGAGGACGCCTGCAACCCGGACTCGAGCCACGACTTCGGCAAGGACATCATTCCGCGCGCGGTGGCCGAGGGCCAGGCGCTGGCCCACCCCTTCACCATGTCCGCCATCGCCACCCCGCCCTACTCGGGCCCCTACTGGCGCGACGTCGGCACGGTGGACGCGTACTGGGCGGCCAATCTGGACCTGGCTTCCACCACGCCGGCGCTGAACATGTATGACCGCGACTGGCCGATCTGGACCTACCAGGAGCAGCTGCCACCCGCCAAGTTCGTGCACGACATCGACGGACGTCGGGGCGAAGCGCTCAATTCGCTGGTGTCGGGCGGCTGCATCGTGTCGGGCTCCGTCGTCCGCAATTCCGTGCTGTTCTCGAACGTGCTGGTGCGCTCGTATTGCGACATCAGCGATGCGGTCGTCCTGCCCGACGTGCAGATCAACCGGCATTGCCGGCTGAGCAAGGTCGTCATCGACCGCCGCTGCAAGCTGCCCGAAGGGCTGGTCATCGGCGAGGATCCTGAGCTCGACGCCCGGCGTTTCCACCGTACCGAAAACGGCGTGGTCCTGGTGACCCGGGACATGCTTGCCGCACTCTAAGGAGATCACGATGCGCATCCTGCAGGTCTGCGCCGAAATCTATCCCCTGCTCAAGACCGGCGGCCTCGCCGATGTGGCAGGCGCCCTGCCCGCTGCGCTGAGCGCCTGCGGTGCGGAGCCCCGCGTGCTGCTGCCCGGATTCGCGCCGATCCTGGCCGACCTGCACGACGCGGTCGAGCTTGCCCGTCTCACGCCACCTGCCGGCCTTGAAGCCGCCGATGCCCGCCTGCTGCGTGGCAGGCTGCCCGCCTGCGGCGTCGACGCCTACGTGATCGACGCCCCCGCCTTCTACCTGCGCGCCGGCGGCCCCTACGCCGACGCGCAGCAGCACGCCTACCCCGACAACCATCGGCGTTTCGCCCTGCTCGGCTGGACGGCCGGCCAGCTCGCCCAGGGGCTGGACGGGGGCTGGCGGCCACAGGTCGTGCACGCGCACGACTGGCACGCCGCGCTGGCGCCGGCCTATCTGCGTGCAGCGCACGACGCCGGCGTCCGCGGCCTGCCCGCGTCCGTCTATACGGTGCACAACCTCGCCTACCAGGGGCTGTTCGACAGCCACCACTTCGCCGAACTGGGGCTGCCGCCATCGTTCTTCAGCATGCACGGGCTCGAGTTCCACGGCCGGATCAACTTCATGAAGGCGGGCCTGTACTACGCTGACCGCATCACCACCGTCAGCCCCGGCTATGCCCGCGAGATCCAGACCGCGGAGCAAGGCTGCGGCCTGGACGGCGTGCTCCGCCAGCGCACGCACGACCTGACCGGCATCCTCAACGGCGTGGACGAATCGGTGTGGAATCCGGCGCTCGACGCCCTGCTCCCCGCGCATTATTCGGTCGAGCAACTCGAGGGCAAGGCGCGCTGCAAGGCGAGTCTGCAGCAGGAACTCGGCCTGGCCGCGACGCCGACCTCGCCCTTGTTCTGCGTGGTCAGCCGCCTGACCGACCAGAAGGGCCTGCATCTGATCCTGCAGGCGCTGCCGGAGCTGGTCGCGCGCGGTGCGCAGTTCGCGCTGCTCGGCAGTGGCGACGCGGCGCTCGAGGCAGCCTTCCGCGCCGCGGCAGACGCGGACCCGGCGCACGTCGCCGTACGGATCGGCTATGACGAAGCCTTCGCCCACCGGCTCATCGCCGGCAGCGACGTCATCCTCGTCCCGTCACGTTTCGAGCCCTGTGGGCTGACGCAGCTCTACGGCCTCAAGTACGGCACCTTGCCGCTGGTGCGTCGCGTCGGCGGGCTGGGCGACACCGTCTCGGACAGCCGCCTCGAGACGCTGGACGAGGATGCGACCGGGTTCGTATTCGACGATTTCTCTGCCGCTGGCCTGCTTGGTGCCGCCCGGCGCGCGCTTGCCCTGTACCGCCGCCCGGCAGACTGGAAGTCGGTGCAGCAACGCGCGATGCGCCACCCTTCGGGCTGGCGCGATGCCGCCGACCAGTACCTCGCACTGTACCGCCAGATCGCAGCCTGACCGCCGACGACACCGACGCCTCGATCGCAACGACCGGACCGTAACTTGAACCCGCCCATGGACCTCTCCCAGTTCACCCACCAGTACGACCACCTGTCGCGCGACGTCGCGGCCTTCCGACGTGCGATCTCGAACAAGCTGATGTACCAGGTGGGCAAGAATCCGGAGTCCGCCCGGCCCGAGGACTGGCTCCATGCGGTGTCCTATGCGGTGCGCGACCATCTGGTCGAGCGCTGGATGAAGACCATCCGCGCCAGCTACGCGCAAGACGTCAAGCGCGTCTATTACCTGTCGATGGAATTCCTCATCGGCCGCAGCTTCAGCAATGCCCTGCTCGCGCTCGACCTGATGCCCACCGTGCGTCAGGCCTTGACCGAACTGGAAGTCGATCCGGACGTCGTCATCGACCTCGAACCGGATGCGGCACTGGGCAACGGCGGCCTCGGCCGGCTCGCGGCCTGTTTCCTCGATTCGATGGCGACACTCGGCGTGCCCGGATTCGGCTACGGCATCCGCTACGACTACGGCATGTTCCGCCAGCAGATCATCGACGGACAGCAGGTCGAGGTGCCCGACTACTGGCTGGCGCACGGCAACCCGTGGGAATTCCACCGGCCCGAGATCTGCTTCCGCGTACGCTACGGCGGACACCTGGAGCAGGAAGGCGATGTGGTCCGCTGGGTCGGCACGGAGGACGTACTGGCAAACGCCTACGACACGATCATCCCGGGCTACGGCACCGAGGTGACCAACACGCTGCGGCTGTGGTCGGCCAAGGCCACCGAGGAAATCGATCTGTCGGCCTTCAACCAGGGCAACTACTTCGGTGCGGTCGAGAGCAAGAACCACTCGGAGAACGTCAGCCGCGTGCTGTATCCGGACGATTCCACCCTGTCGGGCCGCGAGCTGCGTCTGCGTCAGGAGTACTTCTTCGTCTCGGCCAGCCTGCAGGACATCCTGCGCCGCTATCGGGTGAACCACCGCGATTTCGACGCCCTGCCGGACAAGGTCAGCATCCATCTCAACGACACCCATCCGGTGCTGGCCGTGCCGGAACTCATGCGCCTGCTCGTCGACGAGCACGGTGTGCCGTGGAAGGAGGCGTGGGCCCTGTGCCGGCGCGTGTTCTCCTACACCAACCACACGCTGATGCACGAGGCGCTGGAGACCTGGCCGGTGGACATGCTCGGCCGCGTGCTGCCGCGCCATCTGCGCATGATCTTCGACATCAACGCCGATTTCCTCGCCGACCTCACCGCCGCACACGGGCACGATGTCGAACTGATGCGCCGCGTGTCACTGATCGACGAGCACGGCGAGCGTCGTGTGCGCATGGCCTACCTCGCGGTGGTCGCATCGCATTCGGTCAACGGCGTGTCGGTGCTGCACTCGGAACTGATGAGGCAGTCGATCTTCGCCGACTTCGCCCGCCTGTGGCCGGAGCGCTTCAACAACAAGACCAACGGTGTCACCCCGCGGCGCTGGCTCGCACAGGCCAATCCCGGCCTGGCCGCCCTGCTCGACGCACGCCTCGGCACAGGTTGGCGACGCAACCTTCACGAACTGGCGGCCTTGCGCGAGTACCAGCACGAGCGCGACTTCCTCGACGCCTTCCGCTCGGTCAAGCGGGCGAACAAGCAGCGTCTGGCCGACTACGTCGGCGCACGCCTTGGCATCGACATCGACCCGGGCGCGCTGTTCGACGTGCAGGTCAAGCGCATGCACGAGTACAAGCGCCAGCTGCTCAACCTGCTGCACGTCATCGCGCGCTACCAGGCGATCCTCGCCAAGCCCGATGCGGACTGGGTGCCGCGCGTGGTGATCTTCTCGGGCAAGGCCGCGTCCGCCTATGTGATGGCCAAGCAGGTGATCCGCCTCATCAACGACATGGCTGCGGTGGTCAATGCCGACGCCCGGCTGCGCGGCCGGCTCAAGGTCGTCTTCATCCCGAACTACAGCGTCAGCCTGGCCGAGCTGATCATTCCGGCGGCCGACCTGTCGGAACAGATCTCGACCGCGGGCACCGAGGCCTCGGGCACCGGCAACATGAAGCTCGCGCTGAACGGCGCCATCACGATCGGCACGCTCGACGGCGCCAACGTGGAGATCCGCGAACAGGTCGGTGACGACAACATCTTCATCTTCGGCCATACGACCGCAGAGGTCGCCGACATCCGCGCGCAGGGCTACCAGCCGCGCAACTGCTACGCGGCCAATCCGCAACTGGCGGCGGCGCTGAATGCCGTACGTGACGGCCTGTTCAGCCCTGGCGAACGCGGGCGCTACCAGGCCGTGTTCGACGCGCTGATGAACTGGGGCGACCACTACCTGCTGCTGGCGGACTTCGCCAGCTATGTCGAGGCCCAGCAGCGTGCGGACGCGTTGTACCGGCAACCCGAGGCCTGGACCCGATCCGCGCTGCTGAACGTCGCCGGCATGGGCCTCTTTTCGTCCGACCGCACGATCGACGCGTACGCGCGCGAGATCTGGAAGACGACGCCGATCCGGCTCGACGCCGCCTCAGTTTTCGAATGAAGCCACGCTGACCGGAAGCTGTGGATCGGCCCAGCGGTATGCGGCGTCCAGAACGTCGCGACCCCGATCGTCGCCCTGCCAGCGGACGTCGAGCAGGTGCGCAAGCGTCCACCCGGTCCAGTCAACGCGGAAAGGACGGCGCCATGCATCCGCCGGCAGGGTGCTGCGGGCCTGGTTCTGCCAGACGATCGCGGGAATGCGGAAACCGGCAACGGTGTGCGAGCTGTGGCCGGCATGGTCGGCGTCATGGCCCACCTCCTGTCCATGATCGGACAGGTAGAGCCAGGCGCGATAGTCGCCGGAGCCCGGCGCCTGCCGCAGCAGTTCGAACGTTTCGGCCAGAACGGTATCGTGATGCAGGAGCGCCGCGTCGTACTCGTCACGGAGCACCTGCAGCCACACCGGTCGCCCTTCCTGCTCGAGTTCGTGCTCGACCACGTCGAATCCATCGTCGAACGGATTGGCCCCTTTCGGATAGCGGAAACTGTAATGCGGATGCGCTCCCATCAGGTGAACGACGATGAGCTTGCGCGGTTGCGGGTCCGCGAGCGCCGCCCGCAGGGGCTTCAGCGTATCGATGTCGGCAGAGCGGTTCGATCGGCCGGGCGTACGGCTCAGCCTCTCGATCCGGTCTGCAAAGGCGGCATGTGACTGATCGATGGCGATGTCGTCGTGATTGCTGATCCACGTGACGTGATAACCGGCGGCACGCGCCAGGGCCAGCACGTGCATCGGCTCCGGCGCGTTGTAGTTGCCGAACCAGAACAGGTTCCGCAAGGACGCCAGCGTACCGGCATCCACCGACCACGCATGCCTCAACACCAGAAAGGCGTCGCCGAGTTCATCCCGCAGTCGTTCAAGCCGTGGGGTCGTCTCCCGTGTGTAGCCATAGAGTCCGAGATTGTCGCGATTGACGCTGTCCGATATCACCACGACGACCGTCGAGGGCCCCTCGGACAAGACCGTCGGCTGCAGTCCGGCAGCCCGCGCAAGGGTTCGCTGCCGGAGTTCGTCCTGATCCGCCCATTCGTCACGGAGCTCCTGAACGGACGCCACCCAGTCGGACCAGAACACCAGTGGATGCAAGCGCCGCCACGGCTTGAGCGCATAGGCAAGCGCGCTGAGAAGCAGTACAGCACAAAGCAGCAGGGCCGACCATCGCCGCAGGAGGGGCATCCTGGCTCCGTTCGCGCGCGGCACGCCTGCCTGCACCGGGGAGACGGCCGTGCGCCGAAGCGCCCAGGCCATCGCAAGACCACCAGCCATGAGGACGGCGACCCAGGGCAGCATCGCGGGCCAGTACATCGAAAGATACTCGACGCTCTCGCCTGTACCCGTGTTCGCGACTGCGGTCAGGACCAGTGCGCTGTCGGCCGAAGCCTGATAAGTGCGTGCCAGATAGGCCCTGACTGCACCGTCGATCATGAAACCCCCCGCCCACAAGCCGACGAACAGGGCGCGCAGTCGGCACACGCGCAAGGCTTCAACCGGCCACAACAGAAGACACATCGCGGGCAGCGCCAAGACCATGACCTGGGCGAGACGGCGCAAGTCATGCGCGGGGATCAGCGTACATAGAACGGTGGCGAACACCACCGCGAACGCAAGCAGATCACTGGAACGAGCGGGAGAATGACCATCGCGGATGGCGTGCATGATCTGGTGGCCTGTCGGGGCTGGGCAAGGATTGTTGAGGTATGGACAACAGGATTCCGGCGGCTATGGACACGGATTCATGTCTGTCCGTTCCCGAACTGCCAGCGCCCACGTGCGACGCACACAAAAAAATCGCTGCCCCGCGCCGATGAAGGCGCGGCGGGGAGCGATTTCGTGGCTATTGCCCGTACCAGGCGCCACCCATCTTCACCCGGCAGGTTGTTCAATAATCGTGATCTGACGGTATCTGCGGCCGTACTTCTTGAACATTCCGCTGATACCGTAGGCGATACCGTCAATATGCCGTTAGCATTGGCGCGGAAGTCGAGACAAGTGCATCTCTCGCCAGCACCATCAAGTCAGCCCGCAACGGTCTCGGCAATCAGAACCTCGGCCGGAATGCCCAGGCCTTGGTGCAATCTACGGATCATGCCCAGTGTCAAGGGGCGCTTGTGGTTCAGGACTTCGTAGACACGGTTGCTCCGGCCAATGAATGGCTCCAGATCTTTCACCGACAGGCCGCTCTGCTCCATCCGGAATTTGATCGCTTCGACCGGATCCGGCACGCCAATGGGGAAGTGCTTGGCTTCATAGGCTTGCACCAGGGTGGTCAGAATATCCAGGCGGTCTCCCTCCGGGGTGCCCGGATCAGGGTCGAACTCCATCAAGGCCGAAATTTCCTTCAGCGTAGCCTTGTAATCGGCTTCAGTGTGAATAGGGCGGATGTCCATGTGGTCCTCCATGGTCACTCAGACCATTTCAATGGTTTCTGCGTCCACTTCGTCGTATTCCTTGTGGGTCCCGACGAATTTCACGTAGACGACCTGCAGCCTATAGGCGATGGCCACGATCAACCGGTAGTCGTTGCCTTTGATGTTGAAAACGACGCGCCGGTTCTTGAGGATGCTGGCGCTGCCGTACTGCGCCTTGATGTCCGATGGCTGAGTCCAGGACGCTTTGGTCACCTCCTCAAACCAAGCCTTCAAAGGCTGCTCGGCATCCGGATGAAGTTTCCAAAATTCCCGAAGGGTGGAGACGGCTATCACTCGCATCAGCAGCACTTTAGTCCCATTATGGGACTATCGCAAGCCGCTTCCGGGTTTTGGCTCGGTAGCGCAAACGCATATGCTCGACAACCGCCCGCATTGTTGCCAACATCGGGCGAACGCCCCCCCAGAATCCAACCCATGCCCTATTCGGACACATCGACCGACCTGTTCCGACACGTCAGCGCAGACAAGGCCGGCATCTACCGCAACATCATGGCGAGCTTCGCCGCGGCAAAACGCCAGTTCAGGCTCCACATGCGACCCGACGAGGTGCTGGCCGAAGCCCGGTGGAGCGATGGCGTACCGAAGCTCGAGGAGGTTCAGAGCGCGCTTGCTCAGCTCACCGAGTGGGGCAACCTCGAGGCGCAACCCGATACCGCGCGCGTTGCCAGCATCAGCGACTTCTACCGCGCCCGCTTCCTCTACCGCCTGTCCCATGGCGGCGAAGCCGTCGAGACGGCCATCACTGCCTTCGCCGAAGCGCTCGGTCGGCGTGCCGAGTTGCAGACGGTCGCGCTCGAAGACATCGCCAGCCGGCTCAAGACCTTGCTCGCGCTGGCCGACGCACCGGCGCTCGATGCGGCGAAGCTGCACGAAACCCTGCGCGATCTGGTGCGCGTGTTCGAAAGCCTCGCCGACAACGCCCAGGCCTTCATGGCCGGCATGGCACGCAGCATCGAGCTGCAGCAGGCCGACGCCACGGCGGTGGTCGCCTACAAGCAGCGACTGATCGACTACCTCGAGCGCTTCATCGGCGACCTCGTCGGGCGTTCCGGTGCGATCGCGCAGCACATTGCCCTGCTGCATCCGCGCATCGATCCGCTGTTGTGGGCGGCCGCGCAGCGCGAAGCGCGCGACGCCGCGCCCGGGGATGAACAAGCGCAGGCCGATGCACTCTCGCAGCGGCAGCAGGCCTGGCGCGAGCGCTGGAGGGGCCTGCGCGGCTGGTTCGTCAGCACCCATCATGAACCGCCGCAGGCCGAGGTGCTGCGCTCGAAGGCACGTGCGGCGATTCCGCAGTTGCTGGCCGCGGTCGCGGCGCTCAATGAGCGGCGCAGCGGGCGCAGCGATCGCTCTGCCGACTTCCGCGTGCTCGCCGGCTGGTTCGCGACCTGCGGCAGCGACGACGACGCGCACCGCCTGGGGCGTGCCGCCTTCGCCCTCAATCCGGCCCGCCATTTCTCGCTGAACCCGGGCGCCGGCCATGAGCTGCCGGCCACCACGCCGTGGGCCGAGGCGCCGCCGCTCTCCATCCATCCGCGCCTGCGCGAGTACGGCGAGGCCGCCCCGCGGGGCCCCTTGCCCAAGGTGCGCGAGCGCAGCGAAGAGCGCGCCCTGCTCGCGCGCCAGTTGCGGGAGGAACATCTGCAGGTCGAGGCCGCGCGGGTGCGCCTGGCGACCGGTCGAACGACGCGCCTGTCGGAGATCGGCCACCTCGATCCGCACGCCTTCTCGCTGTTCCTGTCGCTGCTCGGCGAGGCGTTGACGGCGCAATCCTCGCCCGACGACGTGGTCGAGCGCCAGACCGGCGACGGCCTGTTGCGCGTTCGCCTCGAGCCGCTGGAAGCGCACACCCGGGCCGAAGTCGTCACCGATGCCGGCGTCTTTGCCGGCCGCGACCACCGTATCACGATCACCGCCACGCAAGCGCCCTGATGACAACCGACAGCACCGCGATCGGCCAGCAGCAGGCCCTCCATCAACGCGAGGAGTTCACCGCCGCGCTGCGCGCCCTGTTGATGACGCCGCTGATGACACCGGCACACGCGGAATTCGCCGCCGTGCGCCGCCACGCCGATGCCTTGCGCGAATGGTTCGTCCGCGAGGCCGGCTGGCCCCTGCATATCGAACGCGATGCGGCGCGCCTGTACAAGCGTCCGGCCGACGTACACGACGCCACGCGTGGGCTGCCCGGCTACGAGCGCCGCCGCTATGTTCTACTGTGCCTCGCCTGCGCGGTGTTGGAGCGCGCCGACCCGCAGATCACGCTGCGCGTGCTCGGCGACCGGCTGCTCGCCCTCGCCGCAGACCCGGCGCTGGCCGCGCTCGGCTTTAGCTTCACGCTCCAGGCGCAGCACGAGCGGCGGGAGCTGGTCGCGGTGTGCCGCACGCTGCTCGAGCTCGGCGTCCTGCATCGCGTAGCCGGTGATGAGGAGGGCTTCGTGCACGGCGGCAGCGAAGGCTCGGACAGTCTCCATGACGCACTCTACGACGTGCAGCGGCGGGTCCTCGCCGGTGTACTCGCGGCATCGCGCGGCCCGTCCACGTGGCCCGCGGACGACGCTCCGGCCACGCTCGAGGCGCGGCTCGCCGCGCTGGTGGCGGAGCCGGTGCCGGACAGCGACGAGGGCCGACGCACGGCGCTGCGCCACCATTTGGCGCGCCGCCTGCTCGACGACCCGGTGATCTACCTCGACCGCCTCGACGCCGACCAGCGCGCCTACTTCATGAACCAGCGCGGCACGATGGCCACCCGGCTGTGCGACGCCACCGGGCTGGTCACCGAACAACGCGCCGAGGGCCTGGCGCTGACCGACGAGGACGGCGAGCTGACCGACGTGGCGATGCCGGCCGAAGGCACCGAAGCGCATGTCACCCTGCTCGTGGCCGAGTTCCTGACTGCGCGCGCAAACAGCCGCGCAAGCACCGACGAAGTCGCCGCATTTATTGCTGGCGCACGCCAGCGCTTCGGCAAATTCTGGCGCAAGTCCGCGCGTGAAGCGGGCTCGGAGCACGAGTTGGCGGCGACCGCGCTCGAACGCCTGCAGCGTCTTCAACTGCTCGAACGCGACGGTGCCGAAGTACGACCCTTGCCGGCGCTGGCGCGCTTTGCCGTCGGCGAGGCCGAGCTCAGGCCGGCGGCACCCGCCACCACCGGCACTCTGTTCGATTGAGACTGCAAGCCTTGGATACTCCGGATACCCTGCTCGACACCCCGTCCGACCTTGCGACGGCCGACGCCCGCCCGGCGCTGCCGCAGCCGACGCTGGCCCGCTGGCAACCGCTTCGCCTCGGCCTCGTCGAGCTGTTCCACTACGACAGCGAGGAATTCTGGTTCCGCGATGGCCACCTGCTGCTGCGCGGCAACAACGGCACCGGCAAATCGAAGGTGCTGTCGCTGACCCTGCCCTTCCTGTTCGATGCCCAGCTCAAGCCCTCGCGCATCGAGCCCGACGGCGACGCCGGCAAGAAGATGGCCTGGAACCTGCTGCTCGGCAAGATCGACCGCCGCATCGGCTATGCGTGGATCGAGTTCGGCCGCATCGCCGACGATGGCGAGCCCGACTATCTGACGCTGGGCTGCGGGCTCTCGGCGGCGGCGGCGCGGGCCCAGGTCGATGCGTGGTACTTCGTCCTCGAAAGGCGACGCATCGGCGAAGACCTGTGGCTCACCAGCCCGGCACGCACCGTACTCACCCGCGAGCGACTGAAGGAAGCCTTGCACGAGCACGGCCAGGTGTTCGACACCGCCGCCGCATACCGCCGGGCGGTCGACGAGCGACTGTTCCAGCTCGGTGCCGTCCGTTATGCGGCCCTGATGGACACCCTGGTCCAGTTGCGCCAGCCGCAACTGTCCAAGAAACCCGACGAAGGCAACCTCTCGGACGCGCTGACCGAGGCACTGCCTCCGCTGTCGGCCGAGCTACTGACCGACGTTGCCGACGCGCTCAACCAGCTCGAGGAATACCGCCGCGAGCTGCAGGATTACGAAGCGCTGGCTAAGGCCGTCGGCCAGTTCAACCAGCGCTACCAGCGTTACGCCGCGATCAACGCGCGGCGCCAGGCCCGCGGGCTGCGCAGCGCACAGAGCGGCTATGACACCGCCAGCCGCAATCTCAACGAAGCCCGCACCGAGTTGCAAACCTCGCAGCACGCCGAGGCGCGGGCGAAAGGCCGCCTCGATGCCGCCGAAGCCGCATTGCTCGCCGGCCGCACGCGGCTCGACCAGCTGCAGTCCGACCCAGGGATGAAGGACGCGAATCGCCTGAACCAGGCCGAACGTGACTCCGAATCGCGAGCCGCCGACCTCGTCGACGCGACGCGCATGAGTGACGAGGCAACCGCCCGCCTCGAGCGCGAACGTCGGGCGCTCGATGAACGGGGCACGCGCCGGACACAGGCCGAAGAGGCCCTCGCCACAGCACGCGAAGGCGTCGCCGCAGCGGCGCTGGCCAGCGGCATCGGCGAGCCGTGGCGAGACAATCCGCTGGCGGCGCTTCCGGCCGCCGAACTGGCAACCCTCGGCGACCTGCCCCTCGACACGGCCCTCCAGGATCTGCGCCAGGCAACCCAGGTTCGGCGCGAACAGCTCGCCCTGGTACAGCGCCGCGTAGCCGAGGTGGCGCAGGCCGAGGCCACCCACGCAAGCCGACAACAGGCCCGTGACGAACGACAGGACGAAGCCGAAGCGGCCGCCGCCCGCCGCAGCGTGGCCGACGCCGCGGTCGAGACCGAAGGCAGCCGCGTCGTCGAGGCCTGGCAGGCGCACTTCGCGAACCTGCAGGTGCTGCAGGTGGCTGAGCCGCCGCTGTCCGCGCTGGCCACGTGGGTCGCCAACCTGCAAGGTGACAACCCGGCCCGTGCCGCCTTGTCGTCCGCCCAGCAGCGCGCCGCCGACGAGTTGGCCGGGCAGCGCGCCGCACAGCTCGCTGCGCAAAAAACGCTGCACGACGAGCAGGCGACGCTGCGCGCCGAGCACGAGCGACTTGCGCAGGGCGAAGACGCCACCCCGCCGCCGCCTTATACCCGCGGCACCGAGGCCAGACGGCAACGGGCCGGTGCGCCGCTGTGGCAGCTGGTCGATTTTCACGAGCACATCGACGCCGCCCAGCGTGCCGGCCTCGAAGCCGCGCTCGAGGCGGCCGGACTCCTCGACGCCTGGGTCACCCCCGATGGCCGGCTGCAGGCGGCCGACGGCGCGCCGCCCCTGCACGACACCCAGTGGCTGGAGCGGCCACGCTGTGACGCCTCGCTCGCCGCCTGGCTTACCCCGTCCGCCTCGGCGGCAACGCCCGCAATCGATGCCGCGCTGCTGACGCGCCTGCTCGAAGGCATCGCCTGCTCCGCGCAAGACGACGGCCGGGCCGAAGGCTGGATGGCCCCCGACGGCCGCTTTCGCCTCGGCGCCCTAGCCGGCGCGTGGGCCAAACCGCAGGCCACGTACATCGGCTACGCGGCCCGCGCCGCCGCTCGAGCGCGACGGCTCGCCGAGATCGATCTTCGCCTGGGCGAGATCGCCGACGCTTCACGCCGGATCGACGATGCGCTGACCGAGCTTGCTCGGCGCCAGGAGCGGGCGGCCGCCGAATGGAAGGACGCACCGTCCGACGAGAGCCTGCGCGCCGCCCACGCCGACGCCGCGGCCCGCGAGCGCGAGTTCCAGACTGCGAAGAGCCGGCTCGACGAAGCCGAGCGGCAGCTGCGCGCAGCCTGCGACGCCTTGCAAAGCCGCCGCGATGCGCTGGCCGCCGACGCGGCCGATCTGCGCCTGCCCACCGATGCAGCGGCGCTGGAAGCCGTCGGCGCCGCTCTGTTGCACTTCGGCGAGACCCTGCACGGGCTCTTGCGGGTAGCGCATGAGCTACGCCTGTCGGCAACGGAACTCGCCCGCCAGCAAGCGCGGACGAGGGAAGCCGAGGCCGACGCGCGCCAGCGCGCCGAGCAGTTCGCCGAGCGCGGCCGGCTCGCCCAGGAGTCGCAGGTGCGCCTCGCCACCTTGCGCGAATCCATCGGCGCCCAGGTCGATGAGCTGCAGCGGCGGCTGCGCGAGGCGCGCACTGCCGTCAGCGACGGCGAACGCCATGTGAAGGCCGAAAGCGAAGCCCTGCGCACCGCCGGCGAGGCACGCGCGCGCGGCGAGCAGAAGGTGCTCGACGCCGACGCCACGCTGCAGGAACGCGCCGCTACCCGCCAACACGCCATCACACAGCTGCAGGGCTTTGCCGCCACCGGCCTGCTGTCCGCCGCGCTCCCCGAGGCCGAGCTGCCCGACCTGCGTGCGCCCTGGACGATCGAGCCGGCGCTCACGCTGGCCCGCCGCACCGAGCAGGCACTGGCGCAGGTGGTGGACGACGACGAGGCCTGGACGCGCATCCAGAGCCAGATCTCCCACGACTACGGCGAACTCGGGCGCGCCCTCACGGCGCTCGGCCAGCAGGCCCAGGCCGACACCAGCGACTACGGCATGGTCGTCAGCGTCATCTACCAGAACCGTCCGGAGCGCCCCGACCAGCTGACCGCCCGGCTGGCTGCCGAGATCGCCCAGCGCCGCGAGCTCCTGACGGCGCGCGAGCGCACCCTGCTAGAAAATCACCTCCAGGCCGAGATCGCCGCCGAGGTGCAGCGGCTCCTGCAGGCGGCCGAGCGGCAGGTCGATGCGATCAACAAGGAGCTGAACAAGCGCCCGACCTCCACCGGGGTCAAGTTCCGCCTCCTGTGGCAACCGCTGCCCGAGGGCGGCGAGGGTGCACCGGTGGGCCTGGAGGCCGCGCGCAAGCGCCTGCTCAACACCAGCACCGACCTCTGGTCGGCCGAGGACCGGCGGGTGGTCGGCGAGATGCTGCACCAGCGCATCGCCGCCGAACGCCTGAAGGCCGACGCCGTCGGCGGCAGCCTGCTCGAGCAGCTCGCCCAGGCGCTCGACTACCGGCGCTGGCACCGCTTCCGCGTCCAGCGCTGGCAGGACGGGCAGTGGCGTCCGCTCTCCGGTCCGGCCTCGAGCGGCGAACGCGCGCTCGGCCTGACGGTGCCGCTGTTCGCCGCCGTGTCGAGCTTCTACAGTCAGGCCAGCTACGCCTTTGCGCCCCGCCTGGTGCTGCTCGACGAAGCCTTTGCCGGCATCGACGATGCCGCCCGTGCGCATTGCATGGGGCTGATCCGCGAGTTCGACCTCGATTTCGTCATCACGAGCGAGCGTGAATGGGCCTGCTATGCCGAGCTGCCCGGCGTGGCGATCTGCCAGCTGCAGCGGCGCGAGGGCATTGACGCAGTGCATGTGTCACGCTGGACCTGGGATGGACGGGCGCGCCGGCGTGAAGACGATCCCGATCGGCGCTTTCCCCCCGAATGACCGTGGATGCCCGCCTTCAACGGCTGCTCGGCGGCGAACCCCTTGCGGCGCTGCGCAAGCGGCTGCGCCAACGCTATGCGCGCGGCGCGCCGGCCGACGTCCTGCGTCTGGGCTCGCTGAGCGAGGCCGAGCATGCCGCCCTCGCGGCACTTTCCGGCCGACCGGCGCGCCCTGTGCGGTCGATGCAGATCGACGTGGCGGAGATCGACGCAGCGCTCGCCCGGGCCGGTCTCGCCTCGTCCTTGCGCGATGCGCTCGAACAACTCGACGGACCGATCATCGACGCCAAGGCCGAACGCCTGCACGTTCGCTGGCAATGGCAGCAGGTGGTCGAGGGCTGCGCACACCCCGGCCTGCGTTCGGCGCTCCAGACATCCGTCGGACTCGGGCTGCTGAAGCGCTTGTGTGCCAGCCAGCCCGAGGCCGGCGCCCGCTTGGTCCTCGACGCTGATCAAGTGTTGCGGCGGCTGCCCGCAGGGGGGATTCCGCGGGCGCAGCTGGCCGTTGCTACTCTCGGTAATGCGCACGCGCTCGACGCCGGCAGCCCGGTCGCCACGCTGGTCCTCTCGGCCCTGCGCCAGGGGGCCGCGCCCGACGATGACGCCGACCGGGTACGGGACCTCTGGGCCGCGGCCGGCGTGCTGGTCAATGAGCTGGCGCGGCCTGCGCTGACCCTCAACCTCCCCGGACCGACGGGCACCGAACCGGGCGAACCGACCTATTTCTCGCTACGCAGCCTGGTACGATCGCCGCCGGCCTGGGCCGTCACGGGCCGCCCGGTCTTCATCTGCGAGAACCCGAACCTGCTCGCGATCGCCGCCGACCAGCTGGGGCTGCGCTGTGCGCCGCTGGTATGCACCGACGGCATGCCGGCCGCGGCCCAGCGCCTCCTGCTCACGCAATTGCGTGTCGCCGGAGCAACGCTGCATTACCACGGCGACTTCGACTGGCCGGGCCTGTGCATCGGCAACCAGATGATCCGTGAGCACGACGCCCGGCCGTGGCGCTTCTCGACCGCCGACTATCGCGCAGCCGTCATCGGCGCACCACGTCCCGGTCGCCTCCTCGACGATGCCGCCGTCACCGCGCTGTGGGACGACACGCTCGCCGGCGCGATGCTCGCCGAACGACTGGCGATCGACGAGGAAGGACTCGCCGACGTGCTGCTCGACGACCTGCAACATTGCTGAAGCTGACGTGCGCCCCCGGTCACCCCCCGCCCCGCAACGGCGCTTCATCGAGGGACTCGGGAAGCGGCATCGCAACGATGCCGGTGATCCTGAGCCCGGACGAGGTGAAGCGCGGAACAAGCGCAACAGCACGCGCACCGGCAGGAAAAACCCGGCTCAGGATCCGGTCCGGCACCTCAGCGCCCGGCAACTCGACCGTGCCATCCACGCCGCTGCCGACGAAGCCGGCAGGCGAGCATCAACAACACACCCTCCTTGAAGGCGCCAGCATGTCCGAAACTTGTAGATGATTTTCGGACATGGCGCTCTCGACTGCGGCGTTACGTGATCGAATCGTCATATGGTGGGCACCTTGGTCCCCCCCCAACGGCGACACTATGCTCACCCTCACCTGCTGCCTCACCCAAGCAAACTTCCCTTATATTTCAAAAACTTGCGATATGGACCTGCTTGTTGATGATTGCGAATGAATCATTTCCGAGAAATCGCAAGCCATTGTTTTATAAAGGCATACTCTTTTCCCGTCACTCCCACTCGATCGTCGCGGGCGGTTTGCCCGAGATGTCATACACCACGCGATTGATGCCGCGGACCTCGTTGATGATGCGGTTGCTGACCTTGCCGAGCAGGCTGTGCGGCAGTTCGGCCCAGTGCGCGGTCATGAAATCCTGGGTCTGGACCGCACGCAGCGCCACCACGTATTCATAAGTGCGGCCATCGCCCATCACGCCCACGCTCTTGACCGGCAGGAAGACGGCGAAGGCCTGGCTGGTCTTGTCGTACCAGTCGGCGGCACGCAGTTCGTCGATGAAGATCGCATCCGCCCGCCGCAACAGGTCGGCGAAATCCTGGCGAACCTCGCCGAGAATGCGCACGCCCAGGCCCGGACCCGGGAAGGGGTGGCGATAGACCATGTCGTGCGGCAGGCCGAGCGCCACGCCGAGCTCGCGAACCTCGTCCTTGAACAGGTCGCGCAGCGGCTCGAGCAGCTTCAGGCCCAGGGTCTCGGGGAGGCCGCCGACGTTGTGGTGACTCTTTATGGTCTGCGCCTTCTTGTTCTTGGCGCCACCGGACTCGATCACGTCGGGGTAGATGGTGCCCTGTGCCAGCCACTTCGCGTTCGGCAGCTTCCTGGCTTCGGCCTGGAACACCTCGACGAACTCGCGGCCGATGATCTTGCGCTTCTGCTCGGGGTCGGTGACCCCTTTCAGATGCCCCATGAACTGCGCGGATGCATCGACATGGACGACCTTGGCGTGCAGTCGGCCGGCGAACATCTCCATGACCATCTTGCCTTCGTTCAGGCGCAGCAGGCCGTGGTCGACGAACACGCAGGTGAGCTGGTCGCCGATCGCGCGGTGGATCAGTGCCGCCGCCACCGAGGAGTCAACACCGCCCGACAGACCGAGGATGACCTCTTCGTCGCCCACCTGTTCGCGGATCTTCTGCACCGCCTCGGCGATGTAGTCGGGCATGTTCCAGTCGTTGCCGCAGCCGCAGATGTCGTGCACGAACCGGGCAATCATCTCCTTGCCCTTGATCGTGTGCGTTACCTCCGGGTGAAACTGCACGCCGTAGAAGCCGCGCGCCTCGTCGGCCATGGCCGCGATCGGGGTGGATTCGTTGCTGCCGATGACCTTGAAGCCCGGCGGCAGCTCGGTGACCTTGTCGCCGTGGCTCATCCACACGTCCAGCAGCCCATGCCCTTCGTCATTGCAGCGATCCTCGATGCCCTCGAACAGCTTCGAGTGACCGCGTGCACGCATTTCCGCATAGCCGAACTCGCGCTTGCTGGCGCTTTCGACCTTGCCGCCGAGCTGGCTGGCCATGGTCTGCATGCCGTAGCAGATGCCCAGCACCGGCACGCCGAGTTCGAACACCGCCTGCGGCGCGCGCCAGTCCTCTGCTTCATAGACCGAGTTCGGTCCACCCGAAAGGATCACGCCCTGGGCACCGAAGCTGCGCACGAACTCGTCCGACACGTCGAAGGGATGCAACTCGCAATACACCTGCTGCTCGCGCACGCGGCGTGCGATGAGCTGGGAAACCTGGGAACCGAAGTCGAGGATGAGGATTTTCTGGTGAGCCATGGGCGCGAACGTCTCTAGCGTCTTGAAAAAGGAAAGGCGGCTTCGCAGCCGCCTGGGATGTTTCTAGCCAGCCGATCAGCTGATCTGGTAGTTCGGCGCTTCCTTGGTGATCTGCACGTCATGGACGTGGGATTCACGCATGCCTGCCGAACTGATCTGCACGAACTCGGCACGCTGGTGCATCGCCGGAATGTCGGGGCAACCGAGATAGCCCATCGATGCGCGCAGCCCACCGATCAGCTGATGGATCACCGCGCCGACCGAACCCTTGTAGGGGACGCGGCCTTCGATACCTTCGGGAACCAGCTTGTCGATGTTGCCGGAGTTCTCGTCCTGGAAATAACGGTCTGCCGCCCCCTTCTCCATCGCGCCCAGCGAACCCATGCCACGGTAGGCCTTGTACGAGCGCCCCTGGAACAGCACGGTTTCGCCCGGCGCCTCTTCGGTGCCGGCGAACAGTCCGCCAAGCATCACCACGTTGGCACCCGCGGCGATCGCCTTGGCGATGTCGCCCGAGAAGCGGATGCCGCCGTCAGCGATCATCGGCACACCCGTGCCTGCCAAGGCGTTGGCAACGTTGTCGATTGCCGTGATCTGCGGCACGCCAACGCCGGCGACGATGCGGGTGGTGCAGATCGAGCCCGGACCGATGCCGACCTTCACACCGTCTGCACCGGCGTCGACCAGGGCGAGCGCCGCCGCCGCGGTGGCGATGTTGCCGCCGACCACCTCGATCTGCGGGAAACGTTTCTTGACCCAGTTGACGCGATCGAGCACGCCCTGCGAATGGCCATGTGCAGTATCGACCACGATCATGTCCACACCTGCATCGGCGAGGCGCTCGACGCGCTCTTCGGTGCCTGCTCCGACCCCGACCGCCGCAGCGACGCGCAGGCGCCCCTGTTCGTCCTTGGCCGCGAACGGGTGCTCGGTGGACTTCATCATGTCCTTGACGGTGATGAGGCCGCTCAGCTCGCCCGCTTCGTTGAGGACCAGCACACGCTCGAGGCGATGCACGCGCAGCAGTTCGCGCGCCTCTTCCAGGCTGGCGCCTTCACGTACCGTAACCAGGCGGTCTTGCGGCGTCATGATCTCGGACACGAGCTGATCGAGATTGGTCTCGAAGCGGGTGTCGCGGTTGGTGACGATACCGACCACCTTGCCACGATCGACCACCGGCACGCCGGAGAAGCGGTTCTGCCGCTGCAGCTCGATGACCTCGCCCACCGTCACGGTCGGCGGAACGGTGATGGGGTCCTTCAGAATGCCGGACTCGTGGCGTTTAACCCGATGCACCTCGGCCGCCTGCTCGGTCGGCGTGAGGTTCTTGTGCACCACACCAATCCCGCCCTCCTGCGCCAGCGCGATGGCGAGGCGGCTTTCAGTGACGGTGTCCATTGCAGCGGACACGAGCGGGATATTCAGACGGATACGCCGGGTGACCTGGCTCTGCAGGCTCACATCGCGCGGGAGGACCGTGGAGTGGGCGGGAACAAGAAGGACGTCATCGAACGTCAGCGCCTTCTGAATCACTCGCATGGCTTTTATCCTTTCGACCAAATCCGTATTATACAGACGCCTTTCGCGCCGTGTAAGCGGTGCCTTTCGGAGACCCTTGATGACCCGCACTGCCGTCCTGCTTCTTGCCATGCTCACGGCACTGCCGGTTGCTGCCCAGATCTACAGCTGGAAGGACAAGGACGGGAAGACGCATTACTCCGACATTCCACCGCCGAGCGGGCCGGTGAAGACCATTCGCGGCACACCCGTGCCTGCGCCGGTCGCGCCTCCGGCCGGAGAGCAGGACGAAGGCAAGGCCGCGGGAGAGCAGCCGGCTGCGGACGACGGCAGACCCAAGACGCTGGCCGAACGCGAGGAAGAGTTCCGCAAGCGTCGCGCTGCCGAAGCCGAGGCCCAGGCCAAGGCGCAGCAGGAGCAGGAACGGGAGGCCGAGCGGCAACGCTTCTGCGAAGACGCGCGCAACCAGCTGGCGGCGCTCAATTCCGGGCAACGCATGGCGCGCATGAACGCCGCGGGCGAGCGCGAGTTCATCAGCGACGAGGCACGTTCAGCCGACATCAGCCGTCTTCAGCGCCAGATCGACGAGAACTGCTCGAACTGATCCTGCAATCGCGCGCGGGGACCCTGTCTCAAGCGAGCCTCCTCGCCCGCGGGGGCCATATCAGGCCGCCGACTCTTCCGCGGCCCCCCCACCCTTCTTCATGACCTTGCCCTCGTCGGCGCGCTTCTTGCGCACGGCCTTCGGGTCGGCAATGAGCGGCCGGTAGATCTCGACCCGATCGCGATCGCGCAGGGTTGCATCGGCCTTGGTGAGCTTGGCGAAGATGCCGAGCTTGTTGCGCCCGTCCAGTTCGATGTCGGGATACTTCTGCAGCAGGCCCGACGCCTCGATGGCCTGACGAACGGTCGCCCCCTCGGGCAAGCTCACCTGCACGAGTTCCTGACGCTGGGGCAGCGCGTAGACGACTTCAACCCGGATTGCTTCAGCCATGTTCAGCCCTTTGCGTAGACCTGTCCTGCACGCTTCACGAAGGAATCGACGAAGGTGTTGGCGATGTGATTGAACACCGGCCCGAGCACCTTCTCCAGCAACTTGCTCGAAAACTCGTAGTGCAGGCTGAACTCGACCTTGCACGCCGTATCACCCAACGCAGTGAACAGCCAGTGGCCGTCCAGGCGTGTAAACGGGCCGTCGACCAGCCGCAGCTTCATTTCGTTGGGCCAGCGCTTTTCGTTCTCGGTGCTGAAGTGCGCCTTGATGCCGTGGTAGTTGATGTGGAGGGTGGCCGCGGTGATGGTATCCGTGCGGGCATGCACCTCGCTGCCGCCACACCATGGCAGGAACTGGGGATAGTCCTCGCAGCGATCGACCAGCTCGAACATCTGCACGGGGGTGAATTCGATCAGAACCAGCTTCTTGACGTCGGCCATGAAAAATCAGGGGCGGTGCGCGACCCGGAACGACGCCGGTGCCGTGCTGTTAAAATGCGCGATTCTACCGCATGCGGGCACACCCGTTTGCCGCGCGGCGACCCCGCCCTGCAGCGCCGAAGGATCATCAAGACATGAGCATCATCGAAAACCGCAAAGCCCTCCACGACTTCTTCATCGAGGAAAAGCACGAAGCCGGCATGGTCCTCGAGGGCTGGGAGGTGAAGGCGATCCGGGCCGGGCGCGCGAACATCAAGGAATCCTACGTCATCATCCGCAACGAGGAGATCTTCCTCTTCGGCATGCACATCACGCCGCTCACCACCGCCTCCAGCCACGTCCACCATGATCCGGTGCGCACGCGCAAGCTCTTGTTGCACAAGAAGGAGATCGCCCGCCTGATCGGCAAGGTGGAGCGCGCGGGCTACACCCTGGTGCCGCTCGACCTGCATTTCGTGAAAGGCCGGATCAAGCTGGAGATCGGCCTCGCGAAGGGCAAGAAACTGCACGACAAGCGCGAGGACGAGAAGAAGAAAGACTGGGAGCGCGAGAAGCAGCGCCTGATGCGCGTGAAAGTCTGAGCGCTCAGGAACTGCAGGACAGCATCGAACAACCCGCCTTGTGGCGGGCCCAGTCCGGCCGTCGCGCGGCGTAGGTTTCGCGTCCGGGCTGTTCGACGTAGGGCCTGCGCAGCACCTCGAGCAGTTCGCTCACGCCGCTCGGGTCGCCCTGCTCCGCCCGGTCGATCGCCTCTTGCGCCAGGTAGTTGCGGGGTACGTAGAGCGGATTGACCGCGTTCATGCGCTCGCGGCGTACAGCGCCGGGCACGCCGTCCTGAGCGATCCGCGCGGCGTAATCCTCCAGCCACGCATCGAGCTCGGCCGCGACATCGCCACGACGGGCTTGATCGTAGAAGGCGGTGTCGAAATGCGAGACCGACGGCTGCGCCAGATCGAGATCGGAAAGCAGCCGGAAGAAGAGCGTCATGTCGACCTCGCCCGCCCGCAGCAGGGTGTGCAGCCTCGCCACCCGCGCGGCATCGCTTGCGTCGTCGTCCTCATCGCCCCCGCGCCACGTCTCGAGACCCAGCTTCTGCTGCGTCATGCGTCGATCCTCGGTCGCGAACACCTCGCCATACATCGCCAGCGCCCGCTCCAGCGGCTCGACCTGCTGGATCACCGGATAGACCGCGTTGGCCAGTTGCCACAGGTTCCATTGCGCGATGCGCGCCTGATGCCCGAAGCGGTAGCGGCGCCCGCCAGCATCGGTCGTGTTGGGCGTCCAGTCGGGGTCGAAGTTGTCGATCCAGCCGTAGGGGCCATAATCGATCGTGAGACCGAGGATGGACATGTTGTCGGTGTTCATCACGCCATGCACGAAGCCGACCCGCATCCAGTGCGCGATCAGCACGGCGGTGCGCCGACACACGTCCTCGAACCACCTCAACCGGCGCTGTACGGGATCGGGCTCGGCCTCAGCCAGCTCCGGGAAGTCGCGATCGATCGTGAAGTCGATCAACTGTTGCAGCAGCGGCTCCTCGCCACGCGAGGCGAAGATCTCGAAGTTACCGAAACGAATGAAGGACGGCGCCACGCGGCACACGATGGCACCCGGTTCGGGCCGCGCGTTGCCGTCGTAGAACATGTCGCGGATCACCGGCTCGCCCGTGGCCACCAGGCTCAGCGCACGCGTGGTCGGCACGCCCAGATGGTGCATGGCCTCGCTGCAGATGAACTCACGGATCGACGAACGCAGCACTGCACGCCCGTCGGCGCGACGCGAATACGGTGTCGGCCCGGCACCCTTCAACTGCAGCTCCCAGCGCTGGCCTTGCGGGTTGATCGTCTCCCCGAGCGTGATCGCACGCCCGTCGCCGAGTTGCCCCGCCCAGTTGCCGAACTGGTGGCCGCCATAGCAGGCGGCGTAAGGCACCATGCCGGGAAGCAGCGCATTGCCGCCAAAGACCTCGGTAAACCGCGGATCACGCAGGTCGGACTCGTCGAGCCCGAGCAAGTCCGCGACCTCACGCGACCATGCCAGCAGCTTCGGCGCACGCACCGGCGTCGGGTCGACTCGCGAATAGCAGGCGCCGTGCACCTGACGCACGTGCCGCCCGTCCTCGGGATCTGCGGGCAGCTCGCGCACGAAACGGTTATCGAATCTAAGGTCTCTCATGGGGTCTGTCTTCTTGAAGTGTTGATCGCGAATCACGCTGACCGGCGTGCAGGGCGTTTCTGGAGCCGGCGAGGACTGTCCTAAGCCGAGCGCAGCGATGGCGAGTTCCGCAGCCGGCGGAAGGAATGCCCTGTGCGCCGGTCAATGGCCTCACTGCCCGCCAACATGAGCGCGTTCATCGTTGGTGCTTGGTTTGACAGGGGCGCTGGGCATCCGCTCCGGCTGCTGCGGCACTCGCCCTTCGGGCCCGGACAGTCCTCGCAGCCTTCTCGGAAACCCCGCCCGCTGTGAGCCCTGTGACTGATCGGCGGCCTCAACCCCTTCTGGGATCGAAGGCGTCGCGCACAACGTCCGCGAACAGGTTGGCGGCGAGCACCAACACGAACATGAACGCAAACGCCGCAGCCAACGACCACCAGACCATCGGTTCCCGCGCAAGTTCGGCGCGCGCCATGTTGATCATGGTGCCGAAGCTGATCGTCGTCGGATCCACGCCGATGCCGACGTAGGACAGCACCGCCTCGGCCAGCACCAGGCCGGAAAAGTCCATGACCAGCGCGATCATCACGATGTGCATCACGTTGGGCAGGATGTGGCGGCGCAGGATTGCAGGCGTGCGCACCCCGAAGGCACGCGCCGCCTGCACGTACTCCAGTTCGCGCAGCTTCAGCGTCTCGCCCCGCAGGAGCCGCGCGAGGCCCGTCCAGCTCGTGATGCCGAGGATGAAGCACAGCGCCAGCAGGCGCGCATCCGAGCGTTCGGCTGCCGTGTCGAACCACTGCGGATGGGTGTCGATGACCACCTGCATCATCAGCACCGCGGCGGCAATCAGCAGCACGCCGGGAATCGCGTTCAGCACGGTGTACACGTACTGGACGGCATCATCCACCCAGCCGCCGAGATAGCCTGCGGCGATGCCCAGCGCCACCGCGAACGGCATCATCACCAGGGTCGTGATCGTGCCGATGACCAGCGCAGTGCGCACGCTCTTGAGCGCAAGGTAGAGGACATCCTGACCCACCTTGTCGGTGCCGAGCACGTGGTACAGCGGTGCAAGCTCGATGCAGATGGCGACGATTGCGAAGATGAGGCCGAGCGTGACGAGCGCCGCCCGCCATGCCAGCACCGTGCGCCCCGCCAGCAGCGCCGCGACAATCTCACCCCAGCCCAGGCCACTGCCGCGCCAGACGAGTGTGGCCAGCACCACGAAGGTCGCAAGCCAGGCAAACAGGGCCTGCCCCAGCCCCGCGAGCACGCGGCGCGACAGATCTGCGCCCTTGTCCGCAACCGGGTCTTCAAGGTGAGACGCGCCGTGCACGAGGCGCGGATAGTCCCTGCCCTGCCCGCCCCCGGGCAGCTCGATCGTCTCGCGCTGGTAGAGCTGCCAGGCGAAGGGCGCGGAATACGTTTTTTCGGTCTGCAGCCGCAAGGGCGCGAGTACCGCATCCAGCACGGACAGGACTTCGGTCGAGTATCTCGGCGGCCCCTGTTCGCCCACAGCCCCGACGGGCGCGTCGACCGCAGGCAGCAAGGGCCGGTAATGCAGGCTGTCGAGCACGCCAACCGTGACGAAGGCAAGCAGGATCGTCGCGGCGGCCATGCCGGCCGGGCGTCGACCGACCTTGCGCCAGGCCTCGCGCAAAGGCTCGTTGGCACGCACATAGAACACCGCCGCCGCGGCCGTCGCCAGCAGCACGAACAGCAGCAGGTCGGTCCATAGCACCACCGGCTGAAAGCCCATCGTCGTTTCCATGGGCGCGCTCATTCCAGCCTCACCCGAGGGTCGACCAGCGTGTAGGAGATGTCGGTCAGGATCAGGCCGATGATGTAGAGCACCGAGCCGATGAAGACCATCGCCCGCACCACCGCGAAATCCTGCGCGTTGATCGCATCGATCGTGTAGCTGCCCAGCCCCGGGATCGCGAAGAAGGACTCCACCAGCAGGCTGCCCATGAACAGCAGCGGAATCACCACCACGACCCCGGTCAGGATCGGGATCAGCGCGTTGCGCAGCACGTGGCGGAACAGCACGGCGAGCTCGGACAGGCCCTTGGCGCGCGCCGTGCGCACGTAATCCTTCGAGATCTCCTCGAGGAAGATGGTGCGATACCAGCGCGCGCTCGAGCCAATGCCGGCGACCACGCTGATCAGCACCGGCAGCACCAGGAAGCGGGTGGCATCCAGCCCCGGCGCATAGCCCGAGATCGGCACCAGCGCCCACATCTTCGACACCAGCCACTGCCCGCCGATGATGTAGAACAGGCTCGATATCGACATCATCGCCACGCACAGCACCACGCCCCAGAAGTCGAGATAGGTAGCGCGGAAGAACACCAGCAGCAAGGCGAAGCTGATCGAGACGAGCAGGCTGAGGACGAAGGTCGGCAGTGCGATCGCAAGGGACGGCCCCATGCGGTCGCGGATCTCCTGGCCGATATCGCGGCCGTCGTCGGCGCGGCCGAACTCGAGCGCGAACATGCGCAGCGACTTGTCGAAGAAGATGGTGTCGGTGAATCGCGCACGGCCTTCGGCCGCCGCGTTGACGAACATCGGCTTGTCGTAACCGCGCTCGACCTTCCAGCGCTCGATGGCCTCCGGGGTCGCACGCTTGACGCCGATGTGCATGCGCGCCATGTCGTCGGGCGAATTGACCACGAAGAACAGCACGAAGGTCAGCAGATTCACGCCGATCAGGATCGGGATCGCATACAGCGCCCGGCGGACGAGATAGGCCAGCATCAGCGCCCGCCTCCGCCATTGTCCGGCGCGGCCGTGGCGACCTCGCGCCGGCGCCAATGCACGACCGCCGGCGCCACCAGCGCGGCCAGCAGCAGCGCGACAAGGGCGAGCGGCCACAGCACCGGGCGGTTCCACTCCGCGCGCGCGGCAGCGCGGCGTTCGATGTCGATGCGCTGGTATTTCATGTTGTTGCGTACCATGGCGCCCGGCTTGCGGTTCAGCACCCAGCCATGCTGCAGCGAGTAGGCCTTGGGGTGGAAGGCGAAGATCCACGGCGCCTCCTGCTGCAGGATCGCAACCATGCGGTCAATGATCTCCTGCCGGGCAGGTCCGTCCGGCATGGCCTTCATCTTCTCGAACAGGGCGTCGTACTCCGGATTCTCGTAGTTGGCAGCGTTCTGGCCATTGAACTTCACCTTGCCCTGCGGGCCGTGCAGCAGGAAAAGCAGGTTCTCCGGATCCGGATAATCCGCATTCCAGCCGAAGAAGAACAACTGCGCGCTGCCCTGTCGGATCTTGTCCTGAAAGCGGTTGAAATCCGTCGGGCGCACGACGAACTGCACGCCAAGCTCGCGGAAGCGCTTCGCCAGCCAATCAGAGCGCGCCTTGTCGCCGAGGCCGCCCGGGGTGGTGTCGAGGTTGATGACCAGGGGCTCGCCCGTCTGCGCATGTCTTCCGTTCGGCCAGCCGGCCTCGGCCAGCAGGCGGCGGGCGTCGTCAAGCCCGCGCCTGACCGGACGACCGTCCGCTTCGCCGCCGCGCCATTCGTAGACAACGGGATTGATGCCCTGGCGCCCTTCACGCGCGCCGAAGATGCCGGGCGGAATCGGGCTCATGCCCGGCACGCCGCGGCCATTCAGGAAGATCGAGACGAACTCCTCCATGTCCAGGCCAATCGAAATGGCCTGGCGCAGCTTGCGGGCACGCTCCTTCTCGGCCCTGGATGGCCCGCCGCCCACCAGCGGATCGAGCATGTTGAAGCCGAGATAGAAGATCGACGGCGACACCGAGGTGAGCAAGCGGATGCCCTTCGACTCCATGTCCTCCGATAGCGAGACCTCGCCCTGGCTGGTCAGCGTCACCGCCTGGTCGAAGTTGTCCGAAGACACCCCCGAGGCGTCGTAATAGCCCTGCAGGAACTTGTTCCAGTAGGGGATTCCCTCGCGCTCGCGCGAGAAGACCACGCGGTCGATGAACGGCATGGTCTTGCCACAATCGTCCAGCAGCCCGGCGCCAGCATCGCCCGGCGCCCCTTCGCACGGATAGGCTTCGCCGCGAAAGTTGGGGTTGCGCGCCAGCACCATGCGCGCATTCGGATTGTTCTCGACCAGCATGTAGGGGCCGGTCCCGATCGGCCACCAGTCCAGCGTCAGGTTGCGCTCGGCCATGCCCGGCTGGCTGAAGAAGCGATCGGCTTCCGGCGGGACCGGACTGAAGAAGGGCATCGACAGCCAGTACAGGAACTGGGGGTAGGCCCCTTTGAGCGTGATGCGGTAAGTGTGGCGGTCGAGCACCTCGACACCCGGCAGCTCGAAGGCTTCGAGGTCGATGAACGCCTTGGCGTCCTTGCCGGTGCGTCCCTGGGCCTCGAGCAGCCGCCCTTGCAGCACCTTCAGGCCCGGGATGTACTCGGCCATCAGCTCGAAGATCGGCGAATGCAGGCTCGGATGTGCAAGCCGCTTCATCTGGTGCACGTAGTCCGCCGCCACCAGTTCCCGCGTATCCGCATGCGCGAAATCCCCGATGGCCCGCACCCCATCCAGCGCGTCAGGCAGCATCGGAACGTAGCGCGGCTCGCCGTCTTCCTTGCGGGCGAAGGCCGGATGTGGCTGATAGAGGATGCCCGGCCTGATGCGCACCTCGACGACAGTCCTGTCCACGCGGGACGCATCTGCCGTCTCCGGTAGCTCGCGCCCGTTGCGATCATAGCGGCGCAGGCTCGGCATCGCCGCCGCCGTTGCCGGCTCGAGGACGTAGGGTCGTTTCAGGTAGTTGTATTGCAGGGGTGGCTCGACGATCTGGTACAGGAAGCTCGCTTCATCCTCGCTGTAGGACTGTACCGGGTCCAGATGCTTCGGCCGCTCGGTGAAGGCGGTGTAGAAGATGCCTTGCCCGCGCTCGGCTGCCGGATAGGGGTCGTTGAGGTCGGCGGCGCATCCTGCCAGCCATAGCGCCGTCACGATCGCCCCGGCGCAGGAGACTTGCCACGGTAACCGAAGAAGAGACGCGCGACAGGAAAACGGGAAACGGAGCACAGGCAAGTGGACAGATCAAGGACAGCCCCGATTCTGGCAGGTTTTCCCCTGCCTCGCAGCGTCTGTCGATACCCGCACGTCCATCGGAATCGCCCGTAAACACGCCCTGCACAGGCGCAGGCATCGACTTCCGGCGCTACACGGATCGTTTCGAACACCACTGCCTTCATCGGGGTTATGGCTATAATTGCCAGCTTGTCATTCGGAGTTGGATCCATGGGCTTTCTCGCCGGCAAACGTATTCTGATCACCGGTCTTCTGAGCAATCGTTCCATTGCATACGGCATCGCCAAGGCCATGCACCGCGAAGGCGCCGAACTGGCCTTCACGTACCAGAACGAACGCTTCCAGGAACGGGTTGCCAAAATGGCCGCCGATTTCGGCAGCTCGCTGCTTTTCCCGCTCGACGTGCAGGATGACGCACAGATCACCGACCTGTTCCGGCTGCTCGGCGAGCACTGGGACGGCCTGGACGGCCTCGTCCACTCCATCGCCTTCGCCCCGGGCGAGGCCCTGGAAGGCGACTTCCTCGACGGCCTCACGCGCGAGGCATTCCGCATCTCGCAGGAAGTCAGCACCTACAGCTTCCCGGCACTGGCGAAGGCCGCACGCCCGATGATGAAGGGCCGCAACGGCGCACTGCTGACCTTGTCCTACCTGGGCGCGGTGCGCACCATGCCCAACTACAACATCATGGGCCTCGCCAAGGCGAGTCTCGAAGCCTCGGTCCGCTACCTGGCCGTGACCCTCGGCCCTGAAGGCACGCGCGCCAATGCCATCTCCGCCGGTCCGATCAAGACGCTGGCCGCCTCGGGCATCGGCAGCTTCGGCAAGCTGCTGGCCTTCAACGAGCACAATTCTCCGCTGCGCCGCAACGTGACGATCGAGGAAGTCGGCAACGCTGCGGCCTTCCTGTGCTCGGATCTCGCCAGCGGCATCAACGGCGAAGTCATGTATGTGGACGGTGGTTTCAACACCACTGCGCTGGGCAACGCAGCACCCATGCCCTGAAAGACCTCTGGCCGCGCAAGCGGCCAGAGCAAAGCAAAAGGCCCGATCGAATCGGGCCTTTTGCTTTGCTGCCTGAGGGCATGACGACCCTTCGGGTCGTCATGCCGGATCAGGGCTGTGATCTCGGCTGCAGCTTGACCTGCACCTCGTAGCGGTTGCGCAATTCCGACAGGAAGGCGCCGAAGTCGCGCTCAGCCAGCACCTGCGCATACTGTTCGGCCACGGCAAGCACGCGCGGATCGTCATCCGCAATCTCGGGGCGTGTCACGGACTCGATGCGATAGAGCACATAGTCACCCTCGGGCAGGCCGAGGCCGACGTGCGTCGGCAGTTCCTTCGACTGCGCCGAGAACACCGCCTGCATGGCCGCGCCAGGCAGGCCGGGAGCAGAGCGCTGCAGCGCACGGGCTTCACCCCATTTACCGTCGACCTGCTCGCCCTTGTTGAGCGCAGCGAGCATCGCCGCGCCCTGCTCGGCGACACGGCGCGCCGCCGCCTCACGCCGCAGATCGGCCACGATACGGGCCTTGACCTCGTCCAGCGGCAGCAGCACAGCCGCCTCGTAGGCCTTGACGCGTGCCGCGACCAGCGTGTTGGTCGCAACCTCGACGGCCTCGGTGTTGCGTGCGTTCCTGACGGCGTCATCGCCGAACAGCGCATTCAGCAGCCGTTCGTTGCTGTACCCGCCGATGCTGCCGCCCTCGCGCGACACCCAATCGGTGCTGCGGATCTCGAGCTTGAGCGCCTCGGCCACCGGGGCAAGGCTGTCGGCCTGCTCATAGACCATATTCGCAAACTGCTCGGCCTGTTCGGCGTAAAGCCGGCTGGCCGCCTGTGTGCGGAGTTCACCAGCGATCTCGTCGCGGACCTCGTCGAGCGCGCGCGTGCTCGCGGGCTTGATGCCGGTGACCTGAATGATGTGCACCCCGAAGTCGCTGCGTACCGGCTCGCCGATCTGATCCTGCTGCTGCGAGAACACCGCATCCTCGAAAGCGCCCACCATCACGCCACGCCCGAAGAAGCCCAGATCGCCACCGCGCGAGGCCGAGCCCGAATCCTGCGACTTCTCCTTCGCCAGCGCGGCGAAGCGGGACGGATCCTTGCGGAGCGCCTCCACCAGCGCCTTTGCCTCGTTCATGACGCGACTGACGTCGGCTTCGCCTGCATCGGCCGCTAGTTCGAGCAGGATGTGGCGTGCCTGGCGTTCCTCGGGTACGCCGAAACGCGCCGGGTTGCCTTCGTAGAACGCGCGGATCTCATCGTCACTGACGCTCACCTGCTTCTCGACCGCCTCACGGTCGAACACCACGTAGTCGGCCTGCAGGCGGGCCGGACGCTGGAAGCGGTCCTGATTCGCGGTGTAGTAGGCCTTGACCTCGTCGTCGCTCACGGTGATCTCCGCCTCCATCTTCGACACCGGCAGACGCAGTTCGCGAATGCTGCGCTCCTCGAGCTGGGCAGCCAGGAAGCGGCGGGCCGATGCGGCCGGCGCAAATCCGGCCTCACCCAGCGCGAGAGACAGTTGCTGGACCCGGATGTCCTGCGCCAGGCGCGCCTCGAACATCGCCGGGCTCATCCCCTGGGCACGCAGCAGCGTCTCGTAGCGCTGCAGCGAGAAACGGCCGTCCTCCTGGAAGGACTCCACGTTGGCGATCGTCGTCTGCAGCTCCTGCGGGGTGACGACAAAGCGGTTCTCGGCCGCATAGAGCGCCAGCACGCGGCGATTGATCAGGTTCTCGAGCACCGATCGGCGAAGCTCCTCGGATTCGAGCAGGGCGCGATCGGCCGTACCACCCGCTGCAGCGCGCAAGCGGTCCTGCTGGTCACGCAGCGCCTCTTCGAACTCGACCGTACCGATCGGCGAACCGGCAACCGTCGCGACTTCGTTACCACCCGGGGCGTCACTGAAATAAGCGTCCATGCCGAAGAAGGCAAATGGGACGATAAGAATGGCCAGGATCACCTGGGCAACGCGCTTGTTGCTGCGAACAGCTTCGAACATCTCGATATCCGTGGGAGCCTTGGGAATGGAGTACGGACAGCACGAGGACGAAGGGCGTTCATTCGTCCGTCAATCAGCCCGCATTTGCAAGGGCGGGAGTTTAGCGCATCCACGGGGGCTTCAGGCCGCTCGGCAAGCAGAACGTGCGCTATGCCTCGAAATGGGCAACAGGGCACCGATATACTGCGCGAAATGCAGATTCACAAACTGGCCGAAAACGTCGGCCTCGCCCTCCTCGTCGGACTCGGCTACGCGATCAGCGGCTGGCTGTCGATAAAGCTCGCCGTACCGCCGGGTTACACCACGCCCGCGTTCCCGCCCGCCGGCATCGCGCTATCCGCCATGCTGATCTTCGGTGCGCGCGTCTGGCCGGGCATCCTCGCAGGCGCCCTCGTCGTCCAGTTCATCGCGCACCTTGCGGTCGGGATCAGCCAGGCGCCGCTCGCCGGCCTGCTGATTCCGACGTTCGGCGCTGTGCTGCAGGCCGCGGCTGGCGCCTGGCTTGCCCGATGGCTGATCGGCTTTCCCAACCGTCTCGACTCGCCGCGCACCATCGTGCGTTTCCTCGTACTGGTCGCCCCGATCGGTTCGCTGGTCAATGCATCGCTGTCGGTTCCGGCCCTCCACGCGGCAGGAATCATCACGACCCAGGAGATGGCGTTCAACTGGTGGACATGGTGGCTGGGCGACACGCTGGGCGTGATCGTCATGGCGCCGCTGATGTTCGTGCTGTTCGGACGCCCTTCAGCCGACTGGGATGGCCGTCGGCTCGGCGTTGCCATTCCGCTCGGACTCGCGCTTGCGATCCTGGCCTTCGCGTTCCGGCAGGTGCTCGTCTGGGAGGAGTTGCGCGTCCAGGCACAGTTCACCCGCGACACGGAGCATCTCGCCAGCCAGGTGCGCAAGCGCCTCGATGCACAGATCGACATGATGCTGGCGATCCGTGGGCTGATGAGCGTGAGCGAAAGCGTGTCACATGAGGAGTTCCAGGATTTCGTCCGCCCTTGGCTGGACCGCTATCCCGGCACGAAGAATTTCGCCTGGAACGCGAGGGTCCTGCAGGGCCAGCGCGCGCGCTTCGAGACCCTGGTACGCGCATCGGGCCATCCGGACTTTCAGATCCTCGACCGGGATATGCAGGGGAAGGTATATCCCGCCGCAGATGCGCCGGAATACCTGCCGATCGTCTACGTCGCACCGCTGGAGCACAACGCCAGTGCGATCGGCATCAACCCCATGTCACTTTCCCCCGCGGCGCAGGCCATCCTCGAGAGCCGCCAGACGGGTAGCCCCGTCGCCGCAGAGGCGTTCCGGCTCGTCCAGGAAACAGGAGCGCAGAAGGGCGTCGTCCTTTACCTGGCCACGCACCGCCACGCCTCCTCGACACACGAGGGGGCGCTCAGTCTTCACTCGGAGGAAGGCATTGTCTCTTCGGCCTTCCGCATGGACGACGCGCTGGCGGCAGTGCGGGCGCAGGCCGAGGAAATCGGAATCGAACTCTGCCTCAAGGATACCGCCGCCGCCCCCGGACGCCAGCGCCTGACCGGACTGGATGAGTGCGATTCGGCCACGTGGCTGGCGCATGCGATAGGCCGCCGGGTCGCCCTCCCCTTTGCGGGACGCTCCTGGGAGCTGCGTCTGCGCGCCACCGATAACTACATCTACGCGCAGCGCACCTGGGCCGCCTGGGGTGCAGTCGCGACCGGCCTGCTGGGCACGGGCCTGCTGGGCGCCTTCCTGCTGATCAGTACGGGCCACACCCGCCGCATCACCGGTCTCGTGGACCGCCGCACGCGGGAACTCGAGGCCACCACCGCCACGCTTCGTGAGAATCAGGCTGCCCTTGCGGAGGCGATGCGGATCGCGCGAATGGGCAGCTGGGAAACCCGGGTCGGGCAGCGGGGTCTGCGCTGCTCGGACGACCTTCATCGCCTGCTCGACACGAAACTGCACCGGCTCGGATCGGTACATGACATCGTCGCGGCCCTCGCGCCCGAGGACCGGCCGATGATCGAAGCGAAACTCGAAGAGCTCGCACAGGCACCGGGGCAGGTCACGATCGACGCACGAACGGACCGCGAGCCCGCCCGCGTACTGCAGTTCCAGATCGAGAGCGAGTGGCGCGATGGCGCCCTCGCCCACATCCGCGGCACGGTGCAGGACGTCACCGAGGCACGGCAGGCCGAAGCGCACATCCAGTACCTCGCGCACTTCGACACGCTGACCGGACTCCCCAACCGCAGCGCCTGGATTGGCCAGGCACAGGGAGCGCTGCGCACCGCAGAGCGCCATGGCGACCGCCTGGCGGTGCTGTTCCTCGATCTGGACAACTTCAAGACCGTCAATGACTCACTCGGGCACCCGGTCGGCGATCGCCTGCTGGCGGCCGTGGCGCGTCGTCTGTCAGGCTGCCTGCGCGGAGAAGATCGCCTGGCCCGGCTCGGCGGCGACGAGTTCGTCGCCCTCCTGCCCCGCCTCGAGCACCCCGGCGATGCGGCAACCGTCGCACGCAAGATGCTCGAGGTACTCGACGATACGCTGCGCATCGAAGACCACGATCTGCGTCCCTCGGTGAGCATCGGCATCGCGCTCTATCCCGACGACGGTCAGTCGGTCGACGTCCTGCTCAAGCACGCCGACACGGCGATGTATGGTGCCAAGGCTGCAGGCCGCAACAACTTCCAGTTCTTCGTCCCGGCGATGAACGAACGTGCCAACGAGCGCCTCAAGCTCGAAAGCGCGCTGCGCCGGGCCGTTGCCGGAAAGCAGTTGCTGCTGCACTACCAACCCCAGATCGACACGCGCAGCGGCCGCGCAATCGGTTGCGAGGCGCTGGTGCGCTGGCAACACCCCGAACGCGGGCTGGTGCCGCCGGCCCAGTTCATCCCGATCGCCGAGGATGTGGGAATGATCGTGCCGATCGGCGAGTGGGTGTTGCGCGAAGCGTGCCGCCAACAGGCGGAATGGGCCGCGGCCGGCCTGCGCGACCTGACGGTGGCCATCAACATTTCGGCACTGCAGTTCCAGCGTGCGGACTTCCCCGACGTCGTCGCCCGCATCCTCGACGAGACCGGCGCCGACCCCGCCGCGATCGAGCTCGAGATCACCGAGAGCGCGCTGATGAACCCCGGCAGCGAGCAGCTCGAACGCCTCAACCGCCTGATCGAGCGCGGCCTCACGCTCGCACTCGACGATTTCGGCACCGGATATTCGTGCCTTGCCTACCTCAAGCGCCTGCCACTGAGCCGGATCAAGATCGACCGCTCCTTCGTCGCCGACCTGCCGGGCGACACCGAGGACGCCGCGGTTGTCTCGGCCGCACTCTCGCTCGCCCGCGACCTCGGCATGGACGTGGTTGCCGAGGGTGTCGAGACACCCGGCCAGCGTGCCTTTCTCGCCGAGCGCAACTGCACGCTGATGCAGGGCTACCTGTTCTCCAGGCCGCTCGACGCTGGCAGCTTCGAGGCCTGGATCAGGGGCTTGGGCCACCACTGAGCCGGCCCCGTGCAAGGGCCGGCCCGGTGGTCACACGCCATCAGGCCTGTTCGAAAACCAGCTTGCCGCCACGGACATCGACGCGCACGCGGTCCCTGGCGGCGAACTGCCCTTCGAGGATCGCCTTCGCGAGCGGATTCTCGATGCGCTCCTGGATCGCGCGCTTGAGCGGTCGCGCCCCGAACACCGGATCGAAACCGGCATTGGCCAGTTCTGCGAGCGCCGCATCGCTGACGTCGAGCCCCATCTCCAGCCGCGCCAGACGCTTCTCCAGGTACTGCAGCTGGATCTTCGCAATGCTGGCGATGTGCTTCTCGTCGAGCGCGTGGAACACCACGACCTCGTCGATGCGGTTGATGAACTCCGGGCGGAAGTAGGTCTTGACCTCGGCCATCACCGCCAGCTTGATCACCCCATAGTCGTCGCCCGCCATGGCCTGGATCATCTGGCTGCCCAGGTTGGAGGTCATCACGATCACGGTGTTCTTGAAGTCCACCGTGCGGCCCTGGCCGTCGGTCATGCGGCCGTCGTCCAGCACCTGCAGCAGCACGTTGAACACATCCGGATGTGCCTTCTCGACCTCGTCGAAGAGGATCACGCTGTACGGCTTGCGGCGTACCTGCTCGGTCAGGTAGCCGCCCTCCTCGTAGCCGACGTAGCCCGGCGGCGCGCCGATCAGGCGGGCGACCGAGTGTTTCTCCATGAACTCGCTCATGTCGATGCGGATCAGGTGCTCCTCGGAGTCGAACAGGAAGCTCGCCAGCGTCTTGCACAGCTCGGTCTTGCCCACGCCGGTGGGACCGAGGAAGAGGAAGGAGCCGTACGGCCGGTTCTCGTCCGACAGGCCCGCACGCGAACGGCGGATGGCATCGGCCACCAGACGCACCGCTTCGTCCTGACCCACCACGCGCTCGTGCAGCTTGTCTTCCATCTTCAGGAGCTTCTCGCGCTCGCCCTGCATCATCTTGCTGACCGGAATGCCGGTAGCGCGCGACACTACCTCGGCGATCTCCTCAGCGCCGACCTGGGTGCGCAGCAGCTTGTTCGGCGCGGCGTTCTCGCCCGCCTGCTCGGCCATCTTCAGCTGCCCCTCGAGCTGGGGCAGCTTGCCGTACTGCAGCTCGGCGACCTTGTCGAGCTGGCCCTTGCGCTGGTACTCGGCCATCTGCGCGCGCAGCGCGTCGATCTCTTCCTTGATGTGGGCTGAGCCCGCGACCTTGGCCTTCTCCGCCTTCCAGATTTCCTCGAGGTCGTTGTACTCGCGTTGCAGCTTGGCAAGCTCGTCCTCGATGAGCTGCAGGCGCTTCAGCGAAGCCTCGTCCTTCTCCTTCTTCACCGCCTCGCGCTCGATCTTGAGCTGGATCATGCGACGGTCGAGCTTGTCCATGACCTCGGGCTTGGAGTCGATCTCCATCTTGATGCGCGCGGCGGCCTCGTCGATCAGGTCGATCGCCTTGTCGGGCAGGAAGCGGTCAGTGATGTAGCGGTGCGACAGCTCGGCTGCGGCAACGATCGCCGGGTCGGTGATGTCGACGCCGTGGTGGATCTCGTACTTCTCCTGCAGGCCACGCAGGATGGCGATGGTCGCCTCCACGGTCGGCTCGTCGACCAGCACCTTCTGGAAACGGCGCTCGAGCGCGGCATCCTTCTCGATGTACTTGCGGTACTCGTCCAGCGTGGTCGCGCCGATGCAGTGCAGCTCGCCGCGGGCAAGCGCCGGCTTGAGCATGTTGCCCGCGTCCATCGCACCCTCGGCCTTGCCCGCACCGACCATGGTGTGGATCTCGTCGATGAAGAGGATGATGCGGCCCTCGTCCTGCGCAATCTCCTTCAGCACCGCCTTCAGGCGCTCCTCGAACTCGCCGCGGTACTTGGCGCCAGCCAGCAGCGCGGCCATGTCGAGCGACAGTACCTTCTTGCCCTTCAGGGTCTCGGGCACCTCGTCATTGACGATGCGCTGCGCCAGGCCCTCGACGATGGCAGTCTTGCCCACGCCGGGCTCTCCGATCAGCACCGGGTTGTTCTTGGTGCGGCGCTGCAGGATCTGGATCGCGCGGCGGATCTCGTCGTCGCGGCCGATCACCGGGTCGAGCTTGCCGCTGCGGGCGCGCTCGGTCAGGTCCATGCAGTACTTCTTCAGCGATTCGCGCTGGCCCTCGGCATCCTGGCTGCCGACACTGGCACCGCCCCGCACCGCCTCGATCGCAGCCTCCAGCGCCTTGCGCGCCAGGCCATTCTCCTTCAGCAGCCGGCCGGCCTCGCCCTTGTCGTCGGCGAGCGCGAGCAGGAACATCTCGCTGGCGATGAACTGGTCGCCGCGCTTCTGCGATTCACGGTCGGTCACATTGAGCAGGCTGTTCAGATCGCGCCCGATGCTGACCTCGCCACCATGGCCCTCTACCTTCGGCAGGCGCCCGATGGCCTTGGAGACCGCGGCCTTCAGCGGTGGCACATTGACGCCGGCACGCTGCAGCAGCGACACGCTGCCGCCGTCGTCCTGTTCGAGCAGCGCCTGCAGCACATGCAGCGGCTCGATGAACTGCTGGTCGTTGCCCACGGCGATGCTCTGCGCATCGGCCAGGGCTTGCTGGAACTTGGTGGTGAGCTTGTCGAAGCGCATCTGGAGCATCCTCGGGATTCGTTGAACTGCACCTTATGTGGGGCGCGTTCGCCCCGCTTCAAGAGGCCGTATCGCCAGGCGACACGCAGCCTCAGCCCTGCAGGTCGCGCAGATCGGCGGTCGGCACCGTGCCGAAGGCGTCGCCCAGCAGGTAGTCGGCCAGGCGCCGTGCGCAGTCGTCGACCGGGACGAGCCCGCCCGCTCGCTGCATCTCGGCAAAGCGCTCACGCAGCGGGAAGCGCTCCAGGCTGGTCGCGCGAATCGTGGCCTGCATCTCGGTGTCGAGCACGCCCGGCGCGAGGCTGCAGATGCGCAGGCCCGCGACCTTGTCCTCCGCGACCGCACGGGCGTGATGGTCCAGCGCCGCCTTGCTCGCACAGTAGACGCTCCAGCCCGGATAGGGCTTGCGCGCCGCGCCGCTCGACACGTGCAGGATGCGACGGTCGGTGACCGAGGCGGCGGCTGCGCAGAAGGCCGCGGCAAGCATCAACGGCGCAGCGACATTCAGCGCGAGCGCGCGCGCCACCTCGTTCGGGTCCTGCAGCGCCGGCGGGCCCATTGGCGAGATGGTGCCGGCGTTGTTGACCAGCACCGCCTGCTCGGCCCCGTCAAGCCAGGCTCCAAGCCTCCCCGTCTCGAGCCAGCGCGGGAGCGCATCTGCGTCCGCCAGATCGAGCGCCACTTCGGAGAAGGTGTCCGGGAAGCGCGCGGCGAGCCGCGCATTGCGGTTGCGTGCAAGTCCCAGCACGCTGGCCCCACGTAGAAGCAATGCAGCGGCAACCGCGTCGCCGAGCCCGCGGCTATGACCGCTCACGATGGCCTTGATCATTCCTCGCCCTCCCGCGTCTGTGACATCTCGCTGGCTGCCCGTCCCGCGGGGATGCGCACCAGCGTCGGCCTTGATCATACAGCCCTGCCGGCGCCCGGCACGACACGTCGGATGCATGCAGGAAACGTCACTCATGCATCCCTTCGGCGCAGCAGCAACGATATGATGCTGCGAATACTTCCGCGCCGCTGGCCGCACCGAGACGCCCAACAACGGACACCCGATGGATAAGCTGCAGACCTTCGTCAGTCTGTTCGACTACGCACCACTGCCGATGTCCTACTCGCCGCTCGACGCGGCGGGCGGGCTGCTGGCGTCGTTCTGGAATCGATCGTGGTTCGAATGCTTCGGCTATCGGCCCGACGAGGTACAAGGCAGGGCAGGTGAAGCATTTGGCCTCTGGCCCGACGTCTCGTTCCGCGCCGACTTCCTGCGTGCAGTCGGCTTCGACGACATCAGCAAGACGGAAACGACGCTGCGTCGTGCAGACGGCAGCCTGCGCACCGTCATCGTCTCTGCGCGCAAGATGTTCGCCGACGACACCACCTTGATGGTGGTGAGCTACGAGGACGTCACCGAGCAGCGTCAGCTGGAATCGGCCCGAAAGGCGGCCGAACGCTCCCTGCGCCTGTTCCAGGAGATGGTCGAGAGTTCGAACGACGCAATCATGATCGTCGAAGACCACCACGTCATGGCCTGCAACACGGCCGCCACGACGCTGTTCGCAATGCCGCGCGAACAGCTGATCGGACGCCACCCCGGCGACCTCTCCCCTGAACGCCAGGACGACGGCGAGTCTTCGTTTATCGCCGCAGTACGGCACATGGAACGCGCAATCGCGGGTGAAACCGAACACTTTCTCTGGCGTCATCTGCGCGGCGACGGCAGCACCTTCATGGCGGACGTGGTGCTGAACCCCGCGATCGACCTTGGCGCAGACGACGGCGAACGCGGCCGGCGTTACGTGACCGTGGTGCGCGACGTGACCGACGAGCAGCGCGCCGCACGCGCACTCCAGGACAGCGAAGAACGCTTCCGTCAGTTGTTCGAGCTGGCGCCGGTCGGCCTTGCGCTCACCGAGAGCGACGGTCACTTCCTTGCCGTCAACCGCCACTGGATCCAGCTGTTCGGCTACACGCTGGAGGACCTCCCGCGCACCGAGCACTGGTGGGAATGCGCCTACCCCGACGCCGCGTATCGCGAGAAGGCGCGTGCGACCTGGACCAGGGCAAGGGCTGCGATCACCGACCGCAACGGAGAGATCGAGCCGGCCGAGTACATCGTCACCGGCAAGGACGAACGGCAGCGTCACGTGTTGATTGGCGGCGCCATGATCGGCAACAACGTGCTGACGAGCTACAGCGACGTCACGGCCCAGCGTGAGGCGCGCGCGCAACTCGAGGCGCTCAACCAGAGTCTGGAAGCACGGGTGGAGGAACGGACACGCGACCTGAGACAGGCGATCGCCGACCTGACGCTGGCCCAGCACGAACTGGTGCGATCGGAGAAGCTCGCCAGCCTGGGGGCGCTGGTGGCGGGGGTGGCTCACGAACTCAACACCCCGATCGGTAATGCCGTGATGGTCGCCAGCACGCTGAGCGACCAGCGCAGGCGCTTCGAAACGGCCGTCACCGAGGGGCTGCGGCGCTCGGCACTGGAGAGCTTCCTGCGCGAACTGCGTGAAACGAGCGAGATGATCGAGCACAACCTGCGCCGAGCCGCAGAGCTGATCACCAGCTTCAAGCAGGTTGCGGTCGATCAGTCGAGCTACCAGCGACGCACTTTCGGCGTTGCCGAGACCTTGCACGAACTGCGCATGACGCTGAATCCATCGCTCAGGCGCGCCGGCGTCACGCTGATCGAAGACGTCCCGCCCGAGCTGCGCATGGATAGCTACCCCGGACCGCTGTCGCAGGTGCTGATGAATCTGGTGAACAACGCCGTCGTCCACGCTTTCGATGGCCGCTCCGGCGGCACGGTACGCATTTCCGGCACGCCCCTGCCCGGCCTCCGCGTGCGCCTCCAGATCAGCGACGACGGTTGTGGCATCGAAGCCGACCAGCTCCCGCGTATTTTCGATCCGTTCTTCACCACGAAACTCGGACGCGGCGGATCGGGATTGGGCTTGCATATCGTCCATACGCTCGTCACCGGCGTCCTGGGAGGCAGCGTTCGCATTGAAAGCGTGCCTGGCGTGGGCAGCAGCGCGATCCTGGAGCTACCGCTGAACGCCCCACCGCTTCGCACCAGCCCCGAAGACGATGGCGGGCCATCCTCACATCCTTGAACCGATAGCCGGTCCTCACGCCCGGAGACCCTGCATGCAACACGACGAATCGAGCTTCAGCGCCGACGACGAACTGATCGCGATCGAAGAGGACATTCCCGCCTCGCCAAGCGACACCGAGGCGCCCGAGCCCTGGCAAGTGCTGATCGTCGATGACGACGAGGACGTGCATCGCGCAACCGAGCTCGCGCTGCGCGGCATGCTCGTCGAGGACCGTCCCATCCGGCTGCTGCACGCGCACACGGGCGAGGCGGCCCTGCTGCAGGTCGCGCAACACGAAGACCTCGCCGTGATGCTGCTCGACGTGGTCATGGAGTGGGACAACGCGGGCCTGCAGGTCGTGCGCAAAGTGCGCGAGTCACTGAAGCGCAGCGCACTGCGCATCATCCTGCGCACAGGACAGCCGGGCTATGCACCGGAACTGGAGACCGTTCGGAACTACGACATCAACGACTACAGGACCAAGTCCGAACTGACCCGCGTACGGCTTTTCACGAGCCTCACCGCGTCGATTCGGGTCTATCGCCAGATGCGTACGCACGAGCGCATGCGTCAGGGGCTCGAAAGCATCGTCCGAGCGAGTACAGAGCTCTCCAAGCTGCGGGGCATGCAGCGCTTTGCCGAAGGCGTGGTGGATCAGTTGTGCGCCCTGCTCGGCGTGCGTGCCGAAGGGCTCGTCTGCGCCCAGGGCGGCCTGTCGAGCGTCGGCGAACCCGCGCGCGTCATCGCCGCCGCCGGGCGCTTCCGCAAGTACGTGCTGCAGCCGCTCGCCGCACTCGACACGGCGGTGATCCGCGACGCACTGATGCGCTGCCTGGACGAACAACGCAGTCTTTTCGCGCCGGCGCTGGCGATCTACTTCCCCACCCCGGCGGAGCGCCGCCTCGCCGCGTATGTCGAGCTGTCCGGCCCCCTGCGCGAAGGCGATCGCCATCTGCTCGAAGTGTTCTGCTCGAGCATGGCGGTCGGGTTCGAGAACGTGTTGCTGTACGACCGCCTCATCGACCAGGCCTACCTTGACCCCTTGCTCCGCATCCCCAACCTGAACCGCCTGCTCGAGCACCTCGCAGACCCCGCGCTGGAGCCCGCCAGCTCCACCCTCGCCCTGCTCGACATCGACGATTTTTCGGCGATCAACGACACGCTCGGACACGAGTTCGGCGACGCAGCCCTGAAGGCGATCGTCGCCCGGGCGCAGGCGGTCCTGCCCGAATGCCACCTGGCACGGCTGGGTAGCGACCTGTTCGCGGTACTCGGCCACTCACGCATGGTCAAGCCCGACACGCTGCAGCAACTCTTCACCGAGTCATTCGACGTCGCTGGGCAGCGCGTGAGATTGTCGGCCACGATCGGATTGGTGCAACTGGGCACACGTGACTGTTACGGCCCGGCGCTGTTGAAGGACGCGCATGTCGCATTGAAGCAGGCCAAGCTGCATCACCGCGGCACCGCCGTGTATTTCTCGGCGGCACTCGGACAGGATGCCCGCGCACGCATGCACCTGCTGCGCGAACTGCGCGAGGCCTTCGATGCCCACGATCGCTTCTTCGTGGTCTACCAGCCCAAGGTTCATCTGGCGAACGGGCGGCCGAGCGGGGTCGAAGCGCTGCTGCGCTGGCGTACCGCGAACGGAGAACTCATCGCGCCCGATCGCTTCATTCCGCTGGCCGAGCAGTCTGGCCTCATGATCGCGCTGGGTGCTTTCGTCCTGCGCAACGCCTGCCAGCAGCTACGCCGGCTGCGCGATGCGGGTCACGATGCACTCACCATGGCGATCAATGTGTCGCACGTACAGCTGCGCGATCCCGATTTCATGATGCTCTTGAAGGCCAGCCTGGATGAGGCCGGCGTGCCCGGATCGCAAGTGGAACTCGAGATCACCGAATCGATGGCCGCCGAGGACCTCGAACTGGTGAGAGGACTGCTTGCGGCGCTGAAGACGCTGGGCGTTCGCGTGGCGATCGATGATTTCGGCACGGGCTTCTCGTCGCTCAGCGTGCTGCGTCATCTCGATGCGCAACGCCTGAAGATCGACCGGAGTTTCGTCACCGAGATGCTTCAGGACAATAGCATTGCACGCATGGTGATCAGCCTCGGGCACACGCAGCGCATGGCGGTGACGGCCGAAGGCATCGAAACCGAAGCCCAGCGCGACGCGCTGCTCGCCCTTGGCTGCGACGAGGGACAGGGCTGGCTGTACGCGAGGCCGCTGGAAGAGGCCGCATTGCTCGCCTGGCTCGCAAACGCATCCGCCTGAACCGCTGCCCCCCTTTGCCCGGGCAGCGAAGCTGCACGGCCAGGCATGCCGCCCTCAGCTTCGAGGCGAACGGTCGTGATCCGGCGGCAGTTGCGGATAGCGCACGTAATCGACCAGGTCCTGGATCTCCTGCGGCGGCGGACGCGTGGCCAGGCTGACCAGCACGATCGTCAGGAAACCGAGCGGCACGCCAAACACCCCAGCCGAGATCGGGTTGATGTCGAACCAGGCATTGCTCATCGAGCCGCCGAAGAAGCTGTGCGTGCGGACGACGTAGTACAGCGTGACGGCCAGTCCCAGCAGCATGCCCGCAACCGCGCCCGGACGGTTTGCCCGCTTCCAGAAGATGCCCAACACCAGTGCCGGAAAGAAGGCCGAGGCCCCGATCGAGAAGGCCAGCCCCACCATGAACAGGATGTTGTCCGGGCGCAGCGACGCGACCCACGCGGCCACCACTGCCACCACCAGCAGCTGCGATTTCGAGATCACGAGCCGGCGGTGGGTCGTCGCCGCCGGGTTGATGACCTTGTAATACAGATCATGCGACAGCGCATTCGAGATCGTCAGCAGCAAGCCATCGGCGGTCGACAACGCAGCGGCCAGACCGCCCGCCGCCACCAGACCCGACACGACATAAGGCAAGCCGGCGATCTCGGGCGTTGCCAGCACGATCACATCGGTGTTCAGGCGCAGTTCCGCCAGCTGCAGGATGCCATCGGCGTTCAGGTCCTCGATGCGGACCAGCCCCACCTTGCCCCATGACGCCACCCACTCGGGCAGGATGCTGAGGCTCGACCCCACGACGTTGTGGTACACCTCCCACTTGGCGAACACGGCGTAGGCCGGCGCGGTGACATACAGCAGGAAGATGAAGAACAGCGACCACAGCACCGACTTGCGTGCGTCGGTGACACCGGGCGTGGTGTAGTAGCGCATCAGGATGTGCGGCAGCGCGGCCGTACCGACCATCAGCACGAACATGAGCGCAAGGAAGTTGTTGCGGGCCACGGCTGATTCTTCGGGTGTGGCGCCCGGATGCGCCTGCGCATGCCGCGGCGGCGGTCGCGCGCGCTCGAGCGCATCGATCCGCGCCTTCTCCCATTGCACACGGGCCTCGTCGGCCGTGCGCGGCAGGTCGCGCAGCGTGCGTTCGGTCAGGGCGATGTCACGCGCCGACGCATTACCCAGCCGCAGCGCATTGAGACGCTCGATCAAGGCGCGCCGCTCGACCTCGAGCGAACCGGGCAGCGCGTCGATCTTGGCCGCATAGCCCTCCGCGCGAAGGCGGTACAGGGAGCGGACCTCGATCTCGCTGGGCGCCTCGAACAGATCCTGCTCGCGCTCGCTGATCTGCTGCAGCACCGTGCCATACACCGCCTGCGGGATCGGGATGCCGGTGAGCTTGTACGACAGGATCACCACCGGCACGAGGTAGGCGATGATCAGGATCACGTACTGTGCCACCTGGGTCCAGGTCACCGCCCGCATGCCGCCGAGGAATGAGCACACGAGGATGCCGGCCAGCCCGACGAACAGACCGATCTCGAACTCGATGCTGACGAAGCGACTGGTGACGAGCCCTACGCCATAGATCTGCGCGACCAGATAGACGAAGCTCGCGAGAATCGTGGCCCCCAGCCCCACCAGGCGCGCCACGTTGCCCTCGTAGCGCGCGCCGAGGAAATCCGGAATGGTGTATTGGCCGAACTTGCGCAGGTAGGGCGCCAGCAACAAGGCCACCAGCACGAAGCCTCCGGTCCAGCCGGTGACGAAGGCCAGTCCTTCGAAGCCCGAGAAATACAGCGTGCCCGCCAGGCCGATGAACGAGGCCGCGCTCATCCAGTCCGCCGCGGTCGCCATGCCATTGAACATGGCGGGCACACGTCGTCCCGCGACGTAATACTCCGACACGTCGGAGGTACGGCTCATCACGCCGATACCGGCGTAGATGGCGATGGTGACGAACAGGAAGATGTGACCGATCAGGTGCGACGACAGCCCGTAGTACTCGCCAATCGCGAGGCCGACCACGAACAGCAGGAAGGTACCGGTGTACCAGGCGTAATAGCGTCGCAGGCGGCGCGCGAACGCCGAAGGGTTGCTCATCGTCCCCTCCGCCGGCCGGTTCGCAACCCCGTAGCGCAGTCCATCAATACTTGATCCGCGCGTAGTAGGTCTTTTCCGCCGCCTCGCGCGCTTCGCGCAGGGTACGAATGCCCTTCTCGGCCAGCAGCGGCAGGAGCTTGAGGAACACCTCGGCAGTGACGATCGCGTCGCCCAGTGCGGTGTGGCGACCGACGATGGTCAGGCCGAGGCGCTCGGCAATCGCCTCGAGCCGATGCGACTCCTGGTTCGGATGCACGACGGCCGACAACAGCAGGGTGTCGATGACCGGCTGGTCGAAGCGAAGGCCGGTCTGCTCTTCCTTCAACTGCAGGAAGCGCATGTCGAACGCGGCGTTGTGCGCGATCAGCACGGTATCCGCGGCAAACGCGTGGAAAGCCGGCAGCACCGACTCGATGGTGGGCTGTCCGCGCAGCATCTCGGCCGTGATGCCGTGGATTTTCGCCGACTCGGCAGCCAGCGGGCGGCGCGGGTCGATCAACTGCTCGAAGGACTCGTTGCGCAAGAGCTTGCCGTTGAGCACCCGCGTTGCGCCGATCTGGATGATCTCGTCGCCCTGCGACGGGTTCAGGCCCGTCGTCTCCGTGTCGAAAACCGTGAACGCAAGTTCGGTGAGCGGGCGGTCCTCGATACCGTGCGATTTCTCCGACCACGCGAACAGGTCGAAGTCGTAGTACTCGGGACGGCTCTCGCCACGCAGGAAGAGTTCCGCTTCCGACTGCTCCTGCGGGATGGCGGCAGGCAACAGGATGCGGAAGAAGGCACGATGGCGGACCTTCTCGCGCTCGAGCCACATCTCGCCGTCGTGGCGGTCGATGACGTCGCGCACCGTCAGCGGGCTGCTCTCGTCGTCGATCTTCATCGGCTCGAGCTCCCAGCTCATGACCGTCTCGGTGCTCATCGCCTGGCCCGACCAGATCAGGTCGAGGTGAACGAGCCGGCCCGCCGAGCTCAGGCGGAAACGCACCTCGCGCACCTCGAATTCGTCGGAAAGACGGTTTGCGAGGTAGGTCAGCGCCTGCATCAGCGAGAAGCTGTCGACCTTCACCCACAGGCGCTCGTCCACCTCCTCGAGCTTGGTAGGCAAGCCGATGCGCTCCTCGATGCGGCGCTGCACCGCCGCGATGAGGTCGGCCCCCAGCATCTCTTCCAGCGGCCAGCGCACCTTCAGCGAATCCGCAAACTCGCTCGCGGTATCGTTCAGGCGCTGGCCCATGGCCTGCACCTCATCGCGAATGACCTTGCGGAAGCGGTCACGCATCTCGTCGGGCAGGTCGCCGTATTCGAGCATTTCGGCAGCGGCCCGGACATTCCCCAGCGAGGCGCGGTTGCCTTCCGTGAGGTTGTGCAGCATCTGGTCGCGCCGCGACTCGGTCTCGAAGTTCCGCGTGATGTTGTCGAGCATCAGGATGAAGCCGGTGAAGGTGCGCTCGGGCACGGCCTCCCCGCCTTCGATCTTTTCCTCGCTGCGTGCGACTGCCAGCACCGGCGACATCTGCACGCGCAGCAGCTGGCCTGCACGGGTGGTCGTGACGAAATTCGCCTGCGGTTGTGCGACCCCGCGCTTCAGGCGCTGCTGGATGGTTTCAAGCGCGTGGGCAATCAGGTTGCGTTCGAACACCGCATAGATGGAGCGGCCGAGGCCGATCAGCTCGCCACCGCCCGCCACGCCAGGCGCGTCGGACAGGGCACGGAACTGCATGCGTGCGCGGTTGTTGTAGAGCAGGATGCGTCCGTCGAGGTTGCAGACGACGACGCTCTGGGTCAGCTCGGACATCAGCGCCGCGAGGCGGTTCTTCTCCTGCTCCACCGAATCCTTCGCACGCGCGATCTGCGCCTCGACGTCGCCGAAGATCTCGTCGCGCTGGCTCGCCAGCTCGTTGGCGGCAACCGCGAGCATCTGCACTTCGGGCGGTCCGTTGGGCTGCACGCGGAAACCACGGTTTGCGCCCAGCATCAGGCGCAGATTCTCGGCCATGCGCAGCAAGCCCTGCACGTACTGGCGGAACAGCGTCCGCAGCACCCCGACGCCGGCAGCAAAACCGAGGAGGGTCAGCATCATCCCCACCCCCAGATGCGGCGCGAGCACATCGACGAGTTGCTGTCGGCCGTCGCCCTCAGTCTCGAACCAGACGATGAGCGCAGTGAGGATGAAGGGGCCGGTCATCAGCAGCCCCAGCACGACCACCGCGAGCGCGAACCGGAGCCGGGCGGACATGGTCACGCCCCCAGCAGGCTGCGGACTTTTTCGACGAGCTCCTTGGTCGAGAAAGGCTTGGTCATGTAGGCGTCCGCGCCCAGCGCGAGCCCCTTGGCGACCTCGGTGTCACGCCCCTTTGCCGTCAGCATCAGGATGCGGACCCCGCCCAGTGCTGGATCGGACTTGATCTCCTGGCAGACTTCGAAGCCACTCTTCTTGGGCATCATGACATCGAGCAGCACCAGATCGGGACAGTCCTTGCGGATTCGCGCCACGGCCTCCTCGCCGTCGGTCGCCACCAGCACTTCGAAGCCCTCGCGCTTCATGAGGAATTCCAGGGAAATTACGATGTTCTGCTCGTCGTCTGCAATCAGAATCTTTTTACTCATGCGCTTCTCCTCCCTCCTGCGCCATTCTATGTCATTCGCCGCCTGCAGCCGACGGCAGCGGCAGCTCGAATGAAAACGTCGCCCCCTCCCCGGGCACCGATTCCAGCCACAGCCGTCCGCCGAAGTGCTCTACGATCTGCCGGCTGATCGGCAAGCCCAGCCCGGTGCCCTGCGGGCGCGAACGCTCGTCGCCGCCCTGCCTGAACTTCTGGAAGATCTCGGGCTCGAGGGCGGGCTCGATCCCTGGACCGTTGTCACGCACATCGACCCGCAGCCACTGTCCATTGCGGCGCAGCCGCACCAGCACGTGACCGCTGTCCACCGGAACGAACTTGGCTGCGTTGGACAACAGATTCAGCATCACCTGCAGCAGACGGTCGTGGTCGGCCCGCAGCAACGGCACATGTTCGGGCAGATCGAGCTCGACCTGCGCGCGGCGGTCGCGGAACAACTGTTGTGTCGCATCGACGGCATGGCTCACCAGTTCGCACATATCGATGTCGGTGTTGTGCCATTCGGCATGACCCGACTCGATCTTCGCCATGTCTAGCACCTGGTTGACGAGCCTGGTCAGCCGCACCGTCTCGGACACGATGATGCCGAGAAAGCGCTGACGATCCTCCACGTCGATGTCCGGATCATCCTTCATCATCTCGGACAGCGCCCGGATCGAGGTCAACGGCGTGCGCAGCTCGTGCGTGACCGAAGACATGAAATCGTCCTTCAGGCGATCGAGTTCCTTGAGCTTCTCGTTGGCCGCGCGCAGTTCCGCGGTGGCGGCCTCGAGCGCCCGCGACTTCTCCTCGAGCTGGTGCGAATAGGCACGGACCTGGGAGGCCTCGTCGAGGATGTCCATCACCTCGCCGAGGCCGAGCGGCTCCTCCTGCACCACCGTCGCCACCATCACGCGCGCCGACGCGCTGCCGATCGCCCCGGCAAGCAGCGACTCGGCAAAGTGGGCGAGCTCCGGATCGGCCTTGAGCTGATCGATGCGCTCCAGCCCGTGCGCCCGTGCATAGGCACCAAAGGTCTCTTCGGCGCGACGCTGTCCGAGAAAACGCGCCACCAGCGGTACGAGGTCTGCCACCTCGGCCCCCGCACGCCAGAACCCGGCGGGACGCGGATCGCCGCGACGACCGACATCGACGAACAGCGCCGCCTGGCTCGCCTCGACGCCGGTCGGTACGCGCAGCAGCGACACGAACACGTAGCAGCCGATGTTCGCCAGCATGCTCCAGAACAGTGAATGGCTGATGTTGTCGAGCCCGGTCAGGCCGAACAGGTGTTCGGGCCTCAACCAGTTCAAGCCGAACAGTCCGTGCTGCAGGAAGTACGGGTCGAGCCAGCCCGACTTCGCGAACGAGGGTAGCAGGAGGGTATAGCCCCACACCACGAATCCGGCCAGCAGGCCGGCAAACGCGCCCTCCCGCGTGCCGCCCCGCCAGTACATGCCGCCGAGCACGACGGGGGCAAACTGCGAGACGGCCGCAAAGCTGATGAGGCCGATGCTGACCAGCGCATAGGCTTCACCGGCGAGCCTGAAATAGACATAACCCAGCAGGAGTACGCCGACGATCGCGCCCCGACGGATGCCGAGCAGGAGGCGGGTCAGGTCGCGCTGCTCGGACAGCGCAAGGCGGCGACTACGCAACAGCAGCGGCATCACGAGGTCGTTGCAGACCATGGTCGACAAGGCGATCGCCTCGACGATGACCATCCCGGTCGCCGCCGAGAGCCCGCCGATGAAGGCGAACAGCGCCAGCGCGGCGTTGTCATGGGCGAGCGGCAAGGTCAGCACGAAGGTATCGGGGTCGACCGTGCCCCGCCCGAAATGCAGCAGGCCGCCGAGCGCAATCGGGATGACGAAGATGTTGATCGCCAGCAGATAGGCAGGAAACAGCCACGTCGCCCGCCGCAGATGCTGCTCATTGACGTTCTCGACGACGGCAATCTGGAACTGACGCGGCAGGAAGATCACCGACAGCATGGCCAGCAGGACATAGGCGAACCAGCCGCCGTATCCGCTTTGTCCGCTGCCGTTGAACGCGAGCAGGGCGGCAAGTCCGGGCTCGGCAAGGGCGCGCGCGTACAGGTCGCCAAAGCCGTCATAAAGGACGTAGGTGACATAGAACCCGACGGCGAGGAATGCCAGCAGCTTGACGACCGACTCGAACGCAATCGCGGCCACCATGCCTTCGTGGCGCTCGGTCGTGTCGAGGTGCCGCGTGCCGAACAGGACGGTGAACGCCGCCAGCGTCAGGGCGACGTAAAGGGTGCTATCGAGCCACCAGCCGCCCGACTCGCCAAGGTGCAGCAGCGCGTCGGCATCCTCGATGAGGAGTGCATAGGCGCTCGAGACGGCCTTCAGCTGTAGCGCGATATAGGGAACGATGCCGACGACCGCGATGACGGTCACCAGGCCACCGAGCAGATGGCTCTTGCCGTAGCGTGACGCGACGAAGTCCGCAATCGAGGTGATGCGATGACTGCGCGCGATGCGGATCATCTTGAGCACCACCAGCCAGGCCAGTGCCATGCCCAGGGTCGGCCCCAGGTAGGTGGGCAGGAACCAGACTCCGCCCGATGCCGCACGCCCGACACTGCCGAAATAGGTCCACGCAGTGCAATAGACGGCCAGGGAGAGGCCGTAGGTCCAGGGGTTGGCGATGATGGAGCGCCCCTGATCCGCGCGGCGGTCGCCGACATAGGCGATTGCGAACAGCGTCAGCAGATAGGCGAACGATACGCCGACGATCAGCCAGCCAGGCAGCATCGCACCTTCCTCAGCGCGGCCCGCGCTCGACGATCCAGGCCACGAGCACGATCAGCGCGGACCACACGCCGAACAGATAGACATGGAGCAAGGGCCAGCCGAACAGCGTCGACGGCCCGTCAAACAGCGCGAGCAAGGGAAAATTGAGCAGCAGTACGCCGGCGATGAACACCGCCACCAGGCGCTGCCCCGCGAGTGCCTTGCGCATCATGTCCCTCCCATGATGGACGCCCCGACCAAAAGACGAATGCGCCCCCTGCTCTGAGTGGCAGGTTGGGCGCACCGTACGAACAGGGGGCGCGCACTGCGCGCCCGTCTCCCCTTCCCACCCGGCATCGCGCCGGGTCCTCCCCTGTCGATCATTGCAGGCCGGACACCTGCCCGGCCTGAAACCGGTCAGCCCTTGAGCTGCTCGAGGATGTGCGGGTTCTCGAGCGTCGAGGTGTCCTGCGTGACGTCCTCACCCTTGGCAAGCTGGCGCAGCAGACGGCGCATGATCTTGCCCGAGCGGGTCTTCGGCAGGTTCTCGCCAAAGCGGATGTCCTTCGGCTTGGCGATCGGCCCGATCTCGAGTCCAACCCAGTTCTGCAGTTCCTTGATCGTCTTGGCAGCCTCTTCGCCGGTGGGGCGCGGCCCCTTCAGCACCACGAAGGCCACGATCGCCTCGCCGGTCACATCGTCCGGACGGCCAACGACGGCAGCCTCGGCAACCTTTTCGTGCGCCACCAGCGCCGATTCGATTTCCATGGTGCCCATGCGGTGACCGGACACGTTCAGCACGTCGTCGATGCGGCCGGTGATCGTGAAGTAGCCCGTTTCCACGTCGCGGATCGCGCCGTCGCCAGCGAGGTAGAGCTTGCCCTGGAAGTCCGCCGGGTAGTAGGACTTCACGAAGCGGTCCGGATCGCCCCAGATGGTGCGGATCATCGACGGCCACGGCTTCTTGACCACCAGAATCCCGCCCTGCCCCCACGGCACTTCGGTACCGGTCTCGTCGACCACCGCAGCCTGGATGCCCGGGAAGGGCAGCGTGCAGGAGCCCGGCACCATCGGCGTGGCACCCGGCATCGGCGTGATCATGTGGGCGCCGGTTTCCGTCTGCCAGAAGGTATCGACGATCGGGCAGCGGCTGCCGCCGACGTTCTGGTAGTACCACTCCCAGGCCGCCGGGTTGATCGGTTCGCCCACCGAGCCGAGCAGGCGCAGGCTGGACAGGTCGTACTTGGTGGGATGCACGGTCGGGTTGTTGTCCGCGGCCTTGATCAACGAGCGGATCGCGGTCGGCGCGGTGTAGAAGATGCTGACCTTGTGGTCCTGGATCATCTTCCAGAAGCGGCCTGCATCCGGATAGGTCGGCACGCCCTCGAACACGATCTCGGTCGCACCGCAGGCGAGCGGGCCGTAGGTGATGTAGGTGTGGCCGGTGACCCAGCCGATGTCCGCGGTGCACCAGAAGATGTCGTTCGGCTTGATGTCGAAGGTGTACTTCATCGACAGCACGGCCTGCAGCAGGTAGCCGCCCGAGGAGTGCTGGACGCCCTTCGGCTTGCCCGTCGAACCCGAGGTGTAGAGGATGAACAGCGGATGCTCGGCCTCGACCCACTCCGGCTCGCAGACGTCCGACTGGTTGGCACACACGTCGTGGAACCAGCTGTCACGACCGGCCACCATGTTGCAGTCGCCGCCGGTGCGCTTGACCACCACGACGTTCTTGATCGTGTCGCAGCCACCCAGCGACAGGGCTTCGTCGGCGATGGGCTTGAGCGGCAGCGCCTTGCCGCCGCGGTGCTGGCCGTCCGAGGTGATCAGGGCGACCGCGCCCGCATCCTCGATGCGGTCGCGCAGCGCGTGTGCCGAGAACCCACCGAAAACGATCGAGTGGGTGGCACCGATACGGGCGCAGGCCTGCATCGCGACGACGCCTTCGATCGACATCGGCAGGTAGATGACGACGCGGTCGCCCTTCTTGACGCCCATGCCGCGCAGGGCATTGGCGAACTTGCTGACGCGGCCGAGCAGATCCTTGTAGGTGACGCGAGTGACGTCGCCGTTGTCGCCTTCGAAGATCAGCGCAACCTTGTCACCCAGGCCGTTATTGACGTTGCGGTCGAGGCAGTTGTACGAGACGTTGAGCTTGCCGTCGGCAAACCACTTGAAGAACGGCGCATTGCTCTCGTCGAGCACCTGGGTGAACGGCACCTTCCAGTCGATCAGTTCCTTGGCGCGGCGGCCCCAGAAGCCCTCGTAGTCGTCCTCTGCTTCCTTGCACAGCGCTCGGTATCCGTCCATGCCGGAAACCGCGGCGTTCTTCACCATCTCTTCCGACGGGTTGTAAATGCGGACTTGCTGTTCGTTGGACATGCTCACCTCTCCTCAACTGATCAAATGGTTGAAGCCGACCCATTGCGGGTCCTCGACTGGTTGGCTCCAGTCTTGAAATCCGTTCATCCGTTTCGACAACCGGTCACCGGGCTGCCGCCGAATGGCATGCATTTAAGAACATGTATCTTACACAGGACTTACATGCCTGCTATCGGGGCCATGAAGGACGCGGCCGGGGCGCGGTGCTAAAATTCCAACGTTGATCGAGCTGCGATCCACCTACGGCATTCTGCCCCTCAAGTCATCCGGAGACCAAGCGTCATGACGATTATTCGCGAAGAAGACCTCATTCAGTCGATTGCGGATGCGTTCCAGTACATCAGCTACTACCACCCGCTCGATTACATCCAGGCACTCGGCGAAGCCTACGAACGCGAAGAGAGCCCGGCCGCGAAGGACGCGATCGCGCAGATCCTGACCAACTCGCGCATGGCCGCCGAGGGTCATCGCCCGATCTGCCAGGACACCGGTATCGCCGTCGTCTTCCTCAAGGTCGGCATGAACGTCCAGTGGGATGCGAAGCGGAGCGTCCAGGAGATGATCAACGAGGGCGTGCGCCGCGCCTACAACAACCCCGACAACAAGCTGCGCGCCTCGGTGCTGCTCGACCCTGCGGGCAAGCGTCAGAACAGCAAGGACAACACGCCGGCCGTGGTCCACTACGAGATCGTCGAAGGTGACGAAGTCGAAGTCATCTGCGCAGCCAAGGGCGGCGGCTCCGAGAACAAGTCGAAGATGGTCATGCTCAACCCGTCCGACTCGATCGTCGACTGGGTGTTGAAGACCGTACCGACCATGGGCGCGGGCTGGTGTCCGCCGGGCATCCTCGGCATCGGCATCGGTGGCACGCCCGAGAAGGCGATGTTGCTGGCCAAGGAATCGCTGATGGAGCCGGTCAACATCCACGAACTGCGCGAGAAGGCCGCCTCGGGCGCCAAGCTGTCCCGCGTCGAGGAGCTGCGCCTCGAACTGATGGACAAGGTCAACGCGCTCGGCATCGGCGCGCAGGGCCTGGGCGGCCTCACCACCGTGCTCGACGTGAAGATCATGGACTACCCGACGCACGCCGCGTCGCTGCCGGTGGCGATGATCCCCAACTGTGCCGCCACCCGCCACGTGCATTTCCACCTCGACGGCTCCGGCCCGGCCCAGCTGCCGACGCCGAAGCTCGAAGACTGGCCGCAGGTCACCTGGAAGGCCGACACCAACGTCGCCACCCGCGTGAACCTCGACACGCTGACCAAGGAAGAAGTGGCCTCCTGGAAGCCGGGCCAGATCCTGCTGCTGAACGGCAAGATGCTCACCGGCCGCGACGCCGCGCACAAGCGCATCGCCGACATGCTGGAGAAGGGCGAGAAGCTGCCGGTCGATTTCACCAATCGCGTCATCTACTACGTCGGCCCGGTCGACCCGGTGCGTGACGAAGTCGTCGGCCCGGCCGGCCCCACCACCGCCACGCGCATGGACAAGTTCACCCGCATGATGCTGGAGAAGACGGGCCTGATCTCGATGATCGGCAAATCCGAGCGCGGCCCGGTCGCGATCGAGGCGATCAAGGACAACAAGTCGGCCTACCTGATGGCCGTGGGCGGTGCCGCCTACCTGGTGTCGAAGGCGATCAAGGAAGCCAAGGTCGTCGGCTTCGAGGACCTCGGCATGGAAGCGATCTACGAATTCACCGTGCAGGACATGCCGGTGACGGTCGCGGTCGACGCCAACGGCACCAGCGTCCACAACACCGGCCCCAAGGAGTGGCAGGCGAAGATCGGCAAGATCCCGGTCGTCGTCGCCTAAGCAGGTAAGCGCTCGCCGCCACCCGCGGCGCAGCGCCACAGCCCGGCCAAGGGAAACCTGCCTCGGCCGGGCTTTTTCATGGGCAGAAAAAAGGAACGGGGGAGCGGGCATCACGCCCCTCCCCCGCTCCTCACTTCAGCACCGGCTCGCCGCCGGCGCCCAGCTTATTGGGCGCGATGCGCGGCCAGCTTCAACCAGGTGTCGACCACGGTATCCGGGTTCAGCGAGATGGTCTGGATCCCCTCATCCATCAGCCACTCGGCGAAATCGGCGTGGTCGGACGGCCCCTGACCGCAGATACCGACGTACTTGCCGAGCTTGTTGGCCGCCTGGATCGACATCGACAGCAACTGCTTGACCGCCGGGTCGCGCTCGTCGAAGGCATGCGCCACCAGACCGGAGTCGCGATCCAGGCCAAGCGTGAGCTGGGTCAGATCGTTCGAGCCGATCGAGAAACCGTCGAAGTACTGCAGGAACTGCTCGGCCAGGATGGCGTTGGACGGGATCTCGCACATCATGATCAGCTTGAGGTCGTTCACACCGCGCTTGAGGCCGTGCTCGGCCAGCAGATCGACCACGCCGGCGGCCTCTTCGAGGTTGCGCACGAACGGGATCATGATCTGAACGTTGGTCAGGCCCAACTCGTTGCGCACCTTCTTCATCGCCGCCACTTCCATCTCGAAGCAGTCGCGGAAGCTGTGGGCGATGTAGCGCGAGGCGCCACGGAAGCCGAGCATCGGGTTCTCTTCTTCCGGCTCATAGATCTCGCCGCCGAGCAGCTTGCGGTACTCGTTCGACTTGAAGTCGGACATGCGCACGATCACGGGTTTCGGATAGAAGGCGGCGGCGATGGTCGCCACGCCCTCGACCAGCTTCTCGATGAAGAACTGCTTGGGCGTCGCGTAGCCACGCGAGCGGCGGTTGATCTCGTCCCGCAGGTTGGCCGGCACCTGACCGAGATCGAGGATCGCCTTCGGGTGGATGCCGATCATGTTGTTGATGACGAACTCGAGGCGAGCCAGGCCGACGCCGCCGTTGGGGATCTGCGCGAACTCGAAGGCGAGCTCGGGGTTGCCCACGTTCATCATGATCTTCACCGGAATCTCGGGCAGGTTGCCCATGTCGGTGGTGATGACCTCGTAGTCGAGCTTGCCGCGATACACGTAGCCGGTATCGCCTTCGGCGCAGGACACGGTGACGGATTCACCCTCATTGAGGACGTCGGTCGCGTTGCCGCAGCCGACGATGGCGGGGATACCCAGTTCGCGCGCGATGATCGCAGCGTGGCAGGTACGGCCGCCGCGGTTGGTGACGATGGCGCTGGCGCGCTTCATCACCGGCTCCCAGTTCGGGTCGGTCATGTCGGTGACGAGCACGTCGCCCGCCTGCACGCGATTCATCTCGGAGGCATCGCTCACCACCCGCACCACACCGGCGCCGATCTTCTGGCCGATGGCACGGCCGTGCGTCAGCGCCTTGCCGTACTGCTTGAGGCGGTACTTCTCCATCACCAGACCGGTGTCCTGGCTCTTCACGGTCTCGGGTCGCGCCTGCAGGATGTAGAGCTTGCCGTCGACGCCATCCTTGCCCCACTCGATGTCCATCGGGCGGCCGTAGTGCTTCTCGATGATCACCGCGTAGCGGGCCAGCTCCAGCACATCCTCGTCGGTCAGCGAGAAGCGGTTGCGATCGGCTTCGGGCACATCCACCGTGCGAACCGACTTACCCGCCACGGCCTTGTCGGTGAACACCATCTTGATCAGCTTGGAGCCCAGGTTGCGGCGGATGATCGCCGGCTTGTCGAGCGCCAGCGTGGGCTTGTGCACGTAGAACTCGTCCGGGTTCACTGCACCCTGCACCACCGTCTCTCCCAGACCGTAGGACGCGGTGATGAACACGACCTGATCGAAACCCGACTCGGTGTCGATCGAGAACATGACGCCCGAGGCACCTGAGTCCGAGCGCACCATGCGCTGCACGCCCGCCGACAGCGCGACGTCGGCGTGGGCAAAGTTCTTGTGAACGCGGTAGGCGATCGCGCGGTCGTTGTAGAGCGACGCGAACACTTCCTTCATGGCGTGCAGGATGTTCTCGTAGCCGTGAATGTTCAGGAAGGTTTCCTGCTGGCCGGCAAAAGAGGCGTCCGGCAGGTCTTCGGCGGTTGCCGACGAGCGCACGGCAAAACTGCCCTCGCCTTCGGCGGTAATCTTCTCGTACGCCGACTTGATCTCCGCTTCGAGCTGCGCCGGGAACGGAATGTCGATGATCCACTGGCGGATCTGCGCACCGGTCTTCGCCAGCGCGTCGACGTCGTCGACGTCGAGGGCGTCGAGCGCGGCATTGATGCGATCAGCCAGACCGTCATGGGCGAGGAATTCGCGGTAGGCTTCTGCGGTCGTCGCAAAACCACCGGGCACGCGTACGCTGGACGGCAGCTGGCTGATCATCTCGCCGAGCGAGGCGTTCTTGCCGCCGACCTTTTCGACATCGGTCATGCGCAGTTCGTTGAAAGGGATCACGTAGCGAGTCATGGCTGGACTTCCGCAAAAGGGAGATAGAAAGCAAAATGCGATTTTACCGTTTTATTGTGCTCTGCCGCACGACAGGGTTTGCCCCAATACCCACCCGGCCGCTCCGGCCGGCGCATACAGGTATCCATCATGAGTGAAGTGCCCACCCGCACCGTATTCTTCGTCTCCGACGGCACCGGCATCACGGCCGAAACCCTAGGCCACAGCCTGCTTGCACAGTTTCCTGAAGGCAGGTTCAGGCAGGTCCGTGCGCCGTTCGTGGACGACATCGACAAGGCCATCGAATGTGCGGCGCAGATTCGCGAGGCCGCCGCAGCCGACGGCGTCCGCCCGATCGTGTTCAGCACCCTTGTGAACGACGACACGATTGCTGCGCTGCACAAGGCCGACGCCCTGTTCCTTGATCTCTTCGAACGCTTCATCGGCCCGCTCGAAACCGAACTCGGGCAACGTTCGACCCATGCTGTCGGACGCTTCCACGGCATCGCCGACAGCATCAACTACAAGCACCGCATCGAAGCCATCAACTTCGCGATGGCGCACGACGACGGCGTGTCGAGCGACGGCGAACTCGCGGAAGCCGACGTGATCCTCGTCGGCGTCTCGCGTTCCGGCAAGACGCCTACCAGCCTCTACCTGGCGATGCAGTTCGGCGTCAAGGCCGCCAACTACCCGCTGATTCCCGAGGACTTCGAGCGCAACAAGCTGCCAGGCGAGTTGCACAAGTACCGCACCAAACTGTTTGGCCTCACCATCGCGCCGGAACGCCTGTCGCAGATCCGCCAGGAGCGCCGCCCGAACAGCCGATATGCCTCGTTCGAGAACTGTCGCTACGAAATCGACGCCGCACACAAACTCATGCGGCGCGAGAACATCCGCTGGCTCGACTCGACCACGAAATCCATCGAGGAGATCTCCGCAACGATCCTGCAGACCGTCCGCGTCGACCGCCCCGGATTCTGATGCGCGGGGCTTCCGCGCACGATCGACTACAATACGATCCGTCGCGCCCGCGCCTGCGGACGCCCCAACAGCAACAGGACATCCCGATGAAAAGAACGCGCCTCAAGCGCCGTGGCGGCCTTGGCCGCATCGCCGAAAGACTCGTCTGGCTCGCCAACGGACTGACCGAATCCGGCAGCCGTGTCGAAGACCGCTATTGGGACCAGCAACTGAGCAGCACCATCGACGCGAATCTCGCCGACGATGAGGAAGAGGCGCTCAACGCAGCACTCGATCACCTCTACAGCACCGAACCGCGCGCCTACGACGAACTTGCCGACTTCATCGAGTCGCGTGCCGAATGTGCCGCCGGCGCTTTTTCGACGCATGACGTGGTGTTGGTCGCAGCCCCCATTCTGGCGTGGTCTCGCTACCGCATTCCCGCCTCGAGCATCCCGCCCGCCGTCCTGGCGAACCTTCGTGTGCATCTGCAGGCGCACGTACTCGCCAAGGGGGCACGGCTTGCGCTGGCAGACTTCCTTTTCAGTCCCGACCAGTTGCCGCAGGGCTACTGCGCCACGGCAGAGTTCGCCAAGGTGCTGGGCACCGCCGCAATGGACAACCACGACCTGCGGATCAGTACCGAAGGCATGCCCGAGACAGCGCAGTTCCTGTCGGACACCCGCTACCTGCTCGCCGCGGTCGCCGTTCCGCGGGGCGCGGCCCTCTTCCGCTGGCAGGAGGACGACGGCAGCCGCGACACCGCCCGCGACCAATGGCGCACCCAGGGCGGCGCCTGCCTTGCGCCGCTGCTGCCGGGTTGCGCCATCGATCTCGTGCTGCCCGAGAGTTACTTCGCCGCCAGCCGCGCGGCGGACAAGGACAGCCGCCCCTACTCGATCCGCGCCTCGGTGGCCTTCCTCGGCACCGCGCTCGAAACGCCGGCCGCCAACCTTCGCGCAGTCATTGCCCCCTTCTGGGACCGCCAGCTCGAGGAGTACCGCGTCGGCATCACGGTGCGCGGCAGCGACCAGGTCGTGCATGGCGTGGTCTGGCCACTGCTTGGCGCAGAGGACGACAGCACCGACTGCGCCGCACAGATCGAAGCCGTGCTGCGCGAGTGTGGCGTGAATGACGTCGTGCACCTCGATCACCAGTTCCCGCTCGAGTATTGCGACGACTGCGGCGCCCCGATGTACCCGTCGCCCGAGGGCGAGGTCGTGCACGCAGAGATGCCCGAGGATCGCGCGGAACAAATGCCGCGCCATCTGCACTAAGCGCTTACTCAGGCAGGCATACGACGATGACTCGCAAGATCGAAAAACCGGACACCGAATGGCGTGCCCAACTCAGCGACATGCAGTACCACGTCACGCGCGAGAAGGGCACCGAGCGCGCCTTCACCGGCGAATACTGGAACGTCTGGGACAAGGGGGCCTACAACTGTGTCTGCTGCGGCGCCCCGCTATTCCGCTCAGAGCACAAGTTCGACGCCGGTTGCGGCTGGCCCAGCTTCTGGACGGCCGCTGAACCCGACAACGTCGAGTCCGCCATCGACCGCAGCCATTTCATGGTACGCACCGAAGTGCTTTGCCAGCAGTGCGGCGCCCACCTCGGCCACGTCTTCGAAGACGGGCCGCAGCCCACCGGTCTGCGCTATTGCATCAACTCGGCATCGATCAAGCTGGAAAAGGATCCAGACTGACGCCCCTTGGCTGACCGGCGCACGCTGGCGCGAGCTCGCAAGCCAGGAACAAAAAAACCGCGCAAGCCCAAATGGGCTGCGCGGTTTTTTCGTGGTGTCGACCGAGCGCGCTTAGACGCGTTCCCACACCGTCGTGATGCCCTGGCCACCACCGATACACATCGTTGCCAGGCCGTAGCGGCCATTCACGCGGATCAGCTCATGCAGCAGCTTGGTGATGATCACCGAGCCGGTCGCACCCACCGGATGACCCAAGGCGATGGCGCCACCGTTCGGGTTGACCTTGCTCGTATCCAGTTCCAGCCCGCGATTGACCGCGATCGACTGGGCCGCAAAGGCTTCGTTCGACTCGATCACGTCCATCTGGTCGAGCTTCAGGCCAGCGCGCTGCAGCGCGAGCTTGGTCGACGGAATCGGGCCTTCGCCCATCACATCGTTCGGCACGCCGGCAATGGCATAGGACACCAGGCGGGCGATCGGCTTCTGGCCGGCAGCGGCAGCCTTGGCGGCGTCGGCCAGCACCAGGAAGGCGGCGGCGTCATTGATGCCCGAGGCGTTGCCGGCGGTTACCGAACCATCCTTCTTGAACGCCGGCTTCATCTTGCCCAGCGCTTCCATCGTGGTCATGCGCGGATGCTCATCGGTGTCGAACACCACGGTGCCTTTGCGCGTCTCGAAGGTGATCGGGACGATCTGGTCCTTGAAGCGCCCTTCGGCGATTGCGGCCGCAGCACGCTTTTGCGACTCCAGCGCAAAGGCATCCTGCTCTTCACGCGAGATGCCCCACTTGGAGCACAGGTTCTCCGCAGTGATGCCCATGTGACCCACGCCGAACGGGTCGGTCAGCACGGCCACCATGGCATCGATCGCCTTGGTGTCACCCATGCGCGCACCGCTACGCAGCGCCGGCAGCAGATACGCGCCGCGCGACATCACTTCGACGCCACCGCCGATCGCATAGTCCGCATCGCCCAGCATGATCGCCTGCGAGGCGCTGACGATGGCCTGCTGCGCCGAACCGCACAGCCGATTGACCGCAAACGCCACCGAGTCCATCGACATGCCAGCGTTCACCGTCGCCACGCGGGCCACATAGGCGTAGCGCGAGTCGGTCGGAATGCAGTTACCCACCGCAGCGAACGAAACCGCCTTCGGGTCCACACCCGCACGGGCAAACGCTTCCTTGGCGACGACGGCGCCAAGCTCCGACGGCTCCATGTCCTTCAGCGAACCACCAAAACCGCCGACAGCGGAACGAACAGCACTCAGAACAACGACTTCACGGTTTGCCATGCGAACTCCCTCCTAGGAAATCGAAATCTTACCCGCCCACCCAGCCGGCTAGGCCAAGCAGGGCAAGCATGAACAAACACACCAGCAGCGCCCGCCACACCAGGCCTACCGTGCTTTGCATGTGGTCAGCGTCGGCTTCGTCGCCCTGCCCCAGTTCAGGTCGGTCGACGATCTCACCGGACTCATGGATGGGCATGCCAAGTCTGACGCCCAGCGCTCCCCCGCCACTTGAAAGCAGTATAGCCGACGATCTGTCGGGCCACAGCACGGCCTGCGTGCGCCAACAGTAGATTGCATCCTCGAAGTTACCAACGATCGAGAACGAGGCCGCGGTGAGTCGCACCGGCAACCAGTCGATCACCTCGAACGCCCTGCGCGCGAAGCGGCCAAACTCGCCGAACTCGGGGTCGGTACGCCGCCCCCAGTCCTCGGCGAAGAAACGCGCCAGTCGATACATCACAGCGCCGCTCGGGCCCGGCAGAATCACGAACCAGAAAGCCACGCCGAACACGTTGCGGTGCGCTGCCACCAGCGCCTGTTCGATTGTCAGGCGCGCCACCTCGCTCGAACTCGCATCCCGATAGCTGCCTCCCCGCCACTCTCCGAGCAGGGTCCGCGCCCGGTCGAGTTCCCCCATCCGCAAGGCCAGGTGGATGTCGGTGAAGAAATGACTCTCCTGACGAAAGCCCATCGTCAGATAAAGCGCCGCCACGTTGAACGCAAACGCGAGCGCCGGATGTACTTCCCAAAGAAGGTAATGAAGCAGCGCCGTACCGCCCGTCCCGATTATGACGACCAGAGCCCATGCCATTCGTCCATGTTGCGCCTGTCCGTCATTAAAGCGACGCACCAAGGCGCCCGACAAGGTCGCGAGCGGGTCGAGCACAACGTGTTTGACCGGTAACGGGCGCACCTGCTCGAGCAGCAGGGCAATGATCAGCGAGAAGAGCGTCATGCAGCAACCGGGGAACGAGGAAGGGACTCGGAATCTGTTTCATCCAAGATACCACAACTGCCAATGACAGCTCGTGCGCACGACGGGCGCCAACACCCGTGAACAAGGCGTTTCAGATCGCCCCTTGAGGTCTCTGTATCAACGCTCCGGCTCCCTCAGCAGACGGTACAAGGACATGAGGATCCCAGCAGTCGCACCCCAGATGAAGTAGTCCTTGTAAGGCATGGCGTGGAACTGTCTTTCTCGCCCCTCGTGCACCAGACTATGGCGTTGATGGTTGGCCGGGTCGAGAAAATGTCCCAACGGCACCTCGAAGGCCTCCGCCACCTCGAACGCATCCAGTTGGAGTTCGAACGGCGGATGCACAAGCCCGACCACAGGCGTCACGCGAAATCCCGTGCCGGTGTAATAGTCAGGCAAGGCGCCAAGCAACTCGACGTGGCGACGGTCGAGACCGATTTCTTCCTCGGTCTCACGAAGTGCGGTGTCAACAGGCGTCGAATCCTGCGCCTCGACACGGCCACCCGGGAAGCTGATCTGGCCCGGATGGTGGTGGAGATGGTCGGTACGGCGGGTGAGGAGAATCGCGGGATCAGCGCGGCCCATCACAAGGGGCACAAGCACCGCTGCCGGTTTATGGTGGCTGCCATCAAGCATCTCGGGCCAATCGCCGTTCCGGGGGCGATCTCCAGGCAGTGCAAGGAGTGAACGCAACTGCTCAAGTTGCTTAGCCATTGTTACGGCCATGTTCCTTGATCCTCGTCTCTCAAGCTCGCACCTTCAGTCAATAGCGTCGCTCCAGTACGAGACGGCTGCCGTCCCGGGTCATCTGCATGCGGTTCAAGAAACTCATGCCCAGAAGAACGAAAGGCATCTCGCTTTCGTGGACCGCAGCATCGACGCCCGAGAGTTCGATGCCTCCGACACGAATCGAGTTCAGTTTGACGATCCAGATGGGTGCAATGCCATTCGCGGTATTGCTCTGGCCGCGTAGCCCCTTCTTGTAGTCGATTCCGGCGCGCTGCGCATCGGCGGCACTCAACGACACAGAGGTTGCGCCCGTATCGACCAGGAAGCGCATCGACGCGCCATTGACCGTGCCCGGCACGACGAAGTGACCGCGGCTGTCACCTTCGATGACGATGCGCACGCGTTCATCCGGTGAACTCTTGCTGACTACCCGCTGCCCCAGCGCAAGGGTCTGCCGCTTTCCGTCAATCTCAACAACAGCGGAGTCTCCCCTGACCGAGATCAATCGCACGCCATCCGGCGTCAACTGCCCCACCCTCAAGGTATGTAAGCGGTCATCACCGGTCACGATCACCGCGCGATCACCGAACACACCCGACAGACCGACATCGCTCGCCAAGACACTTCCGCTGCAGAGGACTGCGCCGGCAGCCAGCGGGCCGCCGATCCGTTGCATCAAGTGGGGCAACTCAAGCCTCACTGAATCACCTCCCGCCAGACGGCCCGCTTGCTCTGAAACGCTGCCCCACCACCAGGGAACTCCTCGGTGGGCACGATTTCTGGCGTGGGATTGTCGGCCTTCACCACCGAAACCTTCGGCTTGCCATCGATATAGACGATGTTGATACCGACGATCGGTGCACTGAAGCGCGTCGACACCCGCGTCCAGGTCGGCACGGGGCCTCCGGTTCTGTAATCGAGGAAGTTGAGCCAACTGTATCCGCCAGGCTCGCAAGCGGTCGTCGTCGGCACTGTAGTCGGCACGATCAACACTCCACTGACGAGTTCGGAGGCGACGTTCTGACGCTCCCCATCGTCTGGGAGGTCCACATACCACCCGCGCGCACTGGACGGTACCGGGTTGCTCGTACCGATACGCGTTGCCGCCTCCGTTTCGGTAAAGCTCTGCTGTACCAGCGAAGTTCGCGGATTGACCAAGGTCGTCGTCTCGTCGTCATCCTTGATCCCATACAGCGACTGGACCTGCGTATCACTCAGGTCCGTCACCTCGAGGTACTTGCCGGTACCGATGAAGATCATCCGCTTGCCATTCAGCCTGCCCAACTCCGGCCGCGTGGTGATCGGCTGAGGCTCGGTTGCCGCTGAATCGGAAAACAGCGTCGCAAACTTGAGGGGGTTCACACCCGTTTCCTCACCGCTATTGAGATCAAAGCGCCAAACGTTACCAAGCAGGTCTCCGCCGTAGGTATAGCCTGCCGTGTTGTTTCGACTCAGGTCGTCGACCCAGACCGCAATACGCGACAGCCCGCTCGGATTGGTCGAACTCCCGACACCGGTGCCAATCTTGCGCACGACAGCGCCCGTCCAGGCATCGAGCACGTACAGGAAGCCCTCTCCCGCGTTCGTGCCACCGGCATTGTTGTAGCCCGAAGTCAGGGCCACGACCCATTGCCCGCCTTCCAGTTTGGTCACGACGGGATTGCCGAAGCTGTAGCCCAGGTCGTCATCGTCCTCAACGGTGAACTCCCAAAGGAGCGCCGGAGAGTCCGGGTTGGTCACGTCGAGTGCGAAATAGCCCCGACCTCCGCCGTTAAGACCACCGATCAGCACCGTCTTCCACACGGCCGATGCGGCATCGGTGCAATTCGCCGTGCAGATATCGGATACGACCGGCGCACCGTTCACATAGTAGCGATGCAGGGTGCCGTAATTCTGGTCCGCAAGCAGCGACAGGTACGGAATCACCATGCTCGGGACATACGCCCAGCGCTCGGTGAGATCCGCAGAGTTGAACGCGTGCAACATGCCGTCGTTCGATCCGACATAAATCGTGCCGCCACGTGACGCATTCGCGGTCTTGAACGCCTCATAGCCCGGGTCGGTGTAGCTGAACTTCGGCCTGCCAACGTAATTCGGCGTTGATTCGACAAGATCACCCAGCACCGCGTCGCGCCTACGGAAGACCTGGTTGTCGACTGCGTTATCCGGCCGCATTTCGAAGCCATATTGGCCTCGCAGGTAATTGACGAGGTTAGCCCCGGTGGCCTGCGCCTGCTGGGCCTCAGTCAGGTCTCCCCACTGACTCAGGGTCGACGCGTCGAAGTAGCTCTGCTGGGTCGCGGTGAGGTTGTCGTAGGTGAAACTCACCAGACCACCACTGCCACTCGTGTAGATGGTTCGCGTGTCCGTAGAGGCAGCCACCTTCCCCGCCATCGTTCCCGTGCATGGAGCGATGCCTTCAGATCCAGAAACGTTCTCGACGCAATGGAGCGGAGCAAGACCAACCGCACCGGTGTCCAGATCGATTTCCCGTGCCTCGAGGTTCCCGGTCCACTTGACGGTCGTGTAACTCGCGACGTAAGCGAAGTTGTCACCCGCCACCGGTGACAGCGTACTGGTCGCGGCTGCGGCGCCCGCACCGACCCGAACACGCATTTCGGACAGCGCACTACGCAGGCCATTGGAAAGCTCTGTCGGGTTCCCGGCGCTGAAGTAAGTCCCCCGACCACTGACCGCGGCATGCCACAGATCATCCACAGCGCGCGGGCTATCAGCCGCGGGCACCGGCCAGTTCGCTTGCGGCGTGCCGAGACCGTTCAGGATGTTCCAGTAGTCGCCGGTCGTCGCGGTCTTGTAGTCGCTTCGGTAGCGCAACTCTCCGTCCACCCCCAGGCCGAGGGTGAAGGTGGTCATGTGCTGCTTCGGATTATTGTCGTCGCCACTGGTGAACACATTGTTTTTGCACAGATCCTCACCCGCAATCGAACCCGTACAATTGCCTAGATCCTCGGTGCGAAGGTCAGTCTCGTAGTAGTACTTCGAAATGTCCGCAAGACTGTTCGAACTCGCAGTGGGCCCCTCGTAGTATGGACGCTCGGTCGTGCCACCATCCTGATTGCCGACGGACGATCCTGCAACATTGCGAATGTCCGTGCTACCAGTGTCTCCGTTCCAATAACCGTCCGTCGTCACCAGCGAAAAGTTCTGCTGGCACGAATACTGGACCGGATCATCGGAACCCAAGCCCGCATAGATCCTACCGACGTTGGCCAGAGCCGAACGTAACGGCGTACCGCCGTCGGGATAGGCATCGAACAGGCGGTCATACCAGGTGTCCTTATGTGCGTCCGTACCCGCGGAGAAGTTATCGATCTGGAGGTAGTTGGAAGTTCGGTTGTTCAACGTGTAGAAACCGACACGATACGTGCTGTCGATCGTTACGAAGGCCCGGCTGACGGAAGTTTTCATGGACTGCATCCGCGTGCGGTACCAAGCGAACCAATTCGCAAAATTGCGAAGTTCCTCCTCGTAGGTGCAATTCGGCGCAGCGGCGCAATCGGTCCGTCGGCTGCGGTCGACTACAGTCGTGCCGTCGACGACGATATTGCCGTAAGTGGCACCTGAGACAATGTCGATCCGGGTGAACGCGCCAGGCACGAATACAGGCGGACTCGCAGGCGCTCCACCGGCGAACGTAGCCGAAGAGAGCGACGCCCCCGAGATGGTGTAGAGCAAAGACTGACCGTTGTATGAGCCGTCCGGGGCGGTAACCGTGACGTCATTGCTGGACCGAGTTCCGCTGAAGCCGCTCGAAATCCGATCTGCAATTGCTTGTGCCAAGCCTCTATTTCGGGTCCCGGAATTACTGTTCGAGTTGCAATACGTGAAGGAATCCGACAGGAGCTCAGCACCACTGCTCACACGAATACTCGTAACCGCGACAACGTTCGACCGACCGTCGCACGTTGCGTTGACGCCCGTTGCGCTACTACGCCCAACCCCGCTTACGGAGAATGTAGCCGTGCTCGCCGAAGCCCCGGTTGCGCCCGCTGTGACGATCGTCGGGTAGCGCGGATAGTTGTAAGTCGAACTCTGTGTCGCCCGGCAATCAGTACGATCTGAATTGCGACACCAGCGAAGCTTCGCCGGGACAGGATGTGTGGCCGACGGGCCGGTCGCCGCAACGCAATTGGTCAGGTCGTTGTCCGTGCAGTACTCGCCGGGAACCATCACGTAGTAGAAGGGGCCCGCTGTGCGCGTTTCCGTCGTAGGCGCATCCACTGTCCCGACCGCAAACGTGCGTGTGCCGCTCGCCGTCGTCGCGCGCATCGTCGTGTAGGACTTGCCGTCTACAACGCCCGGCAGCAGGTAATCACCGTTGCGAAGGCAATCCGTGTAAGTCGAATCGGTGCACCATTCGACGTCGGGATAATTGCTCACGAGGTTGAGGGTCGAACTCGTCTGCACGCCATAGCCGTCGAGGGGCACATTGCTCGTACCGCTGTAGCTCGTTCGCTCGGTTGCATCATGATTGAAGGGCGGCGAGTATGTGACAGTCGGGTCGTAGTAGATCTTGTTGAAGTCTGCCGAGTAAAAAGGTGGCATTCCCCGCAGGTCAGTCGCCGACGAGGATGGCAGGCACGTGCTGGTCCGTGTCGAGGAACTGAGGTTGGTCCCGCCGGCCGTCCGACAACAACGCAAGGATGTGCCGGTGCCACTGCCCTTGCAGTAGTTCGAGTCAACCACAAGGTCGGGCATGTAATCCCAGTTCATACTGCCGGAGTTGTCGAGCACGAACATCAGATTGGGACGCACGTTGGTCGTGGTCGCATTCGCCAACGGCGAGGTCGCCAGATCGACGATCTCCGCACGTACCGCGTGCGGCACCAGCAATGTCGCCGCCAGAACGAGGCCTGATGCGGCCGAGCGCATGAACTTGTGCAGAGCGGTGGCTTTCATGATGTGCTCTCAATAAACGAATGCTTGAACGTAGCTGACGGTATTGCGCGGCCCGTCGACACGGGCGGTGATGCGGTAGATCGGACTCAGCGGCGGTTCGCTCGGAGGCGGGTCGTCCATGACGCGCATCGAACTCGTGTCGGATTCGCCTTCGACGATCAGGCAGTTGTTGACGTCGGGTTCGCCCGCTTCGGAGCACAGGCGCTGAATGACATAACGGATGCGGTTGCCGGACAGATCACGCCCGCCATCGATCCCCGTTCCTGTTGCCACGGCGACCGTAACGCCGCCGTTCCAGGTGGCATCGTTCAGGGGATCGAAATCGTCCGAAGTCGCGTAATAGGCATCGTCGGCGTCATCGTTGTTGAAGTGCTCGATCCCTGGTGCCACCTCGATCTGGTTCAGCCATGCGATTGCCGACTCGACCCCATTGTCAGCCGTCAGCGTCGCCGCCTGTTTCAGGGAGACGTTGCCCGCGACAATGATGTTCGTATCCACCGAGCGCACTAGCGCGAGCGCGGCTAATGCCAGCGTAACCAGGGCGATCAGGGTGATCAGCAGCACAACCCCACGCTGTCTGGCTCGACGCCCAAACCGCGTGTGCACTGGAAACTCTGCCAGGCGCATTCTCATCACATTGCCTCCCGCGCCCACACTACATTGCGAAGCGGAATGATGGTCTCGAAGACCCGATACCGGTAACGATCCCAATCTGCAGTGCCCGACAGATCGATCACGGGCGCCGGGGACCCGGCTTCGTTCTTCCAGGCGCATACGCCAATTGCCGGATCCGTCAGATCTGCGGGCTGGACGCACGCCTGAGACACGACTTCCGCATCACGCAACGGATTGCGGGCCACGATTGCCACACGTACAGCCTTGATCCGTTTCCGCCGGTCGATATCCGTTGCACCCTCGTTGCTCAGGTTCGCCCATTCATCGTTCGAGTCAACCCATTGCGTGATCTGTGTATCAACAGGCGTAGCCGTGATGCCGTACTGCACTTGCATATTCACGATTCCCGAAGCAACCTCCTCGCCGTCCCGTTCGAGGCGATCGCCGTCCACCTCAAATGTCACTTCGCGGTATTGCCCCATGCACGACACAAAGGCGTTCGCCGTCGGCAAACTGCCCAGCGACACCCCCGGCGTCACGGGATTTTCGAGATTGATCTTCGGAGGCACGGCCGGGGGCGCGCCCGCATCCAGGCTATCGACGCTCACGACGAAGCAGGTGTCGCCACCATTCGAAACCACCGCGGTGTCACCGACCCGGCATCCCAGATTGCTGTCGACCGAGAGCTGATTCCCGGAGATCGACGTAATGCGCGTGGCAACACCGCCCGACATTGAGCCGCCATACCGGACGGTGAGTCTGTCACCGCCAGCGGAGACCTCGTTCGCTACCTCCACAGGCGCCATGCTGAAGACGCCTAAGGCAATGCTGGCATTCTCCGCAGTCGTGCACTCTAGCGGCCCGACCCGCCTGTCAAACGCGGAAATGCCGAACCCCGCGAGTTGCGTCTCCCGCAATACCGACTGCAAGGCGAGCGCCCCGTTGGTCTGCGCATCGGCCGTCCCGGTCGTCATCCGCTTCTGGCCTTCGAAGCTGCCGAACACCTGCATGATCACAAGCAAGGCGAGCAAGGCCACGACCATGCCGACCATGATCTCGACCAGCGTGAAACCCGAGGATCGATTCAGCGCAGCAGAACTCCGGTCGCTCACGATTCATCCCCTTCCATCACGCGTGCATCGATGGTCACGTTGTTCTCACGGCTTCCCGAGCAAACGTTGTTCCCGTCGTCATCCAAGCATTCAGCCTCACATCCATCTGGAACATCGTCCGAATCCTGAATCTGTGCCCGGTGTCGACATTCAGACACTCCCCAAGTGACAGTAACCCTCAACATTCCACCCTCTGGGGCAGAAACGGTGGAGAAACCGGAAGGCAGAAGACTTTGATCGATGGCCTGAACGGTTTCTTCAGCGATCAGACCCGCTCGCTCGGTTTCCGATGGGTTCGCCCAGATCCGACCAATCTTCTGCTGCGCGATATAGGTCGCAATGCTGCGGAACTGAGCCTCGGTGGTATTCGTCACCATATTGGCTTGGATACCAACCAGGCCAAGCACTGCGATCGAAAAGATCAGCAGGGCAATCAGCGCCTCGAGCAGGGCCATGCCCCACTGTTCCGCCTTGGCAATGTGCCTGCCCTGCGGCAGCGCACGCATCATCTTTACTGTGCTCATGGTGGGCAAGACCTCAGATCGTCCGCGGGAAGCGTGTCTTCGCACATGCGGATGCTGCCGCTCGTACTGACGATCACGCGCAACTGCCGACTTTCGTCTTCAGCGAGTGCCGTCGTGTCGATCAGGAACTCCGCGGCATTTCCGGGCGCCCTGCCCGAAGGATCGAACACGATGGGCACTGCACCAACCTCGACATCAACCGTCACTGCATCCGACGAACCCTCGTCCGCCGAACGGCTCTGAATCGTGGTTGCACCATCGGGATCCGGGCACGAGCCGGCGGGGGTGGGCTGAAGACAAACGGTCCAGGACGAGCCATCACGAAGGTCGAACTGAACCCGCCGGTTACGCTGGATGGCCTCCACCCGGGCGACCTGCAGACCGTTCTGGATGGACTCTGCCGCAGTGCGGACCTTTCCGTTCTGGATCCAGACGCGGAAGTTGGGCACTGCGATGCCGAACAGAATTGTCAGGATCGCGATGCCGACCATCAACTCGATCAGGGTGACGCCTTTGGCGCCTTGGCGTTGGCTTAGCATCCTCCCCCCGGCCCGGTCACCCAGCAGCCTGCGTTGATCGTCCAGTCCGCAGGTACGCTGGTCGTGACCTTGTCATTGTCCTGATTGATGGTGAATGCGAAGTTCGCAGTACCTTGGGCTGCGATACCAGTCGCCGTGACCGTGTAACCCTCCGCCCAGTCGTCACCATCAGCATCGACCACGGCGCATACATAACCGAAATACCGCTTCTCACCGAAGGCGTTGATATCCACACCACACTCGTCGGCTGCGTTGTTATAGCGCCGATTGTCCTGAAAATAGCGCTCCATCCGCACCCGTGCATCGGAAAGCTCCGCACGCGCCTCGGCAAGCTTGCTCTTGAGGATGTACTGGTTGTATTGAGGCACCGCCACCGCCGCGAGAATACCGATGACGGCAACCACGATCATCAGTTCGATCAGGCTGAAACCTTGAGCTCTCTTCATGTCCCGGTCCTTTAATGGTGACTGGACTGTATTCTTTTTCGACTCGCTTCCGTACGCCTCGGAGACGAACGGAATGACGACCGGGACCAGCGGCGTAAGAAGACTCACAGCAAAGACAGTCGCCCCCTCAAGCCCACGTATCCACCACCCCACCCGCCGTACTTCCGACCGCCGGTGCAGGTGCAGCCACCGCAGGAATAGTCTGAAGCAACTGCAGCGCACTCTCGGCCTGCAGGTCCATCGCCATCTTCAGCACCCTGACCGACGCTTCGGCCTGGACCTTAGTTGCGGCATTGGCGCTGGCCGCCGCAGCAATAGCGCTTACATCCATGATCGACTCCTGTAATCCTTCATTTCCACTTTCATCTTACGCCCGCCAGAACAGTACGCCGGAGGGCATTGCTGTGGATGACCGCAGGTCGTGACCCACATCACGCCCCAGTATGGGTAGGGTTATACAAAAGAATAAAATCAACGTAAAAAGAGATCGTCACCTGAAGTTCTCTTTTTATGAAAAATGAATTTTTCGCCTTCATGGGCACGAGTTACCCCTCGAGCCTTGAACGCGATTTCGAGCGGATCCTGATCAAGATCGAGGCATTGTGGGACACCCCCCAGATCCACGACTACTTCAGCGACCTGCTCATCGACAAGCGCGGGGGCCGCAAAGGCTTTCCGCCTGACGTGCTGGCGGACATCATCCGCCTGCGGGACGCGCGCGAGCTGGAGACCTTCAAGGCGGCGGAGAGCAAGGAGCACGCAATGCATGATCTGACCGCGCGCGGTATCGCCTTCCTGCCCAAGAACTTCTTTCACTTCCTGGAAGAAGGCGACCAGCAGGTCATCGATCTGTTCGTTCGTTCCAACTTCAACGTGAACCTTACCGCCGAGGACGGCACGCCTCCGCTGATTACGGCGCTGAAACGCGGCCTGACCATCATCTCGCAGATTCTGTTGAGCGCAGGGGCCGACCCGAACGCGAGGGATCGACTCGGACTCACCCCGTTGCTTGTAGCGTGCGGAAAACCGACGAGCGGCTACCGCAATACGGTCGACCTGCTGCTGAAGAAAGGGGCTCACATCAACGTGCGTGACCCGCTGGGTAACACGCCGCTACTCCTCTCGATCACCGGCGGCACGCCCGACATCGCTTTCGCACTGATCGAACAGGGCGCGGACGTGTTTGCCAGCCGACGCGACGGCGCGACCGCGCTGTCGCTGGCGCAGAAACTCGGCGACGAGCGCCTGCTGCGACTGATCGAGTTCAAAATGAAACAGGCCTCGTCGGCCGGACGAAGCCTGTCTGGAGAATGCGCTGCAGCCTGACGGTTACGAGGCAGTCAATCCCGGAAGTTGCCGTACTGCAGTGGAAAGTCGGTGATCTGCTTCTTCACCAGCGCAATCGCCTCCTGCAGGACATCACGCTTGGCGCCGGACACGCGCACGGCGTCGCCCTGGATGGCAGCCTGCACCTTCATCTTGCTGTCCTTCAACAGCTTGACGATCTTCTTCGCCAGATCCTGATCGACGCCGACGCGCACCTTCACTTCCTGCTTGACCTTGTTGCCGGAGATCTTCTGCACGTCGCCGTAGTCGAGGCAGCGGACGTCGACGTTCTTCTTGGTCATCTCCGGCAGCAGGATGGTCTTGATCTGGTCGAGCTGGAAATCGCTGTCACCGTAGAGGGTGAGCAGTTTCTCGGCGTGTTCGATCTTGGCGCTGGTACCCTTGAAGTCGTGGCGGCCATCGATCTTGCGGTTCGCCTGCTCCACCGCGTTGCGCAGCGAAGGCTGGTCGACCTCGGACATGATGTCGAATGACGGCATCGCTCCCCTCCTCCCGCGTGCTCAGCCGAAGTGGCAGATGTAGTGATACGGCTCGCCCGACACCTCGATGTCGAAGCTCGAGTTGCCCGGCACGTCGAAGGATTCGCCGGCCCCGTAGGTCTTCCATTCCGCCTCACCCTTGAGGCGGACGCGGCAGCTGCCTGCCACGCCTTCCATGACTTCGGGCGCGCCGGTATTGAAGGTCAGCGCAGCCGGCAGGATCACCCCGACCGACTTGCCCGTGCCGTCGGCGAAACGGACGCTGTGGCTGACGCACTTGCCGTCGAAATAGACGTTGGCCTTGGTGGTGACGGCCACGCCGTCGAGCTTTTCGGTGATGCTCATCAAACGATCCTTTTCTATTCGATTCCAAGCAGCCTCTGGATGAAGCCCTTGGCGACGAAGCCGATGAAGCCCAGGCCGAGGCCGATGAACATCCACATCGCGCCGTACTTGCCCGCCTTGGACTCCTTGGCGAGGTTGCCGATGATGAACAACATGTAGAGGATCAGGGCCGTGAAGCAGACCTTGAGTGAAATGTCCTCGAACTCGGCCATCGTCAGGCCGAAGATCAGTATCTCGTTGTCCATCACCGTTTCCAAAGAGCTTTGCGACTTGAGCCGCTTACTTAGTCGCGCTTCGCCTTGGCGTTGGCCGCGATGCGCATGCGCAGGGCGTTGAGGCGGATGAAGCCGTGCGCGTCCTTCTGGTTGTAGGCGCCCTGGTCGTCCTCGAAGGTGGCGATCGTCGGATCGAACAGCGAATCGGTCTTCGAGTCGCGCCCGGTGACGATGACGTTGCCCTTGTAGAGCTTGAGGCGCACCCAGCCATTGACGCTCTGCTGGGTGTTGTCGATCAGCGCCTGGATGGCCTGGCGCTCGGGGCTCCACCAGTAGCCGTTGTAGATCATGCTGGCGTAGCGCGGCATGAGGTCGTCCTTGAGGTGGGCGACTTCGCGGTCAAGCGTGATCGATTCAATGGCACGGTGGGCACGCAGCAGGATGGTGCCGCCCGGGGTCTCGTAGCAACCGCGGCTCTTCATGCCGACGTAGCGGTTCTCGACCAGATCAAGGCGACCGATGCCGTGCTTGCCACCCAGCTCGTTGAGCTTGGCGAGCAGTTCGTGCGCCTTCATGCGAGTGCCGTTGATGGCGACCAGATCGCCCTTCTCGAACTCCAGATCGACGTACTCGGCGGCGTCCGGCGCCGCTTCGGGCGACACCGTCCAGCGCCACATCGACTCCTCGGCCTCGGCGGCGGGGTTCTCGAGGTGGCGACCCTCGAAGGAGATGTGCAGCAGATTGGCGTCCATCGAATAGGGCGAGCCGCCCTGCTTGTGCTTCATCTCGATGGGGATGCCGTGCTTCTCGGCGTAGGCCAGCAGCTTCTCGCGCGACAGCAGGTCCCACTCGCGCCACGGAGCGATGACCTTCACGCCGGGCATCAGCGCGTAGTAGCCGAGCTCGAAGCGGACCTGGTCGTTGCCCTTGCCGGTAGCGCCGTGCGACACGGCGTCAGCGCCAGTGGCGCGCGCGATGTCGATCTGGCGCTTGGCGATCAGCGGACGCGCAATCGAGGTGCCGAGCAGGTACTCGCCCTCGTAGATGGTGTTGGCGCGGAACATCGGGAAGACGAAGTCGCGCACGAACTCCTCGCGCAGGTCGTCGATGAAGATGTTCTCGGGCTTGATACCGAACTTGAGCGCCTTGGTGCGCGCGGGCTCGAGCTCTTCGCCCTGCCCGAGGTCGGCGGTGAAGGTGACCACTTCGCACTGGTAAGTGTCCTGCAGCCACTTCAGGATGACCGAAGTGTCCAGCCCGCCGGAGTAGGCGAGCACTACTTTCTTGACGTCGCTCATGCTGTTTTCCTGTTTTCTGCTGTGTTGCCGGCGCGCACGCCCGTGCGCACCGTAATTGTCGCCGGACCGGATCAGACCTTGATCTGCCCGAGCATCAGGTATTCCATCAGGGCCTTCTGCGCGTGGAGACGATTCTCGGCCTCGTCCCACACCACCGACTGCGGTCCATCCATGACTTCGGCGGTCACTTCCTCGCCGCGGTGCGCAGGCAGGCAGTGCATGAAGACAGCGTCCTTGTTGGCCACCGACATCATCTCGGCATCCACGCACCAGTCGGCGAAAGCCTTCATGCGCGCCTCGTTCTCGGCCTCGAAACCCATCGAGGTCCACACGTCCGTGGTCACCAGGTCGGCGCCGCGGCAGGCATCCATCGGGTCGGCGAACTGCTCGAAGTGGCCGGTGCCGTAGAGCCCTGCGCGCTCGGGTTCGACCTCGTAGCCCGGCGGGGTCGATACGTGGACGTTGAAGTCCAGCACTTCGGCCGCCTGCAGCCAGGTGTTGCACATGTTGTTGCTGTCGCCGACCCAGGCCACCGTCTTGCCCTGGATCGAGCCACGATGCTCGATGAAGGTGAAGATGTCGGCCAGGATCTGGCACGGATGGTATTCGTTGGTCAGGCCGTTGATGACCGGCACACGCGAATTGGCGGCAAAGCGCTCGACGATGTCCTGCTCGAAGGTGCGGATCATCACCAGGTCGCTCATGCGCGAGATCACCTGCCCCGCATCCTCCACCGGCTCGCCGCGCCCGAGCTGCGAGTCGCGGGTGTTGAGGTAGATGGCCGAGCCGCCCAACTGGTGCATGCCTGCCTCGAACGACAGGCGGGTTCGGGTGCTCGCCTTTTCGAAGATCATCACCAGCGTGCGGTCGAACAGCGGGTGGTAGGGCTCGTAGCGCTTGAACTTGTCCTTGATCCACTTCGCGCGCTCGAACACATAGTCGTACTCCTCGCGCGTGAAGTCCTTGAACTGCAGGTAATGCTTGATGGAAGTCATAGGCAGATCCTTAGCCGTTCGCGAGGAAGTCGCGCACCATGGGCGCCAGCATGCCCACCAGGGTCCGTGCCTCCTCCGCGGTGAAGGTCAGTGCCGGCAGCAGGCGGATGACGCGGTCGGCCGTGACGCTGAGCAGCAGCCCCTGCTCGGCGGCACGTGCCATCAGCCCGCCGCAGGGACGATCGAGCTCGATGCCGATCATCAGGCCGCGCCCACGGATATCGACCACACCGGCAACGCCGGCGAGCGCCTCGGCCATGCCCTTGCGGATCTGGTCGCCGATTGCCAGCGCGTTGTCCATCAGCTTTTCGTCGACGATGGCGTCGAAGGTCGCAAGACCGGCGGCGCAAGCCAGCGGGTTGCCGCCGAAAGTGGAGCCGTGATTGCCCGGCCCGAACAGCCCTGCGGCCTTGCCGGACGTCACGCAGGCGCCGATCGGCACGCCCGAGGCCAGCCCCTTGGCCAGCGTCATCACATCGGGCTTGGTACCGGCGTGTTGCCAGCCGTACCACTTGCCGGTACGCCCCATGCCGCACTGCACCTCGTCACACATCATCAGCCAGCCCTTGTCGTCGCACAGGGCCCGCAGCTCGCGCTGGAAGGTCTCGTCGGCCACATTGACCCCGCCCTCGCCCTGGATCATCTCCAGCATCACCGCGACGACCGAGTGGTCGTGCTCGGCAATCTTGCGGATGGCGTCGATATCCTTGTACGGCACACGGATGAAGCCCTGCACCAGCGGTTCGAAGCCGGCCTGTGCCTTGCGGTTGCCGGTGGCCGACAGCGTCGCCATGGTGCGGCCGTGGAAGGCGCTCTCCATGACGATGATGTGCGGCAACTCGATGCCCTTCTTGTGCCCGTACATGCGCGCGAGCTTGATCGCGGCCTCATTGGCTTCGCAGCCCGAGTTGCAGAAGAACACCTCGTCCATGCCGGAGGTCTCGGCGATGCGGTCGGAGAGCTGTTCCTGCAGCGGAATGCGGTAAAGGTTCGAGGTGTGAATGAGCTTGCCGGCCTGATCGGCAATCGCCTTGACCAGCCGCGGATGGTTGTGGCCGAGGGTATTGACGGCAATACCGGACAGGGCGTCGAGATAGCGCTTGCCGGTCTCGTCGTACATCCAGACACCTTCGCCATGCGTGAACGCGATGGGCAGCCGGGCGTAGGTGTTCATGACATGGGACATGCTGTACCTCGATCGAAACGACGCTGTAAACGTGCACGGCGGCCGTCGCCGCCGTGCTCAAATGAGTGGGGATCTTAAGCCAAAATCGCCGGTCCTGTACAGGCGACCGACCCGCAACCGAGCGGCACTGAGGTCTTATACATGACCTTCAGCAGACCCGATTTCTGCTAGAATGCGCCCCGCTTTGGGCGCCGCCCGCTGGCCTGCGCGCACTGAGCACCTCCTCGGCAGCCAGGGCGCAAGAAATGACTCAGAAGATCGAAAATTTCATCATCGTCGGCATCACCAATGACGGGAAGAAATTCCGCCCAAGCGACTGGGCCGATCGCCTTTGCGGCATCATGTCTGCCTTCGGCGCCGACCATCGCATGATGTATTCGCCCTATGTGCGCCCCGGCTGCACGCTCAAGGGCGACAAGACCGTCCTGGTCGACGCCCGGCTCTACGACATCGAGCCGATGGCCTACAAGTTCATGATCAACTTCGCGAAGGACAACGACCTCCAGATCGACTGGATGGGTGACGCGCCGCTCTGACGCAGCCACCTCGACTCAGCCAACCCAGCAAGACACAGCACCGGCGCAGGCAGAAAAAAAGCGACCCGCAGGTCGCTTTTTCTTCGAGCGCAGCCTTGGCTGCGGCAAGGATCACGCAAGATCAGACAGCCATCGCCTTGACGGCGGCCGACAGGCGGCTCTTGTGACGGGCAGCCTTGTTCTTGTGGATGATCTTCTTGTCGGCGATGCTGTCGATGGTGCTCATCGAGGTGCGAAAGACCGACTGAGCCGCCGCCTTGTCGCCACCCACGATGGCCTTGCGCACGGCCTTGATCGCGGTACGCAGGCGGGAACGAAGGCTGGCGTTGTGGGCGCGAGACTTGACTGCCTGGCGGGCGCGCTTGCGAGCTTGTGCCGAGTTGGCCATAGATGTGATTCCGTTATTGAATGGTTCTGGAAAGCCCGCGATTCTAACGACGCCGCGCAGCGAACGCAAGCACGATTTGCGACCCGGCGATAGTGTCTCGACTTACAGTGACCGTAGTGCCCGGCTATCATGCGAGCCTTGCCGCCAACGGCCCACCTCATCCTTCCCGTACAACGCATGAACCTGCTGCGCGCCCTCGCCACCGTGAGCGGCATGACCCTGCTGTCCCGCATCCTCGGCTTCGTGCGCGACTTCGTCATCGCCCGCGCCTTCGGCGCCGGCATGGCGACCGACGCCTTCTTCGTTGCCTTCCGCCTGCCGAACCTGCTGCGCCGCATGTTCGCCGAAGGCGCATTTTCCCAGGCTTTCGTCCCGATCCTGGCCGAGTACAAGAACAAGCAGGGGCCGGACGCCACCCACACCCTGATCAACCGCGTCGCCACCCTGCTCGGGCTCGTCGTCGCCGTCGTGGCGGCCCTCGGTGCGCTCGCCGCGCCGCTGATCATCTATGTCTCGGCGCCCGGCTTCTCGGGCGACCCCGGCAAGTTCGAACTCACCGTCGAACTCACGCGCATCACCTTCCCCTACATCTTCTTCATGTCCCTTGTCGCACTGGCGGGCGGAGTACTCAACACCTGGAGCCGCTTCGCGATTCCAGCCTTCACGCCAGTGCTGCTGAACCTGGCCTTCATCGGCATGGCGCTGTTCGCCGTGCCCTACTTCGATCCGCCGGCGCTGGCGCTGGCCTGGGCGGTCTTCCTCGGCGGCCTGCTGCAGCTGCTGCTCCAGGTCCGCCCGCTGTGGAAGATCGGCATGCTGCCGCGTTTCGACCTCAACCTGTCGGACCCGGGCGTGCGCCGCGTGATGAAGCTGATGGCGCCGGCCGTCCTTGGCGTGTCAGTCAGCCAGATCTCGCTACTGATCAACACGATCTTCGCGTCCTTCCTCGAGAGCGGCAGCGTGTCCTGGCTTTACTACGCCGACCGGCTGATGGAGTTCCCCGCTGGCCTGCTCGGCGTCGCGCTCGGCACGATCCTGCTGCCCAGCCTGTCGAAGCTCCATGCCGACGACAAGGCACAGGAGTTTTCCTCGCTGCTCGACTGGGGCCTGCGCCTGACGCTGATGCTGACGCTGCCCGCGGCACTCGGCCTTGCGCTGCTGGCCGTGCCCCTGGTGGCGACGCTGTTCAACTACGGCGCCTTCGGTGCCGACGACGTCATGCACACGCGCAGTGCGCTGATCGCCTACAGCGTCGGCCTCACGGGCCTGATCCTGGTGAAAGTGCTGGCGCCCGGCTTCTATGCCCGCCAGGACATCCGCACGCCGGTGAAGATCGCCCTCATCACACTCGCCGCGACGCAGCTGATGAACCTCGCCTTCGTGGTGCCGCTGCGCCACGCAGGACTGGCGCTGGCGATCGGCCTGGCCTCGTGTCTCAACGCGGCACTGCTGTATCGCGGTCTGCGCCGGCGCGAGGTGTATGTGCCGCGAGCCGGCTGGATTGCGTTTGCGCTGAAGCTGCTGGCAGCGCTCGTGGTCATGGGCTGCGTGCTGTGGTTCGGCGCCGGGCCGGACCGGCTGTGGGTCGAGATCGGCGGGCTCGAACGCGGCCTGCGCCTCGCCGCCGTGGTCGGTGGCGGCGCGCTCGCCTACTTCGCCACGCTGTTCGCGCTGGGTTTCCGTCTGCGCGATTTCCGCCGTCGGGGCGCCTGAGCGGCACGCACCCGGACCCCGCATCCCCACCATGAAGCTCTACTACGCCGACCACTTCGTCTTGCCGCTGCCCGAAGGCCACCGCTTTCCGATGGAAAAGTACGCCCGCCTGCGCAGTCGCCTGCTCGCCAGCGGCGCATTCGCCGAAGCGGATTTCTGCGTACCCGATGCGGCGAGCGACGACGCCATCCTGCGCGCGCATGACCCCGCCTATCTGCAGCGGGTCGCCCGCGGCACGCTCGACGCCGCCGAAGTTCGGCGCATCGGCTTTCCATGGTCGCCCGCCATGGTGGAGCGCTCGCGCCGCTCGGCCGGCGCCACCCTCGCAGCCTGTCGCAGTGCCCTCGCACGCGACGGCGGCACGGCCTGCGCAGTGAACCTGGCCGGCGGCACGCATCACGCCCATCGCGATTTCGGCTCCGGATTCTGCGTCTTCAACGATGCGGCGATCGCCGCGCTGGCCATGCGCGCCGAAGGCCGCGTGCGGCGGGTGGCCATCGTCGATTGCGACGTGCATCAGGGCGACGGCACCGCGGCCATCCTCGCCGACGATCCCGAAGTCTTCACCTGCAGCCTGCACGGCGCCAAGAACTTCCCCTTCCGCAAGCAGACGAGCGACCTCGACATCGAGCTGCCCGACGAGACCGGCGACACGGCCTATCTGGCGGCACTGGACGAAGCCCTGCAGAGCGTCTTCGAGCGCGCGCAGCCCGAGCTGGTGATCTATCTCGCCGGTGCCGACCCGTATGCCGGCGACCGCCTCGGACGCCTCGCGCTCAGCATCGACGGCCTGCGCCTACGCGACGAGCGCGTTCTTGCCGCCTGTCGCGACGCCGGCGTGCCGGTCGCGATCGCCATGGCGGGCGGCTATGCGGAGCCGATCAACGACACCGTGACGATCCACGTCAACACCGTCACGACGGCAGCCCGTCTGCTGCGCGACGGCGCCTGAACCGATGGCAGCCGCGCTGACGCTGATCGGCGTCGACTTCACTTCCGCGCCGCGTCCGGCCAAGCCGATCACCGCCGCGTTCGGGAGGCTCGAAGGAGACGCCGTCGTCCTCGAGCGGGTGGAGAAGCTGGTTGACTGGCCCGCCTTCGAGTCCCTGCTGATGCGTTCCGGTCCATGGCTGGGCGCCTTCGACTTTCCCTTCGGCCTGCCCCGCGAGGCAGTCGTCGACCTGGGCTGGCCGACGACCTGGCCCGAGCTGGTCCGATACTGCGCCCACCTGGGAAAGACGGCCTTCCGTGCCGCGCTGGACGCTTATCGTGAAACGCGCCCGATCGGCAAGCGCTACGCCCACCGCGCCACCGACCTGCCGGCGCGCTCGCACAGCCCGCTGAAGCTGGTCAACCCGCCGGTGGGGCTGATGTTCCTGGAAGGCGTGCCGCGCCTGCTGGCCGCGGGACTGTCCGTACCCGGCGTGCATGCGGCGGACGCGCATCGACTCGCGGTGGAGGCCTACCCCGGCCTGCTCGCACGCAGCATCACAGCCGAATCGTACAAGAGCGACGACAAGCACAAGCAGACGCCCGAACGGCGCACCGCCCGCATGCGGATCGTGGACGCAATTGGCGCCGGCCACGGCACCGCAGGCATTGCGCTGCACGCCACACAGGCACAGCAGACCGCATTGATCGAGGACGCCAGCGGCGACAGCCTGGACGCGGTCCTCGCGCTGCTGCAGGCCGCCGCATGCGCCCGCGCAGGCGCACCGCACTACGGATTGCCGCCAGACGTCGATCCCCTAGAAGGCTGGATCGCCGGTGCCTGACCCTTCCGCCGCCCGCCACTGACTGTGCCGGGCGACGGAACGCACGTCACAGCTTCTTCACGAACTCCGACTTCAGCTTCATCGCGCCGATGCCGTCGATCTTGCAGTCGATGTCGTGATCACCCTCCACCAGGCGGATGTTCTTGACCTTGGTGCCGACCTTGACCACCAGCGACGAGCCCTTGACCTTCAGGTCCTTGATCACGGTGACGCTGTCGCCGTCCTGCAGCACGTTGCCGTTGGCGTCCTTGAACACCTTCTGCGCCTCGCCCGCGTCCTCGACACCGGCCTGCGGCCATTCGTGGGCGCATTCGGGACAGACGTAGCTGGCGCCATCCTCGTAGGTATATTCCGAACCGCATGCGGGACATTTGGGCAGACTGCTCATCCTGTTTCCTTGTCGTTATGTGATGCGCCCGGGCATGTCGCCAGAAAATTCGCGGCGTGCGCCGTCCCAGGCCTGATAATTGCGCGCATGACCGACATTATCCCCCCTGACGGCCCCAGCGCCGAACACGCCGTCCCCCCAGCCACCACGCCCGCTGCCTCGGCCCGGGGCTTCGACGCCCTGTCCTTGCCGCCCACCATGCTGGCCAACCTCCAGCAACTGGGCTATCTGTCGATGACGCCGATCCAGGCCGCAGCCCTGCCGCCGGCGCTGGATGGCCACGACCTCATCGCCCAGGCCAAGACCGGCAGCGGCAAGACGGTTGCCTTCGCCCTGCCCTTGCTCAACCGGCTCGATCCGCAACGGCTGGACGTGCAGGCCCTCGTGCTGTGCCCGACGCGCGAACTGGCCGACCAGGTCACACAGGAGATCCGCCGCCTAGCCCGCTTCGCCGACAACATCAAGGTGCTGTCGCTATGCGGCGGCACGCCCATGCGCCCGCAGCGCGAAAGCCTGGCGCACGGCGCGCATATCGCAGTCGGCACGCCGGGCCGCATCATGGACCATCTGGAGCGTGGCAGCCTGAAGCTCGAGGCGCTGAGCACCCTGGTGCTCGACGAGGCCGACCGCATGCTGGACATGGGCTTCCACGACGACATCGCGTGGATCGCCAGCCACTGCCCGGTTCGCCGCCAGACGCTCTTGTTCTCGGCCACCTTCCCCGCAGGCATCGCGGCGCTGGCACAGCGCTACCAGCGCGAACCGCTGCAGGTGAAGCTCGCCGAGCAGCACGCACCGGACAAGATCCGCCAGTACTTCTTCGAGATCGAACACGCCGCACGCCCGCAGGCCGTCGCCACCCTGTTGCGTCATTACCGGCCCGCCAGCACGCTGGCCTTCTGCAACACGCGCCAGCAATGCCGTGCACTGGTCGAACTGCTGCGCGGCGAGGGCTTCCATGCGCTGGCGCTGCATGGCGAGATGGACCAACGCGAGCGCGACCAGGTGTTGATCCAGTTCGCCAACCGCAGCTGCTCGGTGCTGGTCGCCACGGATGTCGCCGCGCGCGGGCTGGACATCGCACAGATCGAGGCGGTGATCAACGTCGATGTCACGCCCGACCCCGAGGTTCACGTCCATCGCATCGGGCGCACCGGGCGGGGTGACGAGGCCGGACTCGCGCTCAACCTGTGCAGCAACGCAGATCGACGCCGCGTGGCGACGATCGCCGAGGCCATGGGCTTCACGCCCGAATGGCAGGCGCTTGACGACCTGGAGATCCAGGACTCGTCGCCGCTGCAGCCGCCGATGGCCACGCTGCTGATCCTGGGCGGACGCAAGGACAAGATCCGCCCCGGCGACGTGCTGGGCGCCCTTTCGGGCGAGGCAGGCCTGACTCGAGAGCAGGTGGGCAAGATCACCGTCACCGACCAGAACACCTACGCGGCCGTTGCACGGGAGATCGCCGGCGACGCCGCCCGCCGGCTGGCTGCGGGCAAGCTCAAGGGGCGGACGGTGAAGGTCCGCGTGCTCGAAGGATGAACGGGGCCCCTTGCCCTACTCGATCGTGACCCTGATCGCCGGCGCCGGCAGGCCGCGACGCTTGCGCTCGGCCTGGATCAGTTCGGCGATGTCGGTGTTGCGGTTCTGCAGCGCCCAGGCGTCGGCCGACAGGCCTGCGTCGTTGAGCACGTTGAGCTCGGTGCGCGGGTTCGCCAGCAGGCGACGCACGAAACCGATGTGGCCGTTGCGCGCGGCCAGCATCAGGGGCGTCGCCTGGTTCGGCGCAGGCGCATTGACGTCTGCTCCGGCCGCAACCAGATCGTCGAGCAAGGCCTCACGCCCCTCGAACGCGGCGTAGTGCAGCGGGGCCCAGCCTTCCTGATTGAGGGCTGCTCCCGCCTTGATGAGGAAACGTGCGGTGTCCTCATGGCCGCGCAGCACCGCCAGCATCAGCGCCGAGTCGCCCGCGGCATTGCGGTAGTTGATCTTCGCGCGATACTGCAGCAAGGCCTGCACTGCGTCCGTGCGCCCGTCTCGCGCGGCCAGGATGAGCAAGGTGTTGCCGTTGGAATCGACGGTGTCAGGGTCGACGCCACGCTGCAGCAGGCTGGACAGCGCCCTCGCGTCGCCCGAGGTGGCCGCGCTCAGCGCATCGTCGTAGGCGCCGGCCAGCGCCGCACTCGACAGCAGGCTGCAGGCCGCGAGCGCGCCTGCAGCGAACAGGTTGCGCGCACGGACGCGCGGCGAACGGACTTCAGGCAGGTCTTTGTGCATGGCTGAACAGGCGGAAAAAGTTGTCGGTGGTCGCCGCTGCGATGGTTTCCAGCGGCTCGTCGCGCAGGCGGGCAAGTTCCTCGGCCACATGCACCACCCAGCCCGGCTCATTGGTCTTGCCGCGGTGGGGTACGGGTGCGAGGTAGGGTGAATCGGTCTCGATCAGCAGGCGGTCGAGCGGCACGCGCTTTGCGACCTCCTTCAGGTCCTTCGCGTTGCGGAAGGTCACGATGCCTGAGAACGAAATGTAGAAGCCGAGTTCCAGCGCACCGGCCGCCACGTCCCAGCTCTCGGTGAAGCAGTGCATGACGCCGCCGGCCTCGCCCGCTTTCTCCTCGCACATCAAGCACAAGGTGTCGTCAGCCGCACTGCGCGTGTGGATGATCAGCGGCTTGCCGGTCTCGCGTGCCGCGCGGATGTGGGTGCGAAAGCGCGCGCGCTGCCACTCGGGGGCATCCTTCTGCCAGTAGTAGTCGAGCCCGGTCTCGCCGATCGCCACCACCTTCGGGTGATCGGCGAGCGCCACGAGGCGCGCCACGTCGGGCTCGTCGCAGTCGGCGTTGTCGGGGTGGACGCCAACCGAGGCCCACAGCTGCGGATGGCGTTCGGCCAGGCCCAGCACGCGCGGAAAGTCCTCGAGCTTGACGCTGATGCACAGCGCCGTGCCCACGTCGTTGGCGGCCATCGTGGCCAGCACCTCATCCTCGCGCGCGGCAAGATCGGGGAAATCGAGATGGCAGTGGGAATCTACGTACATCGGAGGTCTTCTGGAATGCCCCGTCGGCGCGATCGGTGGTCGCGACCGGGCGAAGCTTAAAGTGTATGCGTCGGACGGTTGGAACCAAGGTGGCCCGCGAGGATCTGCTCGATCCGCCCACGCAGGCCCTTGCCTGCCTCGTCGTCCGAGAACTGCACGCCCACCCCCGGCGTCTTGCCGCCCTGCGCGCCCGGCGGAGTGACCCAGACCACGCGACCCGCCACCGGATGGCGGGTCGGATCGTCCATCAGTTGCAGCAGCATGAACACCTCGTCGCCGAGGTTATAGGTCTTGGGCGTGGGAACGAACAAGCCACCGTTGTTCAGGAACGGCATGTAGGCCGCATACAGTGCCGACTTGGAATTGATGTTCAGCGACAGCACGCCGGGGCGCGCCATCTGGGGCTTGGCTTGGGTACTCATCCTCGGACTCCGGCAATGGCGCGCGCATAGCGCAACAGCATGTCTTCCAGCACCAGGCGCAGGTTCAATGGATGCCGGGACACCTTGCGGATCTGCGTGATTTCATTGTAACAGCCACTCACTGCGGCGACGCTGAGGCGGCTCGCGAGCGACGACAGCAGACCTTCATGGTCGGGGAAGAAGCGCACGCCTCCGCCCAGCCTCAGGGTCGCCAGGTCACCGACCCAGCGCTGCATCCAGTCGGCGAGTTGCGGAAGGCCGAAGCCCGCCGCCAGCGCCTCCTTGGACTTCAACCAGGCTTCCCACTGACTCGCCAGGCGCAACGCATCCTTGGGCTGCAGGGCACCGATATCGCGCACGAAGCGCTCGAGCAGCGCAGCGCTACCGTTCTGCGCCATGCGTTCCGCCGCCAATGGCATGCCACCTGCAATCGCGAGCAGCGCCCGGGTGCCGGGCTCGGCGCCTGCCTTCCAGTGCGCCAGTGACTGTGCGTCCGGCCGCGAGAACGGCCACTGCTGGCAGCGACTGCGGATGGTCGGCAGCAGGCGCCGCGGCGCCGATGAGACGAGCAGAAAGACACAGCCCGCGGGCGGCTCTTCGAGCAGCTTCAGCAGGGCGTTGGCGGTGAACACGTTCATCGCCTCGGCCGGATCGAGCACCACCACGCGACGCGCGCCATGATGCCCGGTCACGCTCAGGGCCGATTGCAGCTCGCGGATCTGCTCGATCACGATCTGCTCGGACTTGGCCTTGCCGCCCTCCTTGCCTGCCCCCTCGCCGCCTTCGGCGTCACCGCCCTCGACCACCGCGTCAGCAGCCGGCACGACGTAGTGCAGATCGGGGTGGTTCCCCGAAAGACGCCACTGACAGGGTTCACACTGGCCGCAGGCGTGGCCGTCCGCACGGGGCGTGTCGCACAACAGGCGCGCAGCGAGCGCCTCGGCCAGTTCGCGCTTGCCCAGGCCGGGCGGCCCGACGAACAGCAGCGCATGCGGCAGGCGTTCGCCGAGTTCGACGAGCCGCGTCCAGGCAGGCTGCATCCAGGGATGGATCATGCCGACAGGGCCTCGGCCACGATGCGCTCGATCTCGGAGCGGATCACCTCGGGCGGCCGGTTGGCATCGATCACCCGGATACGCTGCGGCGCCTGGCGGGCCCGTTCCAGATAGGCGCCACGCACCCGCTCGAAGAAATCGCGCTGCTCGCGCTCGAAACGGTCGGGATCGACGCCGGTGGACGCGACGCGGCCCGCGGCGATGTCGGGCGGCAGATCGAACAGCAAGGTCAGATCGGGCTGCAGGCCGGGATGGACCCAGGCCTCGAGTGCATCGAACTTCGCGCGCGCGAGCCCGCGCCCCCCGACCTGATAGGCGAAGGTGGCGTCGGAGAAGCGGTCGCACACCACCCAGCGTCCTGCAGCCAGGGCGGGTTCGATACGTGCCGCCAGATGCTCGCGACGCGCCGCGAACATCAGCATCGCCTCGGTCTCGAGATGCATCGGCTCGTGCAGCAGCAGTTCGCGCAGACGCTCGCCCAAGGGCGTGCCGCCCGGTTCGCGGGACTGATCGACATCGATCCCGCGCGCGCGCAGCAACGCCACGACGGCCGCGATCTGGCTGCTTTTGCCCGCACCGTCAATGCCTTCGAAAGTGATGAAACGGCCGCGTGACCGGGTCTTGCCTGCCGCGGCCCCATGAGTCGGCATCAGGCTGTCGCTCAAGGCTTGCTCCCGTTGCGGATGTAGCGGTTGACCGCCTGGTTGTGTTCGTTGAGCGTGCGCGAGAACTGGCTGCTGCCATCGCCGCGCGCGACAAAATACAGGTACTCGCTCTGCTGCGGCTTGACCGCTGCGCGCAGGGCCTCGGGCCCCGGCATCGCAATCGGCGTCGGCGGCAAGCCGCCACGCGTATAGGTGTTCCAGGGGTGGTCGGTGTCGAGGTGCTTGCGCCGCAGGCGACCATCGAAATCGGCGCCGAGACCGTAGATGACGGTCGGATCCGTCTGCAGCGGCATGCCGATGCGCAACCGGTTGGCAAACACGGAGGCGACCAGCCCGCGATCCTCGGCACGCCCGGTCTCCTTCTCGACGATCGAGGCAAGGATCAGCGCCTGATAGGGCGACTGCAGCGGCAGCGCCGGATCACGTTGCGCCCACGCCTGCGCCAGCCGCGATTGCATGGCGTGGTAGGCCCGGCGCAGCACGCCGGAGGCTTGCGAGCGCTTGTCGAACAGGTAGGTATCGGGAAAGAACAAGCCCTCGGGATGCGGTTCGGCGGCGCCGATCCGCGCGAGGATCTCGGCGTCGCTCAACCCGACCGTATCGGGCTCGATCTCGGGATGGCTCTCGAGCGCGCGGCGCACCTGCACAAAGGTCCAGCCTTCCACCAGCAGCACCTCGGCCTGCGACACGTCGCCGTCGGACAGCTTGAGCACGATCTGCCACGGCGTGACGCCGCGGTGCACCTCGTAGCTACCGGCCTTGATCGAGGTGGCCCGCCCGGTGATGCGCGCCAGCCCGCTCAGCAGCCCGGGATTCACATCGACGCCGGCAGCGGCGATGACGTTGGCTGCCTGGCGCATGCCCAGCCCGCGCGATACGGTGAAGTCGACCACCTCGTCCTTCAGTTGCAGCGGTCGATGGGCGAGCACATACAGCGCGCCTGCCGCGAGGACGGCCAGGGCGAGCAGCAACAGGACGATGCGAAGCAGGAGACGTTTCATCGAAGGCCGGCGAAAACCATGGCGGCCGCGTGGGCGACCGCCGCATGGCGGGGCGCCTATAATACTGCAACACGCGACCGCCCCATCCCGCCATCCTCAACGCATGTGAGGGTGGCGCCGGACACCCGAGGGGGCGGGCGCGCTCACCCTGTATTCCCTTCCCCACCCCACTGGACCGCATATTCCAACCATGACCGTCTGGACCGATCACCTCGCACACCTTGGCGCCACCCTGGCCGACAACGCACTGAGTTTCGCAGCCCCTGCCGACGAGGCGCGCGCGACGACCGACGCCACGATCGCCGTGCCCTTGCTGCATCTGGGCACGATCCGCTCGGTCGGTCCGGATTCGGCCGAGTTCCTGCACAACCTGGTCTCGAACGACGTCAAGAAACTCCCCGCCGACGGCGCCGCCTGGAACAGCTTCAACTCCCCCAAGGGCCGCATGATCGCCAGCTTCCTGATGTGGTCGGAAGCGGAAGGACACGCGATGATGGTGTCAGCCGACATCCTGCCTGCCTTCCTCAAGAAGTTCTCGATGTATGTCTTGCGCAGCAAGGTGAAGCTGTCAGACGCGAGCAGCGGCATCGCCCTGATCGGGGTCAGCGGGGCGAACGCTGCCGCGGCGCTGGGCGCCGCCGGCCTCGCCGTGCCGGCCGAGGCGATGAAGCAGACGGGCGGCGGAGACGCGCCGCGCTGTATCCGGCTCAACGACAGCAGTTTCGTCGTGGCGGTCGATATCGCAGCGGCACCGGCCCTGTTCGATGCGCTGCAGGCCGGTGGCGCAAGCCGCGCCGGCACGGCAGCCTGGCAGCTGGCCATGATCCGTGCCGGCTTGCCGCTCATCACCGCGCCCACGCAGGAAGAGTTCGTCGCGCAGATGCTCAACTACGAGCTGATCGGCGGCGTGAGCTTTCACAAGGGCTGCTACCCCGGGCAGGAGATCGTCGCCCGCACGCAGTACCTCGGCAAGCTGAAGAAGCGCATGTACCGCGTGGCGATTCCCGCGGGCAGCGCCGCGCAGCCGGGCACCGACCTGTACGCACCGGACTTCGGCGAGCAGTCGGCAGGCAAGCTGGTCAACGTCGCACCGGCTGCGGATGGCGGCTTCGAAGCGCTGGCGGTGCTGCAGACCAGCAGCGCCGAGGCCGGCGAAATTCACCTCGGCAGCGCCGACGGTCCCCGCCTCGCCCTGCTCGACCTGCCCTACGCACTGGGCTGATCAGCCCTTTCCCGACGGAGACCACACACGATGCGACAGGGCATGCTCACGCACGTCTATATCTATTACCGGGTTCGCCCGGAGCAGGATGTGGAGATCGCCCGCGCCAGTGTCGCGGCCATGCAGGCCGCCGTGGCCCGTCGCACGGGTGTGCAGGGCCGGCTGATGCAACGGGCGGACGACGCGACGACCTGGATGGAGGTCTACGAGGACGTCGGCGATCGCGCAGCCTTCATGGTCGTGCTCGAGGCGGAAGCTGTCGCGCACCGGCTTGCGGACCTGGTCGCCGAAGGCGCGGCCCGGCACGTCGAGCATTTCGTCGAGCCGCGCTGAACGATGTGCCTGATCGTCCTCGCCTGGCAGGCACATGAAACGTACCCGCTGATCGTCGCCGCGAACCGCGACGAGTTCCTGAATCGACCGGCAGCGCCCGCGCACTGGTGGACCGACGCCGGCGACATCCTTGCCGGGCGCGACCTCGAGGCCGGCGGCACCTGGATGGGGCTGAACCGCCACGGACGCTTCGCCGCGCTGACCAACTATCGCGACCCGAGCCGCCATGTTGCCGGCGCCCCCTCGCGCGGCGCGCTGGTACGCATGGCCCTGGAGCACGACGCCGGTGCCGAGGCCACCCTGCAGCACCTGGCCCGCGACAGTGCAGCCTACGCCGCCTTCAACCTGCTGGTGGGCGACGGGCGCTCGCTCGGTGTCCTCGAGAGCACCACCGGCCGCGTGCGCATGCTCGAACCCGGCATCTACGGGCTGTCGAACTACCTGCTCGACACCCCCTGGCCCAAGCTGAAGAAGACGCGCGAAGGTCTGCACGCCTTGCTGCCGCGCTTGCCCGACGACGACGCGGTGCTGGCGCTGCTGCGCGACGGCACGCCCGCGCCCGATCCCCACCTGCCCGACACCGGCGTCAGCCTCGAATGGGAACGCTGGCTATCCCCCGCCTTCATCCGTGCCCCCGGTTACGGCACGCGCTGTTCGAGCCTGGTCATGACCGACCGCCACGGCCAGACCCGCCTGCACGAGTGGACCTGGGACGGTCACGGCGAACTGCGCAGCGAAGTCACCCACCACTTCAAGGCCTCGCCCCCGGTCTGAGTCCGCGCCTGGTCAGGACTCGATGCGCGCTCCGCCGACACGACGTCCCATCATGCGGTCGAGACGGCCGAGCACGCGCTGCGCGATGTCCGTCACGTCGAAGCTGTGCAACGCCGACAGCGCCGCGCTGCGTCCCAGCACCTGGCCGCGCGAGGGCGGAAACGACGGCCCGGATACCGCGAAGCTGATGCGGTTGTCGCCGTCTTCGGCACCGATCGCCAGCACGCGCCCGTCGAACGCCTCACGCAGCCGTGCGGCATATACCGCGTAGCGGCTGTCACCCGCCCAGTGATTGACCACCAGCACACCACCGGGCGTCAGCGCACGACAGCAGTCGGCGTAGAAGTCGGCGCTGCCCAGGCGCGGCGGCAAGCCGGCGGCGACGAAGCCATCGACCAGCAGCACGTCCGGCGCGTCCTCAGAGTCACGCACGTAGTCCGCGCCGTCTGCGCACACCACACGAAAGCGGTCGTCGTCCGGCGGAATGCCGAAGCGATCGCGCAGCGCGATCACCGCCGGGTTGATCTCGACCGCGGTGAATCGCGTCTCCGGCAGCGTGCGCAGGCAGTACTTGGCCAGCGAGCCACCGCCGAGCCCCACCATGACGATGTGGCGCGGGTGCGGGTTGAACAGCAGGAAGCCCATCATCGCCCGGGTGTAGTCGAGCGCCAGCGCGTCGGGCTCGACGACCGACATCACACTCTGCACGGTCAGGCCGTCGAACTGCAGCGAACGCAGCGGGCCCAGTTCGGCGACGAAGGGCTCGTCGCACCCCGGCGTGTCCGTCATGCGCCGCCGCCTGCCGGCCGCGCGCACGACCGCCGCATGGTCTGGTGCGGAATCCCCGCCTCCATGAAGACCTCGCCTTCTTCGACGAAGCCGTGTCGGCGATAGAAGGCCAGCGCCTGCACCTGGGCGTTGAGCACGACCTGTGGCAGGCCACGGCGGACAGCCTCGGTCGCCAGCGCCTCGAGCACGCGGCCGCCGACGCCACGCCCGCGCCAGGCCGCGGCCACCGCCATGCGGCCGATATGCCCATCCGGCAGCAGACGCCCCGTGGCGACGACCTCGCCCCCTGCGCCGCTTGCCACCACATGGCGGCTGAGCGGATCGAACTCGTCCAGCTCGATCTCCGCCGGCACGCCCTGCTCCACCACGAACACCTGCATGCGCAGCGGCATCACTCGCGGCTGCGCCACCGTCCAGTCGACGATCTCGATGCGGACGCCCTCTGCCATCGTCATTCGCGGATCTCCACTTTCGTTCCGGCCGGCACGAGATCGAACAGCTCGATGATCTCCCGGTTGCGCATGCGCACGCAGCCATGCGACAGCGGCACGCCCATCGGCTGGTCGTCGCCCGTGCCGTGGATGTAGATGTAGCGCCGCATCGAATCGACGCGCCCCAGCCGGTTGCGCCCCGGCTCCTCGCCACACAGCCACAGGATGCGGCTCAGGATCCAGTCGCGCCCCGGGTGCGCAGCGGCGAACTCGGGCGTCCAGCACTCCCCGGTCGGCCGGCGGCCGCGGAACACGGCGCCGCAGGGCGCCCCCGCGCCGATGCGCGCGCGGATGCGGTGGCGGCCGCGCGGCGTGCGCTGGCTACCGCTTTCCTCACCCGGTCCGTTGAGTGCGGTCGACACCGCGTAGCGCCGGATGCAGGCGCCGTCATCGCCAAACAATTCGAGGCACTGGCGGCCAAGGTCGATGCAGATGCGCATTCAGGCCACCAGGGTCTTGCTGCGGCGCGCAGCGAAGAAGCTCGACAGCATGCGCCCGCACTCGTCGGCCAGCACACCGCCTTCGATTTCCGCATGGTGATTCAGCCGCGTCTCGGCAAAGAGGTCGAGCACGCTGCCGGCGACGCCGGTCTTGGGGTCGCGCGCGCCGTAGACGACCCGGGCGATGCGCGCGTGCATGATGGCCCCGGAGCACATCGCGCAGGGCTCGAGCGTCACGTACAGCTCGCAACCGGGCAGCCGGTAGTTGCCCAGGCGCGCGCCGGCATCGCGCAAGGCCATGATCTCGGCGTGGGCGGTCGGGTCGTGGCGGCCGATCGGCTGGTTGAAGCCGCGGCCGACGATCTCGCCGTTGAGCACCACGATGGCGCCGACCGGCACCTCGTCGCAGGCGCCGGCCTGGAGCGCCTGCTCCATTGCGGCGCGCATGAAATCTTCGTCGTTCATCATCACACTCGTTTCCAGTCGGCAGAATTCTAGCCGACCCGGTCGCAGCCCGCGCCGTCGCAGCGGCGCGGGCCGGCGAGGACTGCGCTAGAATCCCGCCACCTGCCCCCGCCTCCAGGGGGTCGTTTCGTTTACGGACCCTAGTGCATGACTGCCGACCTCAATCTCCTCCGCCCCTACGGCCCCCTGGTGCGCCGCATCGAAGCCGAAGCCACGGTCATCGGCGACCAGATCCTGAAGATCGACCACTTCCTCAACCACCGCATCGAGCCGAGCTTCATCACCGAGATGGGACAGGAGCTCGCCAAGCGTCTCGCGGGCTTCGAGCCGACCGTGGTCCTCACCGCCGAGGCGAGCGGCATCGCCCCCGGGCTGGTGGTGGCGCAGGCGCTGAACGTGCCGCTGGTCTATGCGAAGAAGTACGCGCCGCAGGTCGAATCGCCCGCCATCGCGCGCGTGATCCCGTCGCCGACCAAGGGGGGCGAGACCAAGCTGGTGCTGTCGCAGCGCTACGTGATGCCCACCGACCGCGTCGTGATCGTGGACGACTTCCTGTCGAACGGTCGCACCGCCGTCGCGCTGATCGAGATGGCACGGGAGGCCGGTGCCGAGGTGCTGTGCGCGAGCTTCATCGTCGAGAAGCGTTTCAAGCAGGGCCATGCCTCCATCGAGGCGCTCGGCGTGCCGGTATGCACCTTGGCCCAGGTCGAGGCGCTGGAAAACGGGCACGCCGTCCTGACCCAGCCGCAGGACTGAGTCGGACCAGCCATCGGCCACGATCCGCCGCCTCCCGTGGCGGATCCCTTAAACTGCGCACAACACGCATCGGGGTAGCGAAGCAATGAGAGAGTTCGACGTTCAGATCGGCGCCTTCAGTGCCGAAATCGAGGAAGAGCTGAAATCCGGCAACCTCAGCTTTCCCACCGTCTTCGATCTGTCGCTGCGCATCAAGCAGATGGCCGACGATCCGAACGCCTCGACCGAAGACATGGCGAAGCTCGTGCGCGCCGAGCCGGTACTGAGCGCCAAGGTGCTGAAGATGGCCAACAGCCTGCTGCTCAACCCCTACCAGCGCGAGATCTCCAACGTCTCAACGGCGGTGTCGCGCATCGGCTCGTCGGCGCTGCGCTGCCTGGCCTACGCGGTGGCGGCCGATCAGCTCGCCCGCGACCAGCGCTCGCGCCAGATGCAGCTGGTGGCCTCGGGCCTGTGGATGCACTCGATTGACGTCGCATCGTGGGCCTATGCCTTTGCTCGTCACCTTGGGCGCGGCAACCCCGATACCGCGCTGCTGGCCGGGCTGATGACCCACCTGGGCCAGTTCTACCTGATGGCCATGGCCGCCCGGCACCCGGCCATCGAGAGCGACGTGCGCCTGTTCGCCCAGTTTGTCCTCAAATGGGAAACGGCGGTGCGTCAGGCCGTGCTCGAAGCCTTCGAACTGCCCGAGCAGATCATCGACGCCGTCAACGTCGATCTCGCCACGCCGATCACCTGGCCGCCACGCTCGCTGGGCGACGTGCTGTTCCTCGCCATCCAGGCGGCCGAGACGCCCAACCCGTTCGCGGACATCCTCGGACTCGGCCGCCGTCCCGAACTGCTCGATGCGAGTCTCGGCAACGACGGACGAGCCGAGTTCGACGCGCTGCTCGCCGCCGCACGCGAAACCCGCCAGCAGATGCTCGCCGTCGTCACCAGCGCCTGAGCATTTCCTCAGCCTTCAGCGTTCAAGGCGCGCGCCAGCGTCCGCGCGGCTGTGGCGATGGTCTGTGCCGCCTGCGGAAACTGCTTCCCCAGCGTCAGGAAGCCGTGGACGACCCCATCCACCTGCAGATACTCGGTGTCGACGCCTTCGCGCCGCAGGCGCTCCGCGAATGCCAGGCAATCATCGACCAGCGGATCGTATTCGGCCGTCACCATCAGCACCGGCGGGAGCCCCTGCAAGGACTCCGCCCGCATCGGCGATGCGCGCCAGTCCTCGCTGTTGCCAGCGGGCAGATAGCGCTCGAAGAACCACTGCAGCGTGCCGCTATCCAGAAAGAAGCCGTCGGCAAAACGCTGGCGTGAAGGCCGCGCACTGACGATCTCGGTACAGGGATAGACCAGCAGCAGGAAACGGGGCGCGACCGCCGCACCGCGCCGCGCCAGCGCGGTGACGATAGACAGGTTGCCGCCGGCGCTGTCGCCGCCCAGCGCGATCCGGGCCGGATCGACGCCCAGCAGCTCGGCGTGCTCCACGGCCCACTGGAACGCGAACGCCGCATCGTCCAGCGCGGCCGGGAACGGATGCTCGGGCGCCAGGCGGTAGTCGACCGACAGCACCGCACACCCGGAGAGGTTGGACAGTTCGCGACACAGCACGTCGTAGCTCGCGACGTCGCCCACGCACCAGCCTCCGCCGTGCAGGAAGATCAGCAGCGGCAGCACGTGGTGCGGCTGGCTCGACAGCGGCCGGTAAAGCCGCGCCAGCAGCGCCGATCCATCGGGCCGCGCCATCGGCACCTCGGTGGTGGAAGCGACCGCGGGCGCCTCGGGCCGGAAGGCGAACTGCAACTTCTGGAACGAGTGGCGGGCCTGCGCCGGGGAAAGTTCGTGGAACTTCGGCGCGCCGACGCGGTACGCCATCGCAAGGAGGGACTGGGCCTCGGGGCTCAAGGGCATGTCGGTTGTCGTGGCCGCGGTATGTCGCGGCGATCGATTCGTGGGTGGAGCGCGATTCTAGCGCGTCAGCTCAGCAATCACCTGCATGAGGCATTCATCACACTTTAGATGATTTGTCCTGGACAAAACACCGCATTTAATGCTCAAGTTGGACGCCCTGATGTCGATATGGACATTACAGGTCCGGCACCAGACTCCGGCGTCGTACCCCCGCCACAAGAATGAGTCGCTCGACGTCCGACGGCGATCGAAGTGACTCCCCCACTGCGCTGAGGAGTTTTCATGAAAGACATGAGTTTGCGCGCCCTGCTGACGCTGGGCTTCGGCACGATCCTGGCCTTGCTGCTGTTCGTAGGCGGCTACGCCATCGTCAGCGAGCGGTCGATGACCGCGGACATCGACGACCTGGCCAACCGACGCCTGCCGGCGACGGTCGGCTACGGCATGCTCAACATCGAGCGCATGCGAATCCGCAGCCAGACCCTCGAGGTGCTGAACCTTCGCTTCCCGGCCGAGCAGACCACGGCGGTGCTCAACGACGTCGCCAAGGCGCGTGCGGCGTCGTGGGAGGCCGTCGAGCAACGCCTCGGGGAGGTCGACAAGCTTCCGCGGGTCTCGGCCGAGGCGCAGCGTCAGCACGACGTGATGCTTGCGCAGTACAAGGAATGGCGGCAGCACTACGTCGGACTGGATGCCACCATCGCCGGCATGGCCGAGGCGTCGAAGGCCGAGGACTTCAACCGCTTCGCCGAGCTGCATGCACAGTACGGTCGCCAGTACGAAGCGATGCTGCCGGTTTCGCGCACGCTCGGTGCCACGCTGGATGAGATCAACGCCGCCCAGGTGGCGCGTGCGAACAGCGACGCGGCCCGCGCGGCCGCTGATGGCGCGCGCGCCCTGGCGATCACGGTGGTGCTGATGGCGGCGGGGCTCGTGCTCGGTGCCGTCACGGGCTTCATGATCTATCGCGCGGTGATGAACCAGGTCGGTGGCGAGCCGGCCTACGCGAACAAGCTGCTGCGCCAGGTCGCGAGTGGTGATCTTTCGGTCGACATCGCGCTGCGGGCAAGCGACCGCTCGAGCATGCTGTTCGCGCTGCGCGAGATGGTGAATCAGCTCAAGGGCCTCGTCGGCATCATCAGCGACAACGCCAATCACATTGCTGCGGCCAGCGAGCAGCTCTCGGCCGCCTCCGACAGCATCGCGTCGGCGAGCGACGAACAATCCCAGTCCGCGACGTCGATGGCCGCATCGGTCGAGGAGATGACCGTCAGCATCAACCACGTGTCGAACTCCGCGACCGACGCTGACCGCATGGCGAAGCAGTCCGGCGAAGCCGCACGGAGCGGCTCGGATGCCATCCGCAACGTGGTGGCCGACATCAACCGCATCGCCCGCGAGGTCGCCGAGGCAACCGAGAGCATCGAGGAGTTGGGCGTGCATTCCCGGGAGATCTCGTCGGTGGTGACGATCATCCGCGAGCTGGCGGACCAGACCAACCTGCTGGCGCTCAATGCCGCGATTGAGGCGGCGCGCGCCGGCGATCAGGGCCGCGGCTTCGCCGTCGTGGCCGACGAGGTGCGCAAGCTCGCCGAGCGCACCTCCAGCTCGACCGACCAGATCGCCCGCATCGTCAGCGAGATTCATTCCGGGACGGAACGTGCAGTCCAGACCATGCGTCGTCAGAGCGAGAACGTACGCAGCAGCGTGGAGTTGTCGGACCGCGCAGGCAAGGCCATCGAAGACATCAACACCGGCTCGCGCGAAGTCGTTTCGGCCGTCGAGGAAATCTCGCAGGCCCTGGTCGAACAATCGACGGCCAGCACCGAGATCGCATGCAATGTCGAGCAGATCGCGACGATGAGCGAGAACAACAGCGGTGCGGTGCGGGAGGCCGCCGGCGCAGCGCGCGACCTTTCGGCCCGCGCTGCGGAACTGCAGGCTGCGGTGGGACGATTCAGGCTGTAAGCGGTCCATCGCCCGCCTTCGGGCACCGAACGGCCTTCTGATAGTAAAGTGCAGTGTTGCAACTGCGGAGGGCCAAGCATGACGACCAGCGAACGCGAAACCACCACGCACGCGCGGAAGCGCGACACCAGCACCCATTCCGACACGCCGTCGGGCGCCCGGACGACGAACCGGCGCGCCCGCGCCGTGCAACGTGGCGACACCGCACCCGAACTCACCCCGGAGGGCATCGAGCGCTTCGAACTCGAGCAGGCGACCGCCGCCGCACGCGGCTCCAAGCTCGTCGCCCTCACCGAGATCCTGCAGCACGAAGCCGCGACGCCCGGCGCCGCGGTGAAGGCGCTCGAGGCCATCCTCGCCGGCGCATCGCCGGACGACATCCATGCCCTGCGCCGCGCCCTGATGAAAGCCGAGGCCAACATCGAGGGCGACACCGCCAACCCCGACGAGGAGCTCGCTCCCGACTGGCGCAGCGGTGGCTACCCCTACCGCAACCTGATGTCGCGCAAGGCCTACGAGAAGCAGAAGTATCGACTGCAGGTCGAATTGCTGAAGCTGCAGGCCTGGGTCAAGGAAACCGGCCAGCGCGTGGTCATCCTCTTCGAGGGCCGCGATGCCGCCGGCAAGGGCGGCACGATCAAGCGCTTCATGGAACACCTGAACCCCCGGGGCGCGCACGTGGTGGCGCTGGAGAAGCCCTCGGAAATCGAGCGCGGCCAGTGGTACTTCCAGCGCTACATCCAGCACCTGCCCACGGCCGGCGAAATCGTGCTGTTCGACCGCTCCTGGTACAACCGCGCCGGCGTCGAGCGCGTGATGGGCTTCTGTTCGCCCGACGAATACAACGAGTTCATCCGCCAGGTGCCCGAGTTCGAGCGCAACCTGGTGCGCAGCGGCATCCACCTGATCAAGTTCTGGTTTTCGGTCAGCCGCGAGGAGCAGCGCCGCCGCTTCAAGGAACGCGAGACCCATCCGCTCAAGCAATGGAAGCTGTCGCCGATCGACCTTGCCTCGCTCGACAAGTGGGACGACTACACCAAGGCCAAGGAGGCGATGTTCTTCTACACGGACACCGCGGATTCACCTTGGACGGTGGTGAAGTCCGATTGCAAGAAGCGCGCGCGCCTCAACGCCTTGCGCTACGTGCTGCACAAGATGCCGTACGCCAACAAGGACATCGACCGCATCGGTCCGCTCGACCCGCTGCTGGTCGGTCGTGCCAACGTGGTGTATGAGCGCGGCGAGAAGGACGCCATCGCGCTGTTGTGAGTCCCGAGCGCGCGGCGCGGCGAACCTCGCGTGCGCCGCGCGGTCAATGGAGCACGCTTGAAGGAGTCCCGATCATATCCGTTCGCTGCACTCGAACCCTCGTCTCGTCCCTGCTGCTCGGTGCCAGCCTGCTCCTGACCACGGCCGGCGCCTCTGCACAGCAGGCACTGTTCGACCATCAGCTTCGCCGCCTGCACTCGGGCGAGACGGTGGACCTCGCCCAACGCTTTGCCGGGCAACCGGTGCTGGTGGTCAATACCGCAAGCCACTGTGGCTTCACCAACCAGTTCAAGGAACTCGAGGCGATCCACCAGCGCTACAAGGACAGGGGGCTGAAGGTCGTCGGCTTCTCGTCCGACGATTTCGACCAGGAGGCAGACAGCGAGGCCAAGGCTGCCGAGGTCTGCTTCGTGAACTTCGGCGTCAGTTTCGACATGTTCGCCACGATTCCGGTGCGTGGCGCAGGCGCCCACCCGTTGTTCCGCGAACTTGCCCGCCAGGCCGAGGAGCCGCGCTGGAACTTCCACAAATACGTGATCGACCGCGACGGCAAGGTGGTCGCCAGCTTCCCGAGCAGGACCAGGCCCGACGCACCCGATGTGATCAGGGCGATCGAGAAGGTGCTCTAGACACCGCCCGGACCGCCCCGATGAATCGATGAGGCAACGGGTGCGCCTCAGCCACCCGAGCAACCGCAGCCGTGGCCGCCGCCGCAACTACCGGCTGCTGCCGCTGCGCCAACCGCCGGCGCGGCCTCTGCCGACGCGCCAAGCTGGATGCGGAAGTCGATCACGATGTTGCCGGGCTCGCGCGCGACATAGTTGATCCCCACCTGATTGCCATAGCGCTGCTGGATCTGGCCCAGCAGGGGCAGCGGGTCATGATCGTTCACGAATCGCATCGTCTCGCCGTCCTCGAGCGACTCGAGGGCGCCGAAGATGGCGGCGTGGCGGAAGCGCTTGGCGACGCCGCGAGCGTCGAAGGGGTGAACAGCGTTGTCGAACATCGGGTTTCCATCCTGAAAGTCGTTTGCCGGACAAAGTTGGAGCTTGCGGCCGGTTTCGCAGTAGGCCGAAGCGTACGGTCCGTTGCAGCCCAAAACCTTGAGCGAGAACAAGAAACGCCGGACGTCGGGCATCGACCTCAGGAACGCCCGCGCGAGAGCGGCCTGCCGAAGCCCTCTCGAAGCAAGGCTGCGTCCGCACCAAGCGCGGCGCAACCTGCTAAAGTCCGCCGAGACCGACTCATGTCCGACCGGAGGCCCTTGATGATCGCCCGACTCGCCCGACACTTTCCGCTGGCCCTGCTGATCAGCGCCTCGCTGACGCTCGGTGGCTGTGGCTATAACGACTTCCAGCGCCTCGACGAACAGACCAAGTCGGCCTGGGCAGAAGTGCTGAACCAGTACCAGCGCCGCGCCGACCTCATCCCCAACCTCGTCGAGACGGTGAAGGGCGAGGCCAACTTCGAACAGGAAACGCTGAGTCGCGTCATCGAAGCCCGTTCGCGCGCCACCGCCATCCAGGTGACACCCGAAATGCTCAACGACCCGCAGGCGATGGAGCGCTTCCAGCAAGCGCAGGGGCAACTCGGCAGCGCGCTCTCGCGGCTGCTCGCAGTCTCGGAGAACTATCCCAACCTCAAGGCCAACCAGGGCTTCCAGGATCTCCGCATTCAGCTCGAGGGCACCGAGAACCGCGTCACCGTGGCACGCAACAAGTACATCGAGGCCGTGCAGCAGTACAACGTCCTGGCGCGCAGTTTCCCGACCAATCTGACCGCCATGATCTTCAGCTACTCGCCCAAGGCCGGCTTCACGGTGACGAACGAAGCCGAAATCTCGTCACCGCCGAAGGTCGATTTCGGCGCTCAGGGCGCACGCTGACGGCTTCGGCAGATGATGCGCACGGTGCTGCCCTACCCGTCTTCGGCCTGCAGAGAAGAGTGGGAGGGCAACGCGTGGCTCGCCCACCTGGCGCGCGGGCTCGTCGTGGTCTTGCTCAGCGCGATCTTCTCGTCGACCGTCCTGGCGCAGGCGGTGCAACCGGTGCCGGCGTTGACGGCACGGGTGATCGACAACAGCGGCACCCTGAACGCTCAACAGATCGGCGAACTCGACAGTCGCCTCGCTGCATTCGAGCGGGAGCGCGGCAGCCAGATCGTGGTCTTGCTGGTCCGGACCACGGCGCCGGAGGACATCGCTGCCTACGCCTACCGCGTGGCTGACAGCTGGAAGATCGGGCGCAAGAACGTGGGCGACGGCGTTCTGGTCGTGGTCGCCAAGGACGACCGCACTGTCCGCATCGAGGTCGCCCGCACGCTCGAAGGTGCCATACCCGACCTCGCGGCCTATCGCATCATCGACGCGCTGATCACCCCCGCATTCCGCCAAGGCGATTTCGCTGGCGGCCTGATGGCCGGCGTCGATGGCCTGATGCGCCTGATCCGCGGCGAGGACCTGCCGCTGCCAGCCGCGCGGACCACTGCCACCGAGGCCCTGGACCTGCAGGATCTCGGTGCCTTCCTGTTCGTTGCGATCCCCTTCGCGGCCTCATTCCTGACAGGCTTGTTCGGGCGCAAGCTCGGCTCGGCGCTGACGGGCGGCGCCACGGGATTCATCGTCAAGCTGCTCACCGGCAGTCTGCTGCTGGGGATCGGCGCGGGCATCGCTGCACTGCTCTTCGTGCTGGCGCTCGGCATTGGCGGTGGCGGCGGCGGACGCGGTGGCCCGGGCGGCTTCCACCGTGGTGGCGGGCCGGTCATCTGGGGCGGGGGCCGCTCCGGCGGCTTTGGTTCCGGCGGCGGATTCCGCTCGGGTGGCGGCGGCAGCTTTGGCGGCGGCGGCGCATCGGGGAGGTGGTGAATGGGTAAGCTCATGCGGCTGCTGCGGCACCTGTGGCTTGACGCCCACGATGCCGAGAAGGCCCTCGGCAAAACTGGGTTCGACCGCCTGGAGCAACGCATCGCCGCCAGCGAGCGCGAGCACGATGGCCAGATCTGCCTCTGCATCGAGGCAAGCCTGCCGCTGCGTTATCTATGGCGTAACCTGCTGCGCAACGAACCGATCGAATCGGTGATCGCTGACCGAGCCCTCACCATGTTCGGCAAGCAGCGCGTCTGGGACACCGAACACAACAACGGCGTGCTGATCTACATGCTGCTGGCTGAGCATGAGATCGACATCCTCGCCGACCGCGCACTCGCGAAACGGGTGCCGGCCGAGACCTGGCGTCGAACGATCGACGCCGCCCTCGCCCACTTCCGCCGGGGAGGGGTCGAAGACGGACTGAATACGGCGATCGACGACGTTCATGCCCTCCTCGTCCGGCACTTCCCACGCGCTCTCGCAGATGATGAAGACATGCTCCACAAGGGGCTTCCAGATCGCCCCGTCATCGGCTGAGTGCTCGCAAGCGGCCGCCGCCGCAGCCCAGAATGGGTATTCAAATTGTTGCTGCATCGCAACAACCCTTCGCCTTTCCCCCCTCGGATCCAAGGTTTGCGCACGACCTCCGGACGGCTGTGCTATTGTCGATAGCGAGGTCGCTTCGGCAAGGATCATGCCGAATGTTCAGAGCTTCAACCGCGGCGCAAGCCCGGGACCTCACGGATTCCAGACAATTCAGATCGCGAGCGGAGGGTGTGTATGGCTACCAAGCAGGACCAATTCAACGAACTTCAGAAGAAGAATCTCGAGGCTGCCATGCGACTCGCCCAGCTCTCGATCGAGAACTCGCAGCGCATCATGGAAATCCAGGTCTCCACCGCCAAGAGCCTGTTCGAGGAAGGCGTGCAGAACGCCAAGGCGCTGTCGTCGGCCAAGGACCCGAAGGACATGATGGACCTGCGTGCTCACTACGCCCAGGCCACGACCGAGAAGATGCTGGCCTGCGCCCGTGAGATCGCCGAGATCACGACGACCACCCAGGCTGCCTTCGGCAAGCTGGTCGGCGAGCAACTCACCAGCGGCAGCCACGACATGTTCGACGCCATGCAGAAGATGTTCAAGGGCATGCCGATCGCCGACCAGAACGCACTGGGCGCGATGCAGACTGCCATGGACACCACGCGTGCCGCGTTCGAGCAGATGACGCGTGCCTCGACCGAGGCCTTCCAGGCGCTCGCGCAGCAGCCGAAAGGCCGCAAGTAAGCCTTCGGGCCAGGTATGCAAAACGGCGCCACGCGGCGCCGTTTTTTTTGATCTCCCTCTATCCGGCAAGACGGCGTGTCATCATCCGCACGCCAGCCGCCGCAGGGCTCCCCGCCCGATCCGCTAGTCCCGATCCTGCCAGCGGGCGGCGGCCGAATCGTCACTCTCGCGCGCATCGACCCAGCGTGCCCCCCCGGGCGTTTCCTCGCATTTCCAGAACGGCGCGCGGGTCTTCAGGTAGTCCATGATGAACTCGCAGGCGGCGAAGGCTTCGCCCCGATGCGGGCTGGCGACGCCGACGAAGACGATGCGATCCGCCGGCTCCAGCCGCCCGAAGCGATGAATCACCCGCACGCCCTGCAGCGACCAGCGCTGACGGGCCTGCTCCACGATTTCCTCCAGCGCCTTCTCGGTCATGCCCGGGTAGTGCTCGAGCGTCATCGCCGAGACACCGCTGCCGTCATTGAGATCGCGCACGAGCCCGACGAAACTGGCGATCGCGCCCACGTCGCGCCGCCCCTCGCTCAGTGCGGCAATCTCGCCGCCCACATCGAAGTCGGCCTGCTGCACGCTGACGCTGGCAACGAAAGGAAGCGCTTGCGTCACGGCTCAGCCCCCCGTCACCGGCGGAAAGAAGGCGACTTCGTCCCCGCTCGCCACGGTCGCATCGGCGCCGACCATGCGCTGGTTGACCGCCGCGCGCACGTTGCGCCCTTCCCCCAGGGCCTGCCAGTTCTCACCGCGCGCGGCAAGGTGGGCACGCAGGCCGCCGACGGTCGCCACACCGGCGGGCAAGGCAAGCTCCTCGGCAGGCCTGCCCAGCGCTTCGCGCAGGCTGGCGAAATACAGCACTTTCACAGTCATCTTCTCGGTCCTCTCGCGATCTCGCGCTCAATGCAGCAGGTCGCCATAGGGCAGGAAGCGAACCTGTTCGCCCCACGCCACCGGCGTACCGGCCGGAATGTCGACCAGCCCGTTGGCCCAGACGGTGGAGTTGAGCGCTGCCGACCCCTGGTTGGCAAACAGCTCCACGCCGCCCTGGGCATTCATGCGCGCACGCAGGAACTCACGCCGGCGGTCGGGCCGGGGCCAGTCGAAATCGGCGCGCAGCATCAGCGACTGCGGCGCCACCTCGCGTACGCCCTGCGTCGCCAGCAGGAAGGGCCGCACCATCAGCAGAAAGGTGACGAAGCTCGACACCGGGTTGCCGGGCAGGCCGATGAAGGCCGCGCCGTGCACGCGGCCATAGGCCAGCGGCTTGCCGGGTTTCATTGCGATCTTCCACATGTCGAGGCTGCCTTCGGCCTCGACCGCCGGCTTGACGTGGTCCTCCTCCCCGACCGAAACGCCGCCGCTGGTGAGGATCAGGTCATGGCCTTCGGCGGCGCGGCGCAGCACATCGCGGGTCTGGTCGAGGCGGTCGGGCACGATGCCGAAGTCCTCGACCTCGCAGCCCAGCCCCACGAGCAGCGCGCGCAGCATGAAGCGGTTGGAGTTGTAGATGCCGCCGGGCGGCAAGGGCTCGCCCGGCATCACGAGCTCGCTTCCGGTGGAAAACACCGCCACCTTCAGGCGTCGATACACAGGCAGCTGCGCGGCGCCCACCGAGGCCGCCAGTGCCACGGCCTGCGGTGTGAGGCGCAGCCCGGCGGGCAGGACCTGCTCACCCTCGGCGATGTCCTCGCCCATCCGCCGCACGGCCTCGCCCGGCATGGGCACCGTATTGATCACCACATGCTCGCCGTCGTGCTCGCACAGCTCCTGCATCACCACGGTGTCGGCGCCCGGGGGTAGCGGCGCGCCGGTGAAGATGCGCGCCGCCGTGCCCGGCTGCAGTGCATGGCCAACGCTGCCGGCCGGAATGCGCTGGCTGACCGGCAGGCGAGTGCCAACGGCTGGCACGTCGGCCGCGCGCAGCGCGTAACCGTCCATGGCCGAGTTGTCCATCGGCGGCTGGTTGATCGTCGAGTTCAGCGCGACGGCAAGCACCCGGCCAGCGGCCACCATGGTGTCGACGTTCTCGATCTCGCGGACCGGACGGACGAAGCCGAGCAGCTTCTCGTAAGCCTCGTCGAAGGAAAGCATGTTGCCGTTCATTGGACATCCAGATAGTCGAGGATGAAGCCGGCGATGACGGCCGGCTCGTTGAGCGGGAGGCAGGGCAACGGACAGTCGAGCTCGGCGTCGCTCGCCACCGCCACCACGTGCGGATTCTCGGGCCACAGCGGCGATTTGCCGTGCGCTGGCCGATGGATCTCGATCTTGGGCACGGCCGCGGCCTTGTAGCCTTCGATCAGCACGAGGTCGCAGGGTTCGAGCAGACGCAGCTGTTCATCCAGCGTCGGCTCGGGAGCCCCGCGCAATTCGTGCATCAGCACCCAGCGGTCGTTGGAGAGCATCAGCACCTGGGTCGCGCCGGCTTCGCGATGGCGCCAGGAGTCCTTGCCCGGCTTGTCGAGATCGAAGCCGTGATGCGCATGCTTGATGACGGAGACGCGCAAGCCGCGCGCCGTGAACTCGGGTATCAGGCGTTCGACCAGGGTGGTCTTTCCCGAGCCGGACCAGCCGGCGAAACCGAAGACTTTCATCGAGAGTACAGACCCGCTGCCACGTGTGACAAAGCCGAAGGATACAACAGAGCCCCCGTCGACGCAGGCTGTCGGGCCGTGGACCGCCCCTCTCGCGCGCTCAGTCGGGCTGCGGCGCGATCGACAGCCGGTCGCGGCCACCACGCTTGGCCTGGTACAGCGCAGCGTCCGCGCGCGCGAAGAGCGCGTCCGTCATTTCGCCGGGCGCCAGCGTGGCGAGTCCCAAGGACAGGGTCACCTTGCCGACCTCACTGTCCCGATAGGCTGCGACGCGCGCACGAATGCGCTCGGCGAGATCGATCGCCGTGGCCTGCCGGCAGGCATCGAGCACGATCACGAACTCCTCGCCGCCCCAACGGATGACCGCGTCGTGGCCCCGAACCGACTGTCTCAGGATGCGGGAGATCTCGACCAAGATGCGGTCGCCGGCGGGATGGCCGAACCGGTCGTTGACCTGCTTGAAATGATCGACGTCGCACACGACCACGCTCAGCTGGCCGCCGTCGGTGCGCGCGTTGGCCGCCGCTTCCTCGAGCAGTTGCTCGCCGCGATGGCGGTTGTAGAGGCCGGTGAGCATGTCGCGGGTGGCCGCGTCGCGCAGGGTCTGCTCCATGTCGACCCGCTTCGAGATGTCCTTGCTCACGCTGACGTAATGCGTGACCCGTCCCTTCTCATCGCAGATCGGGGAGATGCTCTGTTCCGCGTGATAAAGCGATCCGTCGCGGCGCCGGTTGATGAAGGTCGCGCGGAAATCCCGCCCGCAGGCGAGCGAACGGCGCAAGGAGGCGTAGAAGGCCTCGTCATGCATGCCCGACTTGAACAGGGCCGGCGTGCGGCCGCGGACCTCCGCCGCCGAGTAGCCGTTGAGCTCGGTGAAGGCCGTGTTGGCAAAGATGATCCGCGCCTGCGCATCCGTTAGCAATACGGGGTCGCTGGTGGCGTCCAGCGCGCGGGCGAGAAGGTGATTCTCCCGCTCGGTGCGCACATGCTCGGAGATGTCCTGCTGCACCGAGATGAAATGCGTCAGCACGCCTTCGTCGTCGCGGACGGGCGAGATGTTCCATCGAACGATGTAGCTCGAGCCGTCCTTGCGATAGTTGGTCGCGGTGCCCTCGAAGAAGCGCGCCTCCCGCAGGCAGGTACGAAGGTCTTCGATCACTTCTGCATCCGTGTCGGGGCCCTGCAGCATGCTCAAGGTGCGCCCGCGCAATTCCTCCAGCGTGTAGCCCGTCATCGCGCAGAATGCCGGATTGGCGATCTGCACGCGGCAGCCGCCGGCAAGATCCGCATCGGTGATGACGATCGCGTTCCACGACTGCATGACGGCCGCCTGGAACAATTGCAGTTGTGAAGTGCTCATTGGCAATCGCGACAGGATTGAAAGGCCGCAAGCTTAACAGCCCGGGAGGGGCCCTGAGCACGCACGGACACACCCTGCGGGAGCCCGGACGTGTCGCAAACCTTGCGACGGATGGGGATGGACGCTCGTGTTACTCATATTCCATAAAATGCAACCGTATTTGCATTCGCAATCGCGTGATCTAGATTGGTAGCACTGACGGCCCCATTTGGGCAGTCGAGCAGCAGCACCGCGCATGAGGTCCTGTTTCTCCCGCTCGACCTGCAGGACTGGCACCCCATGCTGATTCCCGTACGACCCGCCAGGCAAGCATCCGTTGCCACCGGCGGGATCGATCGGGGTATTTCGAGGCCGGCCCCGCCAGCGCGCCCGATTCCCTGACGCATACGGCTCTGCCCGGCCCTGCCCAGCCGAGGAGTAGCGTCCATGCCGTCAGTCCTGAGTTACCCCGGGGTCTACATCGAGGAGATTCCGAGTGGCGTACGCACGATCACCGGTGTCGCCACGTCGATTACCGCCTTCATCGGTCGCGCCCTGCGCGGAGAGGTCGACCGCGCCATCCGTGTACAGAGTTTCGCCGAGTACAGCCGCCTGTTCGGCGGGCTGTCGCGCTCGAGCACGATGTCCTACGCGGTCAGTCACTTCTTCCAGCACGGTGGCCGTGATGCCCTGATCGTACGCGTGTTCAATGGCGATGCCGACACCGACACCGCGACGATCACGCTGGCGACCACCTCCGGCAACCTGGTACTCGAGGCCGCGAGCCCCGGCACCTGGGGCAATCGCCTGCGGGCGCGGGTCGACCATTTGACCCGAGACACGTCGGACACGCTGCTGTTCAACCTGACGGTGGAGGAACTCGACCGCGCCGGCGGCACCACCGTGGTCGCCTCGGAACCGTTCCGCAACGTCTCCGTCAGCCCGGGCAGCGCGCGCTTCGTGGATACGGTGCTGAAGGCGCAGTCCGCCCTCGTCAGGGTAAGGACATCCGCCCCGGCCGACGAGAGTCCGGTCGATGGCACGGCGAACGCCACGACCACCGCCACCGACGGCGGCGCCATCACCGACACCCAGATCGCCGGAGACCGCGACGCACGCACCGGGCTGTACGCGCTCGAGGCGGCGGACCTCTTCAACCTGCTGTGCATTCCGCCGCCCTCGTTCGTCGCCGACCTGGTGGCCGCGACCTGGGCGACTGCCGCCGCCTACTGCCAGGAACGGCGCGCGATGCTGATCATCGATGCGCCAGCCGCATGGACTGCGAACGCGAGCACCGCCATCGCGACCGCCGAAACCGGCGTCAACGGCCTGCGCGCTACGATCGGCAACGACGATGCGATCAACGCCGCAGCCTACTTCCCGCGCCTGCGCATGCCCGACCCGCTCAGCGAGAACCGCCTCGCCGACTTCGCCCCCTGCGGTGCGGTCGCCGGCATCATCGCCCGCACCGACGGCCAGCGCGGCGTGTGGAAGGCGCCGGCCGGCCTCGCGGCCTCGTTCTCCGGGGTGCAGGGCTTCACCTACACCATGACCGACGCGCAGAACGGCGTGCTCAACCCGGTCGGACTCAACTGCCTGCGCAGTTTCCCGGTCACCGGCCACCTGCTGTGGGGCGCACGCACGCTGGCCGGCGCCGATGCACTGGCGTCGGAATGGAAGTACCTGCCGGTCCGGCGGCTGGCGCTGTACATCGAGGAAAGCCTGTTCCGCGGCACGCAGTGGGTCGTGTTCGAGCCGAACGATTCGCCGCTGTGGGCACAGATCCGGCTCAACATCGGCGCCTTCATGCAGGACCTGTTCCGCCAGGGCGCCTTCCAGGGCAGCAGCCCGCGCGACGCCTATTTCGTCAAGTGCGACGCCGAAACCACCACCCAGAACGACATCGACCGCGGCGTCGTGAACATCCTGGTCGGCTTCGCGCCGCTCAAGCCGGCCGAGTTCGTCGTCATCAAGATCCAGCAGATGGCCGGACAGATCGAAGCCTAAGGAGAGACCGTCATGGCACAGTTCAGCGTCAACGCGCAGCGCTTCGATCCCTACAAGAACTTCAAATTCCGCGTCAAGTGGGATGGTCGCTACGTCGCCGGCATCAGCAAGGTGGGCGCCCTCAAGCGCAGCACCGAACTGGTCGAACACCGCGAGGGCGGCGACCCTTCGAGCTCGCGCAAGTCGCCGGGCCGCACCCGCTTCGATGCGATCACCCTCGAACGCGGCGTCACCCACGACCGCGAGTTCGAGCAGTGGGCGAACAAGGTGTGGAACTTCGGTTCTGGCCTCGGTGCGGAAGTCTCGCTCAAGGACTTCCGCAAGGACCTGATCATCGAGGTCTACAACGAGGCCGGCCAGCTGGCGATCGCCTACAAGGTGTATCGCTGCTGGGTCTCGGAGTACCAGGCCCTGCCCGATCTCGATGCCAACGCCAACGCGGTCGCGATCCAGACGATCAAGCTCGAGAACGAGGGCTGGGAGCGCGACTACGAGGTCGGCGAACCGACCGAGCCCAGCTTCAACGAACCGGCCTGAGCATCACCATGCCCGCCCTGAGCGCCGCACAACTGCTGTCGGTCTGGGAGCATGGCGCTCAGCGTCATCCGCTGGACCGCGCACTGCTGCTGTTCGCGGTGGCCGAGCCGGGTCTGGCGCCCGACGCGCTTGCCGATGCGCCGCTGGGCGTCTGCAATGCCGCGCTGATGCGGCTGCGGCGCGACTGTTTCGGCGCTGCGATCCCGGCCTGGAGCGACTGTCCAGCGTGCGGGGAACGCATGAGCTTCGAGCTCGACCTTGCGCAACTGCCGGCCATGACGCCGGTTCCCGATGTGGTCGAGGTCGAGGGGCATCGCTTCCGCTGCCCCGGAGCGCGTCAGCTGGCCGCGCTGGCCGACTGCCCGGACGCTGACGAAGCCGCGCGCCAGTTGCTCCTCGGCTGTGTCGCCGGGGACGCGCGACTGCCAGCGGACAACGCGATGATCGACCAGCTGCTGGTGCATGCGGAGCATGCCATCGAAGCAGCCGATCCCTGGGCCGATCTGGCGGTGGACTACCGGTGTCCCGCCTGCGGGCATGCGGGCGAGGCCGCCTTCGACATCGCCAGCTACCTGTGGGAGGAGATCGAAGCCCATGCCGGCAGGCTGCTCGACGAGGTTCATCTGCTGGCGAGCAGCTACGGCTGGCGCGAGGACGAGATCCTCGCCCTCGGTGACGTGCGACGGACCGCCTATCTCGCACGGGTGACGCCATGAGCGGATCGGGCGGAGGACTCTTCAGCCGGCTGGCAAGACGGGCCAGCGGGACGCGCGAACCACGCCTGCATGCGCCCGCACACCTGCCCTTTCATGCGCCGCCGTCGCTGGCGACGCCAGAGGAAACGCGTGACGCTTCTTCTGGAGCGCGTGCGGTTTCGGACGGCGCCGAAACAGCCGGACGCGTACGGATGGCCGGCGCGACGACGATCGCCGCACCGCAAGCCTTGTTTGCCCACGCTGGCGCAAACACGGGCCGGCGGGAATCCGTCGCCGCATCCGAGCGCGATGCGGCCGGCACCCTTGCAGCGTCGGCCATCGACCTCGCGCAGGGCCTTCCCGCCCCCTTGCTGGGCCCCATCGCGCGTGAGCCCGTCCGTTCAACAGAGCCTGCAGACGCCCCAGCGCAGTCACCCGGTGCTCGGTCGCCAGGCCGCGAGTCGAGCGGGCAAGCGACTGCCCGGCCTGCCGCACCCTTGCCGGAGGTCTCGGACCCGGCGTCGCGGCCTGCTTCAGCCGTCGCGCCTGGCGCCGGGACGTGGTCGCGCATCGCGCCTGCGCCACCGAAACCGGCGCGTGGCGGCGGAATGCGCGTGCCAGGCGCGTCGTCTGCATTCGATGCTCGCCCGCAACCCGGTCAGGCTGGTCCGGCGGCCACTGACGAAATCCACATCCACATCGGCCGCATCGAGGTGACGGCGGTGCAGGAAGCCGCCACCCCCAGGGCCCGCGAGCGCGCCGCCACGGCGCCGATGTCGCTCCAGGACTACCTCGATCGCCGCAACCGGGGTGGCGCATGAGCACCGCGCTCGCCATCGCCGGGGTCACCGCCGTGCTGCGCGACCGGCTCAACGACGGACTGGTCAACCACAACGTGGCGGGACTGATCGGCAACACGGTCACGGTCAGCGTACGCGCACCGGATCGCGTCGTGCCGGCCGACGGTGCCGAGTCGAGCCAGCTCAACCTGTTCCTGTATCGCGTCGCACCCAACGCTGCCTGGCGCAACGCCGGCCTCCCGGCCCACGATCCGGACGGACGCCATCGGGTCGGCAACCCGCCGCTGGCGCTCGACCTCAACTACCTGCTTTCTGCCTACAGTGGCGGCGACCTCCACGCGGAGATCCTGCTGGGCTACGCGATGCAGTTGCTGCACGAGTTCCCGGTCCTCACGCGCGAGATGATCCGTGCCGCGCTGACGCCCTCGCCTGACGTCGGCGTACTGCTGCCGCCGGCGCTGCGGGCACTGTCCGACTGCGGCCTCACCGACCAGCTCGAGATGTTGCGCATCACGCCGCTGACGATCGACACCGAGGAGGTGTCGCGCCTGTGGTCGGCGACACAGTCGAGTTTTCGGCCCAGCGCCGCCTACCAGGTCTCGGTGGTGCTGATCGAAGCGACCCGGTCTACGCGCGCGCCCCTGCCGGTGCTGACACGCGGCGAGCGCGACCCGGTTTCCGGGCGCGAACGCGGCGTGGTGGTGACCCCGGATCTCGTCCCGCCACTGCCCGCACTCGAGGCGGTGCTGCCCGCTGCCGGCCAGCCCGCGGCACGACTGGGCGAAGCCGTCACCCTGCAGGGCCACCACCTGGATGGCAGCGCACGCGAAGTGCTGCTCGCCAGCGAACGCTTCGCCGTGGCGGAGACCTTGCCGGCAAGTGGCGCCAGTGAATCCGGGCGCATGGTGTTCAGCATCCCCGCATCGCGCGCGGCCGATTTCCCGGTCGGTGTCTATGAAGCACGCGCGCGGCTCGTGCGCGCGGGCGAGCCGCGCCCGCGTGACAGCAATCGCCTCGGCTTCACCCTCGCCCCGGACATCACCAACCTGCCGCAAACCGTGGCACGCAACCCGGCGGGCGATGCCACCGTCACCATCACCTTCACGCCCGAGCTGCGCGCCGGGCAGCGCGCCACGCTCATTGTCGGCCAGCGCGAACTCGCCCCTCAGGCCTACACCGCGCCGACCGCCACCCTCGACTTCGTCATCGACAACGCCGAGACCGGCGCGCATCTCGTCCGGCTTCGCGTCGATGGCATCGACAGCCCGATCATCGACCACAGTGTCGTGCCACCCCGCTTCCTCGACCTTCGGCTGACGATCACATGAACGCGCCGCTCGACCTCGACTGGAGCACCGCCAACCAGCGACTGTTGGTACTCGAGTTCGCCCGCCTGCATGCCTTGCTGGGCGACGAGCCAGCCCGCGCCGACGAGCTCGATCGCCTGCAGGTCGAAGCCGACGCCCTTCGCGCCCGGCAGCCCGCGCCGCCGGCCATCGACGTGCTGGCGCAGCGCTTCGGCCTCAGCCCCTTCGAGCGCGACGTCGTCCTGCTGTGCGCCGGGTGCGAGATGGACGGCCTGCTCGCCGCACGCTGCGCCGAGGCCCAGGGGCAGACCGCCCCCTGGCCCAGCTTCGGCCTGGCATTGGCGGCACTGCCGGAGCCGCACTGGAGCGCGCTGGCGCCCCAGGGTCCGCTACGGACATGGCAACTGCTCTCGGTCGACGACGGCGCCGGACTGACGGGCGGCCGGCTGCGCATTACGGAGAACGTGCTGCACTTCCTCGCCGGCCTCGGTGCCCTCGACGCCCGCCTGGCCCCGCTGCTCGAACCGGTGTCCCCGCCAGCGCTGATGTGCCCTGAGCACGCCCTTCTGGTCGAACGCCTGCTCGCCTTGCAGGACGAGCGCGGTCGGCTGCCCGGCCCGATCGTCTTCCATGGCGACGACCCCGACGGCCAGCAGGACGTTGCCGTGGCGCTCGCCGAGCGCCTCGGCCTGAGCCTGTTCCGCCTGCGCGCAACAGACCTGCCGGCGAGCGCCACGGATCAGGACGCGCTCGCCCGCCTGTGGCAGCGCGATGCCATGCTGCTCGGCAGTGCGCTGTTGCTCACGCACGCGGAGGGCGCCCCTGCGGCGACGGTCGAGCGCTTCGTTGGCCGCAACAAGGGGTTCGGTCGCCTGATCTGCATTGCTGGACGCGCACCCGTGTTCGCGGACGCCGAAGCCTTCGCCGTCAACCACCCGGACGCACCGGCCCAATGCCGGCTATGGCGGCAGGCGCTCGCCGCGTACCGCCCCACCCTCAGCCCGACCCCCGCCTTCGATGCACTGGCCAGCCACTACCGGCTGAGCGCACGCCGCATCGCGGCACTTGCCGAACGGTCCGCGGCGATGCCCGACGATGTGCTGGCCACCCGGCTGCGCGGCGCATGCCGCAGCCAGGCGAGCGCCATGGGCTCGCTCGCGCAGGCCATCGAGCCGTGCGCGAGCTGGAACGACCTCATCCTGCCGGACGCCCAGCATCACGCCCTGCGGCAGATCGAGACGCACGTGCGCCATCGGCTCACGGTCCATCACGACTGGGGCTTTGCTGGCCGCGGCGCGCGCGGGCTGGGCATCGCCACGCTGTTCTGGGGCGATTCGGGCACCGGCAAGACAATGGCGGCCGAGGTGCTGGCCAACAGCCTGCAACTCGCGCTGTTCCGCATCGACCTGTCGGCGGTGGTCAGCAAATACATCGGCGAGACGGAGAAGAACCTGCGCCAGGTTTTCGATGCCGCCGAGGAGTCGGGCGCCATCCTGCTGTTCGACGAGGCCGATGCGCTGTTCGGCAAGCGCAGCGAGGTCAAGGACAGCCACGATCGCTACGCCAACATCGAGGTCAGCTACCTGCTGCAACGCATGGAGGCCTATCGCGGCCTCGCCATCCTGACGACCAACCACAAGACGGCGCTCGACCATGCCTTCGCCCGCCGCCTGCGTTTCGTCGTGCATTTTCCCTTCCCCGACGAGCGCCAGCGCGAAGCCCTGTGGCGCAGCGTGTTTCCATCGGCCACGCCGCTCGACGCGCTGGACTACGCGAAACTCGCCCGTCTCGCGGTGCCGGGCGGATCGATCCGCAACATCGCCCTCGCCGCCGCCTTCCTCGCCGCCGAGGCTGGCACCGCCGTGGGCATGGCGCACCTGCTGCATGCGGCCCATGCCGAAGCCGCCAAGCGCGACAAGCCGGTATCCGAAGCCGAGACGCGGGGGTGGCTATGAGCCGGCTCGTGCTCCACATCGACCGCCTGGTCCTGCACGGCATCGACCCGAAGGACGCCGAGGCACTGGTCAGTGCACTGCAAGCGGAACTGCAGCGCCAGCTCGGCACGAACGGCGAAGCCGACGCCCTTGCCGCACTGCGCGGGATCGTCGGCCGCAGCCGCATCAAGGCCCCACCGCTGCGGGTCGCCCGCGGCGCCCCGCCCGAAACACTCGGCCGCGCGCTCGCCGGCCCGATTCTGCGCGGAGTGAAATCATGAAGCACCACGCCCCCGCCCAAGCTATGCAGGACAACACGGCCGCCGCCCCTTTGCCCGCCCCCCTGCTCGAGCGCGCCGCCAGCGAGTCGGCCGAATCGATGCCGCACGCACTGCAGCATCGCATGCAGGCGCGCTTCGGCCACGACTTCGGCCACGTCCGCATCCATGCCGGCCCCGCCTCGGCCGCTGCCGCCGAGGCCCTCGGCGCACGCGCCTACACACTGGGCCGTGACGTGCATCTGGGGCGGGAGGTCCCGGCGCTGCCATCGGACGAACGCCAGCAACTGCTGGCACACGAGGCGATCCATACGGTGCAGCAGGGCGCCAGCGAGGTCCGCCCAAGCGCTGCCCTGGGCGTCAGCCGTCCCGACGACGCCGCCGAGCGCGAGGCGCATGCGCTGGCAGCGCACCTCGGCCACCCGCCCTCGCCTTCGCTGGCGCTGCGCGACCGTGTGCTGAGGCCGTCCCCCGCGCGCATCCAGCGCGCCGTGGCACCGCACATTCAGCGCGACCTCAAGGGCAAGCACTCGGTCAGGGACGGCCACTTCGACGTCAACCTCAAGACCGAATCCCACCCCGGCGCCAAGAACGGCATGAGCGGCACGATCAAGTTCACCGCCAGCGACAAGGCGCCGGACTCGAAGAACATCCGCCTGCTGCAGGTGGTTCGCGACCAGAACCTGGAAACCGGCAAGGAATATCAATGGACCGGCGACGAGGCGGACCGCAACAAGATGATGACGAAGGCCACGAAAGGCAGTGGATTCCGGTCTGGCTTCTTCGTCGACCACTCCGCTGCACTGGCGAACCCGAGGACATCGAAGGCGGATCCGGCCGTCTCGCCCTACTACCGCGATTACTGGCCGAACGCAGCCAGTAGCCAGGACGGCAGCAAGCAAGGCAAGACCGTCAAGGAAGCCTCCTTGTGGGACTACCCCGGCTCCTCAGGCAAACGCCGCTTCACGTTCGAGACGGCTGCCAAGGGGGCCGATACCGGCTACATCTTCGCGACGCTGCAGTGGGGCTTCACGATCAGCGATCCCGCCAAGGGCAAGGTCACCAACGAACATGCGAAGGCCTATCGCGGGCCGTCCCGCACCTTCGTCCGCGCCGTGTCGGCCTTCAACGAGTTCTACAAGAATCCGGGCGCATCGACCGCCCCCACCAAGTAGAGGGGGCGCTGATGAACGCGAGCACCCACCACGACAGCACAGGCCCTCGCCCAGGAGCGGTGCGCGTTGCCGAGCTACTGAAGCGCATCGACGCCGCCACGGACGAACTGCACGTCGACCGCACACCCGCCGCAAACGAGCTCGTCACCATCGGCCGCCCCGCCCTGCCCGGGCTGCTGAACCTGATGGCCTCATCCAACGGAGAGACCCGCCTGCACGCCCAGCGCGCTTTCGAGGGCATCCTGATGGCGGAGATGGGCTTCGTGCCGGGACGCGGCTTTTCCACCCCCGATGGTGAGGACCGCTTCCGCGCCTTATGGACCGGTCAGGGGAGCTACGACTGGGACGCGGACGAGGACGCACGCGAGCGCAGCCTCGCAGCCTGGCGGGCGTGGCTCGACATGGACAACCGCAGCGCTTCGCCATGAACGCACCCACGCCCCTCTCGCTACCCACGGCGCTTGCCGAGCTGGGCACCCAGCTCGAGCGCGGCAGTCTCTTCACCCACACCGCGCTGGGCGAGAACGCCGCGCGCCTGGCCGAGCTGCAGGCCATCGTGCATGGCCTGGCCGACACCCTGCTCGCACGCGGGCTCATCGATGCTGACGAACTCGCCGCGGCGATGCAGCGCGCGAACGACGAACTGCACGCGCGTGGCGAGCAGCTCGGCCCCGGCACGCGCATCCGTGTCGACGCGGACGACGCTGCACCGGCCCCCGAGGTCAGTGTCGACTGCGAAAGCCGCCTGCCGATCTGTCAGGCCGTGTGCTGCCGCCTGAACTTCGCACTGAGCGTGCCGGAGATCGAAGCCGGTCAGGTGCGCTGGGACCTCGGCCAACCCTACTTCATCCGCAAGCGCGAGGATGGCCACTGTGTCCACCACGATGCCGACACCCGGGCCTGCGACGTCTATGCCCATCGCCCCGGCGTCTGCCGGCGCTACAGCTGCGCGCACGACGAACGCATCTGGAGCGACTTCGAAGGCCGGGTATTGAACACGGACTGGATCGCCGCCCATCTGGACACCGCCACCCGCCCCCGCGCCGAAGCGGTACGCATGCACTTCATTCCGCGCCCCCCGACCGAAGCGGACGGCGCCGGCGACAACGAGGACGCCGCACCATGACCCTGTCCACATCCCCCCGCGTGGTCAAGGCCGGGCTGGTGCTGGTCGATCCGAAGTCGACCCAGGTCCGGCGCGTGATCGCGCTGCAATACAACCCGGAAAAGCTCACCCGAAGCCTGCAGATGCAAGGCATGGGCGAGCCGGTCGACCGCGCCGAGGCGCTGCGCCTGCGTGGTCCGGCGGTCGAGACCTTCCGCATCGAGGCCGAGATCGACGCGGCCGACCAGCTCGAGTTTCCCGATCGTCACGCCACCACCGTCGAGGCCGGCATCGCGCCGCAACTGGCGGTGCTCGAAGGGCTCGTCAATCCGGCCGCCGGCGATCTGCTCGCCTCGCGCGCGCTGGCTGCCGCCGGCACGCTCGAGATCGCGCCGATGGAGTCGGCGCTGGTGCTGTTCGTGTGGGGCGCCAACCGCATCGTGCCGGTGCGCGTCACCGATTTCTCCATCGTCGAGGAAGCCTTCGACCCCTCGCTCAACCCGATCAATGCCACCGTGACCCTCGGCCTGCGCAGCCTGTCGGTGGACGATCTCGGCTTCGATCACAAGGGCGGCGGGCTGTTCATGGCCTACCTGCAGTCGCGCGAGCGACTGGCGGGCAAGGCCGCCACCTTCGGCTTCGATGCCCTCGGGATAGGAGGACTGCCATGAGCGATCCGCTGAAAGCCTTCATGCAGGCCAACGCGCTGACCTCGCCCGCGTTCGCCCCCGACAGCCGCTACCACGGCCTCGACACCGCGCACTGGACGGGCGCGGACGGCGAGTCCGTCACCTATGTGCGCCGCCGCTTCATTCCGCCGCCCGAGCATTTCGCCACGCTGCAACATCACACCGTGGCCGTCGGCGACCGGGCGGACAACCTCGCCGCCCGCTACCTCGGCGACGCCGAGCAGTACTGGCGCCTGTGCGACGGCAACGGCGCGATGCGCCCGGACGAGCTCACCACCACGCTCGGCCGCCGCATCCGCATCACCCTGCCCACAGGCATACCGGGAGGCACGGATGTCTAGCGCCCTGCACCTGAGCCTGCTGATGGGCCCGATCGTTCCCGTGCCGGTCCCTGCGGCGCTGATCGACGCGTTCGACGAAGCGACGGTCACGCATGCCGCCGGCTCGGTGAGCGGCTTCCAGCTGCGCTTTCGCGTCCACAGCAAGTCCGCGCTGAACACAATCTTCCTCGTCGCCGTGGGTCAGAACACCAGCCTGGGCACGCCCCCGCTGCGGGTGGTGCTGATCGTGACGCTGAACGGTCGGCCGCAGCCGCTGTTCGACGGCGTCGTCACCCATGTCGAGGTCCAGTCCGGCCAGGACGGCCAGCCGGGCAGCATCACCGTGACCGGCGAGGATCTCACCAAGGTCATGGACCTGATCGACTTCAGCGGCCTGCCCTACCCGGCGATGCCGATCGAGGCACGGGTGGCGCTGATCTGTGCCAAGTACGCCGCGTTCGGCATCATCCCGCTGCCGATCCCGGCCCTGTTCCCCGACGTGCCGATCCCGATCGAACGCATCCCCGCGCAGCAGGGCACCGACCTCGCCTACCTGCGCGAACTCGCCGACGAGATCGGCCACGTGTTCTACATCGAGCCGGGCGAGGTGCCGATGACCAACGTGGCCTACTTCGGCCCGGAGATCAAGGTCGGTCCGCCCCAGCCCGCGCTCAACGTCGACATGGACGCCCACACCAACGTCGAGTCGCTGAACTTCAGCTTCGATCCGACCAAGGGCGTGCTCCCGGTCGTCTTCATCCAGAACGCCGCCACGCGGGCGCCGATCCCCATCCCGATCCCGAACCTGAATCCGCTGCAGCCTCCCCTCGGCCTGCTGCCGGCGCCCCTGGCGCGCCTGAAGATGATGAAGCAGACGGCCAAGATGAACCCGATGCAGGCCATCTCGGCCGGTCTGGCGGAGGCCAAGAACTCGCAGGACGCGGTGAGCGGACGCGGCGCACTCGACGTGCTGCGCTATGGCCGCATGCTGAAGGCGCGCCGGCTGGTGGGGGTGCGTGGCGCGGGCATCGCCTACGACGGGCTGTACTACGTGAGCAGCGTCACCAGCACGATCCGCCGCGGCCAGTTCCGTCAGAACTTCGAGCTGACGCGCAACGGGCTGATCTCCATCACGCCGAGGGTGCCGACATGAGCGAACGCTATTACGGCAAGTACCGGGGCATGGTGCTCAACAACATCGACCCGATGCAGCAGGGCCGGCTGCAGGTCCAGGTGCCGGATGTCGCCGGGCTGGCGCCGGCGTCGTGGGCCATGCCCTGTGTGCCGATCGCCGGGCTGCAGAACGGCATGGTCGCCCTGCCGGTGATCGGTTCCGGCGTATGGATCGAGTTCGAGCAGGGCAACCCGGAATTTCCGATCTGGGTCGGCTGCTTCTGGGGCAGCGCCGCCGAGATCCCTGCGCTGGCGCTGGCGACGCCGCCGGGCCTGCCGGCGATCACCTTCCAGACGCCGCTGCAGAACGGCCTGACCATCTCCGACCTCCCCGGCCCCACTGGCGGGATCATGCTCAAGAGCGCCACCGGGGCGACGCTGATCGTCAACGACACCGGCATCTACATCCAGAACGGCAAGGGCGCCTCGATCACGCTGCTGGGGCCCAGCGTGACGATCAACAACGGCGCATTGATGGTGACCTGAGATGAGACAGCCCCCACGCTCACGCTCTTCGCGGCCCCCCATGGGGGCGCAGGCCTCCCTTGCGGCGGCCCGGCGGGAGACCTGACATGCCCGGCCCTCTCCTCCACGCCGGCGCCAGCGTGCTGTGCGCCCACGGCGGCACCGCTTCCCCGACCCAGCCCAACCCGCGGGTGCTGGTCGGGGGCATGCCGACGGTGACGATCAGCGCGCCCTACGTAGTGGCCGGCTGCCCGTTCAACGTCTCCGGCGGCCCCTCGCCCTGCGTCAGCGCGCAGTGGGTGGTCGCGGCGCTGCGCGTCACCTCCGGCGGCCAGCCGCTGGTCCTGATGGACAGCCAGGCCCTGTGCGCCCCCAACGGCACGCCGCTGCTGCCGGTTTCGGCGCAGACACGCGTGATCGGGAGCTGATCATGGACACCCGCCTGCACTTTCCCTACCAGTTCGACGGCCGCGGCACCACGCGCACCGATGGTGCCGATGCCTGGATACGCGGCCTGATCGAGCAAGTGCTGTTCACCGCACCGGGGGAACGCGTGATGCGCCCGGACTTCGGCTGCGGGCTGCGCGAACTCGTGTTCGCCCCCAACAGCCCGGAACTGGCGGCCACCACGCAGTTCCTGGTACACGGCGCCCTGCAGCAGTGGCTTGGCGATCTCATCACCGTCGAGGCGGTCACGGTCGACGCGGTCGATGCGCGGCTCGCGGTGACGGTGCAGTACGTGGTGCGCCGTGACGAAAGCCGCCAGTCGGCGACCTTCCAGCGCGGAGGCGAGGCATGAGCGCGATCTACACCTGCTGCGAGGACAATCGCCGCACGGCGGTCGCCCTGCACCCCACGCTGAACGGCATCGATCACCTCGAAGTGCTCGACCTCGACGCACCGGCCGGCAGCCCGCGCCAGCGCACGCTGATGATCCGGCTGCTGAAACCGGTGCCGGCCGGCCTCACGCGCGACAACCTGCGCATCGACGGCGGCGAACGTATCCGCGAGGTCGGCATCGAATGGGTCGCCGCGGCGGACGCCCCGCCGCCTGCCGCCAACGCCGCCGAGCAGGCCTTCTTCACCGCGCTCGACGCAGCCGAGCACGTGCTGCTGGTGCGTACCGACAGCGAGGGCGACCACAGCCTCTACCGGCTCGCACTGGTCCTCGGTGTTGCCAGCGAGCACCCCCTGCCGGGTTTCGACCCGCGCCTGTCGAGCATCGACTTCCGCTTCAAGGTCGAATGCCCGAGCGACTTCGACTGCGCGCCGCAGCACGATTGCCCGCAGGGCGCGCCGCCCGCGCCGGACCTCAACTACCTGGCACGCGACTACGCCAGCCTGCGGCGGCTGCTCATCGACCGCCTGAGCCGCACGGTCCCCGGCTGGCGCGACCGCAGTCCGGCCGACCTGGCCACCACGCTCGCCGAACTCATCGCCTACGTCGGCGACCTGCAGCACTACCAGCTCGACGCCATCGCCACCGAAGCCTACCTGGGCACCGCGCGCCGCCGCACCAGCCTGCGCCGCCACGCGCTGCTGGTCGACTATCCACTGCACGAAGGCTGCAACGCCAGAAGCTGGCTGCATCTGGACGTGGCAGGCGGCCCGTTCGCACTGCCAGCCGGCATCCGCTTCTACACCCGGGTGCCGGGCATACCGCCTCGCATCGACGCGGATTCGCCCGAGGAACGCAACGCGCTGCAAGCCGGACCGCTGGTGTTCGAGCCGATCCACGCACCGACCCTGCGCGAGACACACAACCGCTTCGAGCTCTACACCTGGGGCGATGCCCGCTGCTGCCTGCCGGCTGGCGCCACAGGGGCAACCCTGCGCGGCCACCATCCCGAGCTTGCTGCGGGTGAGGTGCTGATCTTCCAGGAAATCTGCGGTCCGCTGACCGGTCTGGCCGAGGACGCCGACCCCGCCCGCCGCCACGCCGTGCGCCTGACGGCGGTGATGGCGTTCGCGGGTAGCGACCCGCTCACCGATCCGCTCGACGGCAGCGAAATCACCGAGATCCGCTGGCACGCCGACGACGCGCTACCCTTCTCGCTCTGCCTTTCCAGCGAAACCGACGCCGCCCACGGCAGCCGGCAGATCGACGGGGTCAGCATCGCGCTCGGCAACAACCTGCTGGTCGACCACGGCCGCAGCGTCGTCGGCGAGCACCTCGGCCGCGTGCCGGCACCGCGGCTGCACTATCCGCCGCGCCGGGGCGATGCCTGCCAGCGGTCAGAACCCGAACCCCTGCCACCGCGCTTCCGCCCGCAGCTTGCGGAGGGGCCGGTCACGCACCAGGGCACGGTGCTACGCGTCTTGCCGCACGACGGCGGCAGCCGCCACGAGCGGGTCACGTTCGACCCCGATGCGCCCGCTGCAGCGGCACTGCGTTGGCGGGCGGCCGATGCACTGCCCGCGATCGAGCTCGCTGACGACAGCGGTCGGCCGTGGACGGCAAGGCGCGATCTGCTGGCCAGCCACGCATCCGATACCCACTTCGTCCTCGAGACCGAGGACGATGGCAGCGCCCGCCTGCGTTTCGGCGACGATGTCCACGGTCGCCGGCCCGACAGCGGGATGGCCTTCACCGCACGCTACCGCATCGGCAACGGCCCGCAGGGCAACGTCGGCGCCGACAGCATCGCCCATGCGGTATCCAGTGAGGGACGCATCCGGTCGGTCACCAACCCGCTGCCCGCGCGCGGCGGCCTCGCACCGGAGACCGCCGCTGCGCTGCGCCGCGGCGCGCCGCAGGCCTTCCGCACCCAGCAGCGTGCCGTCACCCCGGCCGACTACGCGGAAGTCACCGAACGCCTCGACGATGTGCAGCGCGCCACGGCCACGCTGCGCTGGACCGGCAGCTGGCATACGGTGTTCATTGCCGTCGATCGCCGCGCTGGCCGCGCGGTCGATGCCGGCTTCGCCGCCGACGTGCGCGCCCACCTCGAGCGCTTCCGCATGGCGGGCCACGACCTGCGCATCGACGAGCCAATCCCCGTGTCGCTCGAACTCGACCTGCTCGTCTGCGTGAATCGCGCCCACTTCCGCAGCGACGTGCGGCGCGGCCTGCTGCAGGCGCTCGGTAGCCGCAGCCTGCCCGATGGCCGCCGTGGCCTCTTCCATCCGGACAACTTCAGCTTCGGGCAGACCGTCTTCCTCGGCCCGATCCAGGCCGCCGCACGCAGCGTGGCGGGCGTGGATTCGGTGCAGGTCACGCGCTTCCAGCGTCAGGGCCAGGCCGACCCGCGGCCGCTCGCTGACGGCTTCATGGCGCTGGGCCGGCTCGAGATCGCACGGCTGGCCAACGACCCCAACTTCCCGGAGCACGGCGTGCTGCGGCTCGACCTGCACGGAGGCAAATGATGAGCACCGAGCGCTCCCGTCTGCCCGGCTGTGACTGCTGCAGCGGCACGGGCACCGACACGCCGCAACGCATCGCGAACCCGCCGGGCCAGCCGAGCATCAGTTACCGCGCCGGGCGCCACGGCGACTTCCTCGCCTCGATCCAGGCCCGGCTGTCGAGCGCCGACTACCCCGCGCTGGCCGGCCTCGGCACGCGCGAGTCGAGCGACTTCACGCTCGCGCTGGCCGATGCGCTGGCCAGCTCGCTCGACGTGCTGTCGTTCTACACCGAGCGCATCGCCCAGGAGCACTACCTGCGCACCGCCACCGAGCGCCTGTCGGTGGGCGCACTGGCGCGACTCATCGGCTATCGCCTCGCGCCCGGCGTCGCCGCCGGCACGCATCTCGCCTTCACCCTGCAGGACACGCCGGGTGCGGCCCCCACACCCACAACGACCACCACGATTCCGGCCGGCACCCGGGTGCAGAGCGTGCCCGGCCAGGGCGAGACTGCGCAGACCTTCGAGACCATCGCCGAGATCAGCGCCCGCGCAGCGTGGAACGCAATGCCCGCGCGCACCACCGAAGCATGGCAACCGCGGCGCGGCGATACCGAGTTGTGGCTCGAAGGCGTCGCCAGCGGGCTGTCGCCGGGCGACGCGATCCTCATCGTCGGCCTGGAGCGTCAGCGCGACTCGGGCAGCGAGCGCTGGGACGTGCGCGTCCTGTCGGCGGTCGAGCCCGACATTGCCGGCGGCCGCACCCGCCTGCAGTGGACGCATCCGCTCGGCAGCGCCTTCCCGGCGATGACCCCGGCCAGCCTCGGCGCGGAAGTCCATGCACTGCGCCAGCGCACCGCGCTCTTCGGCCACAACGCGCCCGACGCCAACCTGTTCGGCAATGCCGATTCCAACATCGCGCAGCTGATCGACACCAGCAGCGCGCACTGGAACTGGAAGAACTTCGCGCTCGACCCGGCCGCCCTCGACCTCGACACCGACAACCCGAAAATCGTCGGCGGCAGCTGGATCGCGCTGGTTTCGAACGAGGTGGGACGCGGCAGCGCCGACCTGCCGGGCTACACCGAGCTCTACCGCGCCCGCGCGGTCGCGCATCGCAGCCGCAACGCCTTCGGTATCTCGGGCAAGGTCACCCGCATCACCCCGGACACCACCGAGAATCTGACCGCCAGCCGCTTCCCGCTGCGCCGTACGCTGGTGCTGGCACAGAGCGAGCGCCTCGCGACCCACGCCCGTCCGCTGCGCCATCCGGTGCAGGACGAGCTGCTCCCTCTGGGCGTGCGCGCCGAGGGATTGCAGCCTGGCCAGGCCATCGCGGTATCGGGCACGCGTCAGCGCATCGCCATCGCCGCTGGCGCTACCAGCCTGGTGCTGGCGACCGACGACGGCGCCACCGTGCCGCTGGCCGGTGGCGACGAGCTGTTCATGCTGGCACCCGCGGCACGCCTCATCGGTGGCAACGCCGTCGCACTCGATGGCGAAGCCTTCCTCGCCCAACTGGGACGTGCCGGCACACGCCTGCGTCTGCGCCTGCTCGACCGCGACGGTCGCGCGGGGACGCTGGAAGCCAACGCCAGCGAACTGGCGCTTGCGCCCGCACGCAGGGACGACGCTCGGGTGGCCGAAATCGCGTGGATCGCGAACACCGCCACCGCGGTCACGCACGGCCGCGACGACACCACGCTGACACTGGCGGCACCGCTGAAGCACGTCTTCGCGCGCGCCTCGCTGCGCGTCAATGCCAACGTCGCCCCTGCCACGCATGGCGAAACCATCGAGGCCATCCTCGGCGACGGCGACGCGGGCCGCCCCAACCAGCGCTTCCACCTGGCGCAGGCCCCGCTGACCTACGTCATCGCCAGCACGCCGAGCGGACGGCGGTCGACGCTGGCCCTGCGGGTCGACGACGTCCTGTGGACCGAACGTGCCAGTCTCGACGCCGCGCCGGGGGGCGCCCGCGCCTTCGAGACCTGGGAAGACGACGAAGGGCACACGCACATCCAGTTCGGCGACGGCATCGAGGGCGCGCGCCTGCCGACCGGCACGGCCAATGTGCGCGTGCGCTACCGCAAGGGCATCGGCGCTAGCGGCAACGTCGGCGCGGGCACGCTCACCACCCTGCTGAGCCGCCCGCTGGGCGTCGGCGAAGCCAGCAACCCGGACGCGGCCAGCGGTGGCGAAGACCCGGAGACGATCGGCCACGCGCGCGACAGCGCACCGCTGACGGTACTGACGCTCGATCGCGCGGTGTCGATCACCGACTACGCCAACTTCGCCCGCGCCTTCGCCGGCATCGACAAGGCGCATGCGCTGTGGATTCCTGCAGGTCCGGCGCGCGGCGTCTTCGTGACGATTGCCGGCATCGGCGGCGCGCGGGTCGAGGCCACCAGCGACACCTACCGTCACCTCTTCGACGCGCTGCGCACCTGGGGCGACCCGCTCGTCCCGCTTCGCCTCGAGAACTTCATCGACGCCCGCTTCCGGTGCCGCGTGCGGGTGCGCGCCCTCGGCGGCTTCGAACCCGCGGCGGTGGTGGCCGCAGTGCGCGTTGCCCTTCTGGCGCGCTTCGCCTTCGCCGCGCGCGCCTTCGGGCAGACGGTGTCGCTCGACGAGATCGCGGCAGCGGCGCAGGGCGTGCGCGGCGTCGAGGCGGCCCACGTGGCGCGGCTCCACCGCAGCGGCCAGCCGCCCGCCCAACACCCACGTCTGTTCGCCGCGCTGCCCCAGCCCTCGCTGACGGCGGTGCCGGCCCCGGCCGAACTGCTGACGCTGGCGACGGACGGCCTCGAGGTGGAGGTGCTGCCATGAGCTTCGACGCCCGCAGCCTGTTCGAACTGCTCCCCGCGATCCATCGCATCCGCGACGCCGAGCTGGCGCAGCAGATGGGCGACAGCCTGCTGACCGTGGCCGAACGCACGGAACGCGATGCGCTGGCGGCACTCGCCGCGCCCAGCGCGGACGAGCAGCAACGCCTCGCCGCCCTGAACGGGAAGGCCGCGCGCGGACCGCTCGAATCGCTGATCGCCGTGTTCGCGGAGCAGATCGGCGCGATGGACGAGAACCTCGCCCAGCTCTACGACGACCTGTTCATCGAGACCTGCGCCGACTGGGTCGTGCCCTACATCGGCGACCTGATCGGCTACGAGAGCCTGCACAGCGTGGCACCGAAAGTGGCCAGCCCGCGCGCCGAGGTGGCGCACACGATCGCATTGCGCCGGCGCAAGGGCACGGCACTGGTCCTCGAGCAGCTTGCGCGCGACGTCACCGGCTGGGACGCGCGCGCGGTCGAGTACTTCCAGCGCCTTGCCGCCACCCAGTACATGAACCACCCGCGCCCGCACGCGCTGCAGTCGCCAGACCTGCGCCGCGGGCGCGCGCTGGCGTGGCTCGGCACGCCCTTCGACACCAGCATGCGCACGGTCGAGGTGCGCCGCATCGAGCACGGCGGCGGGCGCTACAACATCCCCAATGTCGGCCTGCACCTGTGGCGCATCCAGGCCTTCCCGCACAGCGCCAGCCCCGCGGCCCATGCGGGCGTGCGCTGCTACCGTGCCAGCCCGCTGAACCACGACCTGCCGCTCTACAACCGCCCCCTGGCCGAGGATGACATCAGCCACCTCGCCGGCCCGGACAACGTGCCGTGGCCCCTGTCGCGCCGTCGCCTGGCGGCCGAACTCGGTCGTCACTACGGCAGCCGCCCCGGCGCCGGCGAAGCGGTCGACAACCGGGCACCGGCGCTGCAGCTGTGGGTGGACGGGACCGCCATCGAGCGCGACCGCATCCGCATCTGCAACCTGAGCGACGATGGCGCCGGCTGGGCCCACACGCCACCGCCCGACGGCGTGTATTCGATCGATCCGCAACTCGGCCGCATCGCCCTGCCCGGCGATGCTCCCGACCCCGCCGACGTCCGCCTCGACTGGCGCGAAGGCTTCAGCGCCGAACTCGGTGGCGGCGAGTACGAGCGCGGCGACAGCCTGCCGATACCGCCGGGCGGCGTTCCCGTCGCCCGCGTGCCGGCCGAACACGCCACGCTGGCCGCCGCGCTGGCCGCGATCGACGGCAACGGGGTCGTCGAGATCGCCGACAACCGCCGCTACGCCGAAACGCTGGCGATCGACGTGGTGGCCGACGGCAGCGTCGAGATCCGCGCCGCCAACGGCTTCCGCCCGGTGCTGGTGGTGGACGGGCTGTCGATCCGCGGCGGCGACAACGCCGCCTGCACCCTCAACGGTCTGCTCGTCACCGGCGCGCCGCTGGTAGTGCCGGACGCGGGCGGCAATGCGCTCGCACGGCTCACGCTGCTGCACTGCACGCTGGTTCCGGGCATCGCCCTGGCGCCGGATGCCACGCCCCTGCAACCCGACACCGCCAGCCTGCGCCTGGAACTCGCCGGGCTCGAGACCACCCTCGTCCGCTGCATCGTCGGCGGCATCCGTGCCCATCCGCGCGCACGCTTCGCCGCCAGCGACAGCGTGATCGATGCCACCGGTCGCGCGCGCACCGCCTTCGCCGGGCTGGATGACGCCTCGCCCGGCGCCGAACTCTCGCTCGCGGCCTGCAGCGTGATCGGCAAGCTGCACACCGCCGAGGTCGGCCTCATCGCCAACAGCATCCTGTTCGCGGCACTCGGCAGCGGGGACACCTGGCCCGCGCCGGTGCGGGCCGCACGCAAGCAGGCCGGCTGCATCCGCTTCAGCTGGTTGCCACTGGATGCCATCGTGCCGCAACGCTACCGCTGCCAGCCGGCCTCGGCCGCGGACCAGCGCATCTCGCCACAGTTCGTATCGCGTCGCTATGGCACGCCGGCCTACGCCCAGCTTGCCGTCCGTACCCCCGCCGAGATCCGCCGCGGCGCCGACGACGAGGGCGAGATGGGGGCGCTGCACCACCTGTACGCCGCGCAGCGCGAGACCAACCTGCGCATCCGGCTGGCCGAATACCTGCGGGTCGGGCTGTTCGCCGGCCTGTTCCATGAATCCTGACGGAGTCCGATCATGAGTTTCGATCTGAGCCGCATCCGCTTCGACGCCCGCCGCGACTTCCTGGGCGTCATCATGCAGCAGGGCCGCGTCCAGCTCGATGCGGACTGGAACGAATGGGTCGCCCAGCTTGGCCGCCGCCTGCAGGCCGGCACGCTCGATACCTTCGGCGGCTCGGTCGTGCCGCGCACCACGCCCGACGGTTTCCTGATCCAGGCGACGGGCGGCGGTTTCACCATCGGGCGCGGCCGCATCTACGTCGACGGCCTGCTGGCCGAGAACCACGGCGCCGGCGACGCGGGCTGGGACGACCGCCTGGCGGAGCCCACCGGCAGCACGGCGGTGGACTATGCCGCCCAGCCCTACTACCCCGATCCGCCGGCCCTGCCTGCGGAGGGCCGCCATCTGGTGTATGTGGACGTGTGGCAGCGCGACCTGACCGCGGTGCAGGCGCCGGACCTGATCGAGCAGGCGGTGGGTGTCGACACCACCGGCCGTCGGCAGACGGTCTGGCAGGTGAAGCTGCTGCCCGACATCGGCAATGCCGGCTGCAGCAGCGCGGACGAGGACGTACCGGGCTGGGCCGCGATCACCGCGCCCTCGCCCGCACGCCTGAGTACCACCACCGGTACGCCGGACTTCACCCCCAACCCCTGCGAGGTGCCGCCCGCGGCGGGCTATCTCGGACTGGAGAACCAGCTCTATCGTGTCGAAGTGCATACCGGTGGCGCACTCGGCACGGCGACCTTCAAGTGGTCGCGCGACAACGCAACGGTGGCCTCGCGCGTCACCCACATCAACGCCGCCCGCACCCGCATCACGGTGGAGAGCGTCGGCCGCGACGATGTGCTGCGCTTCAACGATGGCGACTGGGTGGAGATCACCGACGACTGGCGCGAGCTGAAGAACCTGCCGGGCGAAATGCGGCGCCTGCGCGTGCCGGGTGGCGTGGATGACACGGCGCGCACGCTGGAATTCGACACCCCGCTGCCGGCGGGTATGTTCCCGACCGATGCGCAGCACGCCACCCAGGCACAGCGCAACACGCGCGTCCGGCGCTGGGACCAGGCCGGCGCGGTTCGGCGTGAGGACGGCGCGGTGTTCCAGGACCTGGACAACGCCGCGAGCGACGGCACGATCCGCATCCCGGCCGCCGGCACGCGCTTGTTCCTCGAACACGGCGTGCTGGTGGAATTCAGCCTGGCCGCCGGCGGTGGGCATTTCCGCAGCGGCGACCACTGGGTGTTCGCCGCCCGTACCGTGGACGCCAGCATCGAGCGCCTCGACCACGCGCCCCCGCTGGGCATCCACCATCACTATGCGCGCCTGGCGGTCGTCACCTTCCCGTCCGGCGAGGATGACTGCCGTACCCTGTGGCCGCCCCTGCAAGAGGGCGAAGGCTGCGACTGCAGCGTGTGCGTCAGCGCCGAAGGCCACAACAGCGGCGTGGCCACCATCCAGCAGGCCATCGACAGCATCAAGGACCACGGCGGCACGGTCTGCCTGGGCATCGGCGAGTTCCGCATCGCTGCGCCGCTGACGATCTCCGGCGCGCGATCGCTGCGCATCCGCGGCCAGGGCTGGGCGACGCTGCTGACCGGCGCGGCGCCGGGCAGCCTCTTCGACCTCAGCGCGAGCACCGGCGTGGCGCTGGAGAATCTCAGCGCGCTGGGCTCGGGCGGGAATTCGGGCACGACCGCGGTGATCGCCGCGCACAATGTCGTCGATCTGCGCATCGAACATGTGAATGTGCTCGGTGTCGCGGTGGGCGACGGCACCAGTGTCGGCATCGGCCTGTCCGGCTTCGCGCTGGCGACCGCCATTCGCGATTGCGCCGTCGTCGCCGAGCGCGGCATCGCCACGCTGGCGCGCGAGCGGCAGAGCCAGCTGTTGAGCGCCGAGCTGCGCATCACCGACAACATCCTGCTGTGCGGCCAGCGCGCCATCAGTTTTGACGCCACCACGCTGCACTACGGCACGACCCGCCTCGACCACAACCTGATGCTGCTCTGCACCGACGCCAGCGTCGTCGCGACCGGCGGCGTGCTGCCCGGCTCGTCCGTCAGCGTGGCCGACAATGTGATGTACACAATGGGCGACGGCGTGCGTGCCGGCATCGACGGGCTCGCGCTGGAACGCAACGAGATCACCGGCCTGGGCGCCCGCAACCGCAACGGCATCGTGCTGCAGGAAGGGCTGGACCCGGTGGCCCTCGACCGTGTGCGCATCGTCGCCAACCGCCTGAGCCTGATGCGTGGCAACGGCATCGCAATCCGCCACCGCGTGGAGGACGCCCTGATCGCCGACAACCTCATCGACGCCACGGGCCAGGCGGGCCTGCTGATGGAGGAAGGCGGCGCAGCCGGCTACCTGATGCTGCGCGGCAATCAGTTCCGCCGCCTGGGCCTGCTGCTGGAGGACGCCGAGCGCGGCTTCGCCGGCGTGCAGCTGGTGGACATCACCCGCGGCGACGTGCTCGACAACCTGATCGCCGACGTAGCCCGCGAGGCGGCCAACAGCCCGGGCGTGGATGGCCTGCGCGCGCTGGCGATCGGCGAGCTGCGCATCGCCGGCAACCGCCTGCACGGCATCGGCCCCGACCGCATCGGCGGGCCGGTCGCCGCGATCCGGCTGCTGCCGCCCTTCGACCGCGTTGCGATCGACGACAACACGCTCGACCGCGTCTCCGGTCCGGAGCAGAAGCCGGTCATGGCGCAATGGTGGGCGCTGCTGGTCGCCATCGACCCCCGCGGTGCGGCCGGGGAACTGGCCACGGCGACGCGCCACTACGGCATCTCGTACCTGGCCACCGCGGCGGAAAGCGCCTACCTGCTGACAGCGAGCCGCGTACGGGCGATCGCACTCACCCCGTCGAACCTGTCGATTCGCGGCAACCGCATGCGCGGCCAGCAGAGCGCCGTCCCCCTGGTGCAGTGCCTGCAGATGGCCTACTGCCTGTTTGCCGACAACCACTGCGAGGCGCAGGGCGAAGGGGGTCGCGGACCGGTCATCGGCCAGATCGGCGGACGCAGCCTGAACGCGAGCAACAACCACCTGCGCGGCCCCGGGGACACCGACACCCTGCACCTGCTGCCCGAACGCAAGCAGGCGATCGTCATCGGCAACACCAGCAGCGGCAACATCCGCGTTCCGTCCGGCGCGCCGCTGCCGGCCGACATCAGCCTGACCAACATCATCGGCATCTGAGGGAGACCTTCATGGCCATCGCAAGCTTCCGCGGCGAGAAGAGTGTCGCCGACCTCGCCGACAAGCTCTACACCAGGCTGACCCCGCGCCAGCGCGAACTGGCCGTCGACGCGATCCTGAAGGCCAACCCGCAACTGGCCGAGATCGACAAGGTGCCGCAAGGCGCGCTGCTGAACCTGCCTGTGCTGCCCGAACTGCGCGCGAAGGCCACGCGCAAGCTCGAAAGCCCCGACGACCAGATCGTCTCCCAGTTGCGCGAAGCCCTGGACGCACACGGCAAGCGCCTGGCGGAGCGCAACCGACAGGCATTGACCGCGCTCGAGGACACCCGGCGTCATCTCGAGGACAAAGCGCTGGCCGAAGCCATCCACAAGAACCCTGCGCTACCCGAGGTCGTCGAGGGCATCGTCAAGGCCGGCGAAGTGCGTAACAAGGAACTCACGGACCGGCAGAAGCGCTTCGAACTCGCGGTGGCGCAGATCCTGAAGGATCTCGACAGCCTCTGAGTCGGACGAGACACACCAGCGGCGGACTGTCAGGCGCCGACGTCGCAGCCCCAGAGGCGGCGGTAAACGCCGTCCGGATCATGCTCCTGCGCCTGCTTGTCCGGATTGAAACGCCGCCCGCCGCGCGGATCGGTGCCGCGCCCGGCGATGTACAACCAGTTGCCCTGGTTGCTGCAGACGTCGTAATCGACCAGTTGCGCCTCGAACCAGGCCGCGCCGGCGCGCCAGTCGCAACCGAGGTCGTGCACCAGATAGCTGGCGACAAGCTGGCGCAGGCGGTTGGACAGGTAGCCGGTGGCCGCCAGCTCGCGCATGCCGGCGTCGACCAGCGGCTGCCCGGTCTCGCCACGGCGCCAGCGTGCGAAGGCCGCGGCATCGTGGGCGGGCGGCACGGCGCGTTCGGCAAGGCCGCGCGCGCGGTACAGGCGCCGCCCGTGCTGCAGGTGCAGGAAACGGAAATAGTCCCGCCACAGCAGCTCGAACCACAGCCAGTAGCTGCCTTCGCTGGCGCCGCGTCGTGCCTCGAATGCGCGCAGCGCGGCATATACGCTGCGCGGCGACAAGACGCCCTGTGCCAGCCAGGGCGAAAACTTGCTGGAGAAGTCGGTGCCAATCAGGCCGTTGCGCGTGGCCTTGTAGCGATGGGCGAGATCGCCGGCGAAATAGCCTTGCAGATGGGCCTGCGCGGCGGGCTCTCCGCCCTCGAAGGCCGGAGTCCAGTAGGGGAACGAGGCCTGCGCCGCCTGCGCGGCCGACCGGCCCGAGCACCCCGACGGCGCAGGCCGGTGCGCACCCGGAGCTGCTGCACCCTTTCCGACTTCCTCGCCCCCCGACGGCAGCGGCGGCAGGACGACGGGCGCGGGCAAGGGGTCGGCCGGCACGCAGCCTGCCGCCTCGACGGCCTGACGGAAGGCGGTGAACACCGGCGGCAGCCGCGACGGATCGAAGGGCAGCGCCGCGGGATCGAGCAGGCTGGACTGCCACACGGTCCGCACCCGCAGCCCCGCCGCGCGCAGGGCATCGACGGCGGCCTGCTCCTCGGGCGCGGGGATGTCCTCGCACACGATGGTGTCGGCGCCAATCTGCCGCACCAGTTCGACCAGCACCTCTGCCGGCGCCCCGGCGCACTGCCGCAGGCGACTGCCGCGGGCACGCAGGGCCTCGTCGAGCGCGGCCAGAGCGGTTGCCTGGAACGCCCCTCGATGCGGTCCGCGGCGAACGAAACCCCAGGGCGTCGCCTGGTCGTCCCCCGGGTCGTGGACGAACACCGGCAGCAGGCGATCGGCCTGTGCGCAGGCTTCGCGCAGCGCGAGGTTGTCGGCCAGACGCAGATCGTTTCGGAACCAGAGGATCACCGTGCGCAGAGCCACTTCAGCCCACCTCCTCGGCGTGCGCTGCCGTGCGACGCTCGCGACGGCAGCGCTCGGAGCAGTAACGCACCGCGTCCCAGTCCTTCTCCCAGCGCTTGCGCCAGGCGAAGGGGCGTCCGCAGCAGGCGCAGCGCTTGGTGGGCAGGTCGGATTTCTTGCGCATGCGCACGGTGGCTCCCTCAGAACTCGAATTGCAGTTGCCCGGCGGAGCCGGACGGCCTGCGGCCCCGCGCCGCCGGTCGCTTGCGCGAACCGTGACGCTCGACGATCGCGGCTTTGGCCGCACGCACCTCGGGCCGGGCGCGCAGCGCATGCAGGCGGGACTTGGCCGCGCGGGTGGCGGACTCGAGTTCGACCGGCGGCGCCGGGATGTCCTCGCCGACGCGCACGCCGCAGCGCGCCTGCAGGTCCGGTGGCATGCGCCAGGGTTCGAACAGCCAGGTATCGGGCACGCGGCGCAGGGCTGGCAGCCAGCGCCGCACGAAGCGGCCTTGGGCGTCGTGGTCGCGTGCCTGCTTGATCGGGTTATAGACGCGCGTGGTGTTGATGCCGGTCGTGCCCGACTGCATCTGCAGCTGGCTCCAGTGGATGCCCGGCTCGTAATCGAGGAACTGCCGTGCCAGCCACAGGCCCACCGGCCGCCAGTGCAGCCAAAGCGGGTAGGCGGCGACCGACACCAGCATCGCGCGCATGCGGAAGTTGATCCAGCCCGTCTCGCGCAGCATCGCCACGCAGGCATCGACCAGCGGCCAGCCCGTGCGACCCGCGACCAGCGCCTCGAAATGCGCCGGGTTCCAGTCGTGCTCGCGCAGGCCGTCGTAGCCGCGATGCAGGTTCTCGAACTCCAGCGCCGGTTCGCTCTCGAGCTTCTGGATGAAGTGGCAATGCCAGTAAAGGCGGCTGACGAAAGCCGACAGGCCGGCGCGGCGGCGGTCGCCCTCGGGCACACAGGCGATGCGTTCGCGCGTGGCCTGCACCACCTCGCGCAGGCTGAGCTGGCCCCAGGCGAGATACGGCGACAGGCGCGAGCAGGCGGTCGGCGCCGACAGTGGCGACGAGATGCCGCCCCGGTACTGGCCGCTGCGGACATCGAGAAAGTCATGGAGACAGGCCAGTGCCGCCTCGCGCCCGCCGCGCTGACGCAGCGCCGGCTCTACTGCCGACAGCCCGAGCGAGGCGGCAGCCGGCGCGCGCTCGGCCGGCCACGGCAAGGGAACGAAGATGGGCGCGGGCTGCGGCACCTGCGGTGCGCCGACATGTGCCTCCCACGCCGGCTGCCAGCGGTCGCGGTCCGCGAGCTGGCGCACGACGCCGAACTGCGGGAACTCGTGCCAGCGCACACCGTGTTCGCGACACCAGCGCGCCACGGCGCGATCGCGGGCGTAGCTGGCGCCGTTGCCGGTTTCCTCGTGGGAATACAGCGTGGAGAACGGCGCCAGTGCGTGCAGCCGGTCCAGCACCGCCGGCATGTCACCGACGACGAGGTGCAGCCGCCCGCCGAGGCGGCGCAGTTCGGCATGCAGCTCGCGCGCACCCTCGAGCATGAAGTGGTAGTGCTGGGTTGCCGCATCCGGCTGTGCCCACAGCGAGGGCTCGACCACGCACAGGCACAGCACCGGCCCCCTGCGGGCGGCCGCGGCGAGTGCCGCGTGATCGACGACGCGGAAGTCCCGCTTGAACCAGACGACGCCGTAGTCCACGCACCACCTCCCCGGCAGCTGCCGCCCCAGCGCGAGCCTAGCGCGCCAGCGCCTCGAAGCTGCCCACCATCTCGCGCCCGAGCGCGCGGCCGCTGAGCCATGCGCCCTCGACCCGGCCGCCGTTCAGCCAGTCGCCACACAGGCCAAGTGCCTCATCGGGACACCACAGGCAGCCGCCGTCGACCGCTGATTCGGTGATCGCGTAGCGCCATCGGTGTGCCGACCACGCTTGCGGCGGTTTGCCGCCCAAAGCCACGAATGCGTCGATCAGTGCCTGCGCGACCCTTTCGGCTTCCGCTTCCAGATGCGATTCGCTCCAGGCCGCGCTGGCGTGCAGGAGCCAGGTTTCCTGTCCTTCCCGTCCGGGCTTGCCGCTGTTGCGGGCCATCCAGCGCAAGGGGCCGTCATTGACGAAGGCAGCGTCGAAAGGCAGGTCGAGCGCCTCGTCGAAGCGCAGCATCACGGACCAGCAGCCTTCCATCTTTGCGCGCGACGCCGCCGTCGCCAGCCTGGACGACGCTGGCGCGAGCAGCGGCGCGGCTTGCGGGGCGGGCACCGCGAGAACCACGCCATCGAATCGCGCCTCGAGTTCGCCCTGCTCGGCACAGACTGCGCGCCAGCCATCGGCATCGCGCCTCAGGCCGGTGATCGTCATGCCGGTCTGCACCCGCAGATTCCCGGCAAGCAAGCGGGCCGGCGCGGTCATGCCCGGCACGCCGACGAAGCGTTCCGTGCGCTCTCCCGCCTCGCGGACACCGTGGGCGTCGATGACCACGATCCGCGGCGACCACAGGGCCGCCACGCCAGCCTGCTGCCACCGTGCCACCTCGGCGCGGAATCCCGGGTCGCGCGCAGTGAAGTACTGCGCCCCGTGATCGCAGGTCCAGCCGTCGCCCCGCCGGGTGCTCATACGCCCGCCGACGCCACGGCTTTTGTCCACGACATCAGCGGAGAAACCGGCTTGGCGCAGCGTCTGGGCGGCAGACAGCCCGGCAAGGCCGGCGCCAATCACGAGGCAACGGGGGTTCGGGTTCATGAATGCGGATGTCGGGGCATGTGGAGCGAAGGAGGCGGCCCCCGCGCGAGCCACGGGGCAGCGCTAGAATACACCATGTTTGTCATGGACAAACAGGCGCGCCGCACCTAGCATTCGGGGAGGAACGATTCTCTCGCCTTTCCTTCATCATTCACGCCCTTGCACACATGAACTCGCCGTCCCCCGACCCCCTCCGTCGCGCCGCAGCCTGGCTGGGCTACGGCGGCCTGATCCCCTTCATCGTCCTCGCCCCGGCGAGCCTGCTCGATCATCACCACGGCTGGACGTGGAGCGATGCGCTGTATGGCTACGGAGCGATCATCCTGAGCTTCGTCGGTGCGCTGCACTGGGGTTTCGCGATGAGCGCACCGGGGCTGGAAGAGGTCCGGCGCGTGCGCTGCCTCGTGTGGAGCGTCGTGCCTGCCCTGTTCGCCTGGCCCGCATTGCTGCTCGCCCCCGCAGGGGCCGCCGCACTGCTGGTGTTCGGCTTCGTGGCGCACTATCTGCTGGATCGCCGGCTCGCCCGGCGCATGGCCTTTCCGGCGTGGTATCTGCCCTTGCGGCTGAGGCTGACGACGGTCGCCTGCCTCAGCCTGATCCTCGGCGCCTTCGTGCCGCTGGGCTGAGCCTGGAAGCTCAGTCGCCGCGCCGCGGCGGCGGCAGGGTCTGCAGGAAGGCCACGGCATCGTCCTCGGCGCGGGTGCGCCGCATCGGCGGCAGACTTCGCCACACGACCTTGCCGTAAGATTTTTCGATCATGCGCGGGTCACAGATGCACAGCACGCCGCGGTCGCGCTCGGTGCGGATCAGCCGACCGGCGCCCTGCTTCATGTTGATGACGGTGCGCGGCAACTGGTGGTGGATGAAGGGGCTGAGCCCCTGCTTCTGCATGTGCTCGACGCGCGCGGCCAGCACCGGGTCGTCGGGCGGGGCAAAGGGAAGCTTGTCGATGACGACGAGCGACAGCGCATCGCCGGGCACGTCCACCCCTTCCCAGAAACTCTGGCTGGCGACCAGCACCGCGTTGCCCAGGCGACGGAAGCGTTCGAGCAGCTCGGTGCGCGAGCCTTCGCCCTGCAGCAGCACCGGCAGCGCGTCGCCGCTCTGCTGCAGGCCGTCGACGATCAGCTCGTGGATGCGACGCATCGCCCGCAGCGAGGTGCACAGCACGAAGGCGCGGCCCCGGGCGGCGCGGATCAGCGGCAGCGCCACCTTGGCGACGCGCTCGGTGTAATCGGGCGCATTCGGGTCGGGCATGCCGGCCGGCGCATACAGCAGCGCCTGCTCGGCATAGTCGAAGGGGCTGCCCCACACGGCCGTCATCGGCGGCGGATCCATCCACGCCAGGCCGAGCTCACGGCAGTAGTGGCCGAAGTCTGCCTTGCCCACCGCCAGCGTCGCCGAGGTGAACACCCAAGCGCGCGGGTGGCCGTCGAGTTGGCGCTTGAACACGTCCGAGACATGCAGCGGCGTGGCGTTGAGCGCCAGCGACTGGGTGAAGACCTCGACCCAGCGGATGAGGTCGGTTTCGGCGGGATTGCGCCAGCGCGCGAGGCGCTCGGCCATCTCTTCGGTGCGGCGCAGGCAGTTGGCGAGTCCTTCGGAGCGCTCGGCCTGGGTGTCCAGCACGGCGTGGAATTCGCCCAGCGTCTTTTCCAGGGCCTCGACCTGCGCGTCGAAGTTCTCGCGCTCGGAGGCCTGCGCGGCCGACAGGCGCGCGCTCTCGGTGCCGAACACCAGGCGCAGGTCGCGCGCGGCCTTCTCCAGGTTGCGCGTCTGGTCGATCATCGGTACGCAGTCGCGCGCCGCCGATACCGTTTCGGAGCGGGTGTCGCGCGCCAGTTCCAGCACCTGCGCGGTGGATACGCTGTCGCCGAAGAACAGGCTCGCGGTCTCGGGCAGCTGGTGGGCCTCGTCGAAGATCACCGCGTTGCACGCCGGCAGCAGCTCGCCCATGCCCTCGTCGCGCAGCATCACGTCGGCGAAGAAAAGGTGATGGTTGACCACCACCACGTCCGCCTCCATCGCGTTGCGCCGCGCCTGCATGACGAAGCACTCCTCCTTGAACGGGCAGTCCTGGCCGAGGCAGTTGTCGCGCGTCGAGGTGGCGGCGATCCAGGCCATCGAGTCCTCCCGCACGTCGGTGCATTCGGCCTTGTCGCCAGTCTGCGTCACCTGCGCGAAGCGCGTGATGGCGCGCAGGTCGGCGGCGTCCTGCGCGGTGAGGAAGCGGCCGTCGCGCGCGTTGCGCTCGAGGTGGTAATGGCAGACGTAGTTGGCGCGGCCCTTCAGCAGCGCGATCGACACCGGCACCTTCAGCGCGGCGCGCACGGTGGGCAGGTCGCGGTTGAAGAGCTGATCCTGCAAGGTCTTGGTGCCGGTGGAAATGATGACCTTGCCCCCCGCCAGCAGCGCCGGCACCAGGTAGGCGAAGGTCTTGCCGGTACCCGTGCCCGCCTCGGCCACCAGGATACGGTTGGCCTTGATCGCCTCGGCGATCTTCTGCGCCATCTCGATCTGCTGCGGACGCGCGCGGAAACCGGGGATGGCGACGGCGAGCGGGCCGTCGGCGGCGAAGATCGGGGTGGGGTCGGACATCGGGCCGCGGCAGTTCGGTGATCGGGTCGGGGAAGGCGACGATTGTACGTGCTCGGGACGCTGCCCGCACCTGCGCAGATCTCGTCCCGGGCTGCCCTCCTGCCCCATGCGCTGTAACCCGGGCGAAACATGACAGCTTCGAAAAAGCGTCACATTGCTGTCGTAAAAAGCGGTCTTACCCTAACCGCCGGCCCAGCATGTCCCTCCGCCGCCTCATTCACCCGCCCGGTATTGCCCTTGCACCGGCCTCGCTTGTGGCGGGCATGGCGTGGACCGTCGCCATCGCGGCACTCGCCACCGCAGCGCTGCTCGCCCCGCGGCTGTTCGCCCAGCCCCCCGGCCCCACGCAGCCCGCAGCGGTGGAGGACAAGGGCGACGTACGCACGCTGGTTGCGGCCCTTGCACGGCAGCAGTTGTTCGCGAACCAGTCGGACGGCACTGCGGCGCGCGCCGACGAACGCCGCGCGCTCGCGGGCATCGTCCTCGTCGGCGTTGCCACCGGATTCGCCGGCGGCACAGCCTTTGCCGTGTTCGAGCGCGACGGCCGGAGCGTGGCGCACCGCGCCGGGGAGACCGTGGCCGGGGACTGGCAACTCCTGCGCATCCTGTCCGACAGGGTCGAACTGGGTGCCGGGGAGCAACGCCTCGACCTGCCCCTGCACCGCAGCGCACGCATGCCAACACCTCCGAGGTCCGATGCCCCTGACACCCTCCAAGAAGACTGATCGATGCCGCCACGTCCGTGCCTACCCCCCCGTGCAAGCGCCCAACGCGGAGCACACCTCGCCGCCTCACCCGTTCGCCATCGTTCCCGTTGGCTGCCCGCGGTAGTGCTGGCCGGAGCGCTGCTCACCCTCGGTGCGGCGCACGCGAACGTGGAACCCGAACGCGTCGAACTCAATTTCGCCAACGCGGAGATCACCTCGGTCATCAAGGCCGTGGGCCAGATCACGGGGCGTAACTTCATCATCGATCCACGCGTCGAAGGCAGCCTGAACATCGTCACCAACACGCCGGTACCCCGCGCGCTGACCTACGACATCCTGTTGTCGGCGCTGCGCCTGCAGGGCTATACGGTCGTCGAATCCGGCGGCGTCGCCCGCGTCGTGCCCGAAGCCGATGCCAAGCTGCACGGTGTGCCGGTCGCGACCGGGAGCACCGCGCCCCGCGGGACCGGCCTCGTGACGCAGGTATTCACGCTGCAGCACGAGTCTGCATCCGGCCTGGTCGCAGCGATCCGCCCCCTCGTCAGCCCGAACAACACCGTATCGGCACTGCCTTCGAGCAATGCGCTGGTCGTCACCGACTACGCCGACAACCTCGCGCGCATCGCACAGATCATCAGCTCGATCGACGTGCCGCAGGGCGACGTGCTGGTCATCCCATTGCAGCACGCCGCGGCGCGCGACCTGGCCGAAACCGTGATGCGCCTGCTGGGCAACGGCACGCGTGGCGCCGCCGACCCGCTGCTGGAGGTGACGGTCGTGCCCGACACCCACAGCAACAGCCTGCTGGTGCGCGCCGGCAGCCCGTCCCGGCTGGCGGCCGTGCGCCAGATCGTCGCCTCGATCGACCGTCCGGGCGCTGGGGGTAACATCCGCGTGGTCTACCTGCGCAACGCCGAGGCCACTCTCGTGGCCGAGACCCTGCGCGCCATCCTCGCCACCGAGGCCAGCAACACGCCCCCTGCAGGCAACGCCCTTGCCGGCATGCCCCTGACCGCGCCCACGCCTGGCACGGTCCCTCCGCCCACTTCTTCCCGCTCGGGCGAAGGCGGCGGAGAGGCCCCGAGCGCCGCGCCGGCGCCGTTCGCGAATGCACAACCGGCCAACGCCCTGTCCGCCGGCAGCCTGATCCAGGCCGACGCGGCCAGCAACGCGTTGATCATCACCGCGCCGGATGCCATCTACAACAACCTGCGCAACGTCATTGAGCAGCTCGACCGCCGCCGGGCACAGGTCTACGTCGAGGCGCTGGTCGCCGAGATCACCGCTGAGCGCGCGGCTGAATGGGGCCTGCAGTGGGCCGCGGCGAGCAATCGCGGCTCGACCTCTGTCATCGGCCTGACCGGGTTCGGCAGCGGCAGCAACAACCTGCAGACGCTGGTCACCAACGCTGCAGCGGGCAAACCGAGCCTGCCGGGCAATGGCATCAACATCGGCCTTGGCACCGGCTCGGTGACCCTGCCCGGCATCGGCACCGTGCCCAGCCTGGCGGTCCTGGCGCGATTCCTCGAGAGCGACAGCAAGATCAACATCCTGTCCACGCCCAACCTCGTCACCCTCGACAACGAGGAGGCCAAGATCGTCATCGGTCGCAACCTGCCTTTCGTCACCGGCCAGTTCACCAATACGGGCGGCAGCGGCGGCGCGGTCAATCCCTTCCAGACCATCGAGCGCCGCGACGTCGGCCTGACGCTGCGAGTGCGGCCGCAGGTGTCCGAGGGCGGCGTGGTGAAGCTCGCGATCTACCACGAGGCCTCGAGCGTGGTCGGCGGCGTCGACAGCGCCAATGGCCCGATCACCAACAAGCGCTCGATCGAATCCACCGTGCTGGTCGACGACGGCGCCATCATCGCGCTCGGCGGCCTGATCGAGGACAGCTACAGCGCCGACGAGGAGAAGGTGCCCCTGCTCGGCGACATTCCGGTGGCTGGCAACCTGTTCAAGTACAACGGCCGCAAACGCACCAAGACGAATCTGGTGATCTTCCTGCGCCCGGTCGTGCTGCGCGACGCCGACAGCTATGCGGGCCTGACCGCCTCGCGCTACGACTACGTGATCGGACAGCAGCAACGCATGGCCGGCACGCTGCTGCGCGGCGAGCCGACACCGGCTGAGTTGCCTGCCTTCGGCACCTCGCCGCCGGCGGTGCCGCTCACGCGCGAGCTCCCCGCGGAATGGCTGGCCGGCACGCCCGTCGACAACCAGCCCCCCGCGCCGCTCGAGGAGCGCGGCTGGCAATGAGCGCTGACATCGCGCCCACGATCCCGTATGCCTTCGCGCGCCGGCACGGCGTCCTGCTCACACGCGTCGCAGAGGACGAGGCCGAACTGGTCCTGCGCAGCGACGCGAACCTGACGGCACTGGCCGAAGTACGCCGGGTCGTGGCGCGTCCGCTGCGACTGAGCCGGGTCGACGCAGAGCGCTTCGACACCCGACTCGCCGAGCACTACGGCGGCCACGACGGCAGCACTGCCGAGCTCGTCGCCGACATCGGCCAGGCGCTTGACCTGGGCGCCTTGATGAGCGAGCTGCCCGCGGTGGAGGACCTGCTCGCGGCGCAGGACGAAGCGCCCATCATCCGCATGATCAACGCGCTGCTGACGCAGGCGGTGCGCGACGGTGCCTCGGACGTCCACATCGAGCCCTACGAACGCGACTCGGTGGTCCGCTTCCGGCGCGACGGGGTGCTGCATGACGCCGCACGGCCTCATCGCGGACTGCACGCGGCGATGGTGTCGCGCATCAAGATCATGGCCAGCCTCGACATCTCGGAAAAGCGCCTGCCGCAGGACGGCCGCATCGGCCTGCGCCTGGCCGGTCGACAGGTGGATGTGCGCGTATCGACGCTGCCCACCGCGCATGGCGAACGCCTGGTGCTGCGCCTGCTCGACAAGGGTGCGGCACGCCTCGGGCTCGAGTCGCTGGGCATGGCCGAAGACACCCGCGCACGCTTCGACGCCTTGCTGCGCCAGCCCCATGGCATTGTGCTGGTGACCGGACCCACCGGCTCGGGCAAGAGCACCACACTGTACGCCGCGCTGCAGGGCATGGACGCCCGGCGACTGAACATCGTTACCGTCGAGGATCCGGTCGAGTTCGACCTGCCGGGTATCGGCCAGACCCAGGTCAATCCGCGCATCGACCTCGATTTCGCGCGCGCGCTGCGCGCGATTCTGCGCCAGGACCCGGACGTGATCATGATCGGCGAGATCCGCGATCTCGAGACCGCTCAGATCGCGGTGCAGGCCAGCCTGACGGGCCACCTCGTGCTGGCGACGTTGCACACCAACGACGCCGCATCGGCCGTGACGCGGCTCGTGGACATGGGCATCGAGCCCTTCCTGCTCGCGTCCAGCCTGCGCGGCGTGCTGGCGCAGCGCCTGCTTCGGCGCCTGTGCCCCACCTGCCGCCGCCCACACGCCATCGGCGACGAAGAACGCGCGCTGTTCGGCCCCCGCGTGCCAGACCACGCCTGGGCCGCCGGCGAGTGCCCCGCCTGCGCCCACACCGGCTATGCCGGCCGCACCGGCATCCACGAGCTGATCACGGTCGATGCCACGCTGACGGCACTGATCCACGACCGCGCCGACGAGGGCGTGCTGCGGGCCGCTGCACGCGCAGCCGGCGCCCGCGGCCTGCGCGACGACGGCCTGCGCCTGCTCGCCGACGGTAGCACTTCGCCCGAGGAGCTGTTGCGGGTGACGCGCGAATGAGCGCCTTCCACTACCGCGCGCTAGACCTGCAAGGTCGCGAGACCCGCGGCGTGATCGAAGCCGACAGCAGCCGCGGCGCACGCGCCGTGTTACGTGACCGCGGGCTGTTTCCGCTCGACGTCGGCGCCGTCAGGGCGCATCGCGACGGACGCACCCAGCGGCGCATTGCCGAAGGCGCACTGGCCCTACTGACGCGGCAGTGGGCCACCCTGCTCGCCTCCGGGCTGACAGTGGAACAGTCGCTGACGGCGCTCATCGACCAGGCCGAGAGCGAACAGGTCGGCCGCCTGCTTGCCGGCGTGCGCGCCGAGGTGATGTCCGGCATGGCGCTCAGCGCCGCGCTCGAGGCCTTCGCCGTACAGTTTCCGCCCATCTACCGCGCCTCGGTGGCTGCGGGCGAGAAGTCCGGGCGCCTGGCCGACGTGCTGGAGCAACTCGCCGGCTACCTCGAGCGGCGCGGCAGCCTGCGCCAGAAGACGCTGCAGGCCTTGCTGTACCCCGCCATCGTCGCGCTGGTCGCACTGCTGGTGGTCACGGGGCTGATGACCTACGTCGTGCCGCAGGTCGTCACCGTCTTCCAGCAGGGCAGCCAGGCCCTGCCACCGCTGACCCTCGGCCTGATCGCGATCAGCGATCTGCTGCGCAACTGGGGCTGGCTGCTGCCGCCGATGCTGCTGGCGCTTCTGCTGGCAGCACGGGCCGCACTGCGCCAGCCCGCACTGCGACGGCGCTGGCATGCGCGGCTGCTGGCCCTGCCGCTGCTCGGACGCCACATGCGCAGTCTGGAGGCGGCTCGACTGGCGAGCACGCTCGCCATCCTGTGCGGCAGCGGGGTGGCACTGCTGCAGGCGCTGGACGCAGGCCGCAAGGTGTTGAACCTGATGCCGCTGCAGGACGCGGTTGCAGGCGCCGCGGCGCAGGTGCGCGAAGGCCATTCGCTGGCGCGCGCGCTTGGCGTGGCCCGCCAGTTTCCGCCCCTGCTGCTGCACATGATCGCCAACGGCGAAGCCACCGGCCGCCTCGGCGAGATGCTGGACCGGGCTGCCCGCCTGCAGCAGCAGGACGTCGAGAACCGCATCACCGCCCTCACCAGCCTGCTCGAACCCGCGCTGCTGCTGCTGATGGGTGGCCTGGTGCTGCTGATCGTGCTCGCAGTGATGCAGCCGATCATCGAACTGAACACCCTGATGAACTGAGAAAAGACATGACCTGCCCGATTTACACCCCCTTTTCCAGCCGGCGCTGTCCAGACGCCGCACACCGCCCCGCACGCAGCAACCGCGGCTTCACGCTGATCGAGCTGATGGTGGTGATCGTGATCCTGGGCGTACTGGCCGCGCTGGTGGTGCCACGCGTGCTCAGCCGCCCCGACGAGGCCCGTGCCGTCGCCGCGAGGCAGGACATCGCCACGCTGATGCAGTCGCTGAAGCTTTACCGCCTGGACAACCGTCGCTACCCCACCGCCGAACAGGGCCTGCAGGCACTGGTGACGCCGCCCGGCGTCGGCCCGCGGGCGGAAAACTGGAAGGCCTACCTCGAGCGCCTGCCCAATGATCCCTGGGGTGCGCCTTACCAGTACCTGAACCCCGGCGTGAATGGCGAGATCGACGTCTTCAGCTTCGGCGCCGATGGCAAGCCGGGGGGCGAAGGTGCCGACGCCGACATCGGCTCGTGGAAGCTCTGAGCCCGATCCGCGGGACCAAGACGCCTCGCGGCTTCACGCTGATCGAGGTGATGGTCGTGCTGAGCCTGCTGGCGATGCTGGCACAAGGACTGTCGATGAGCCTTGACGCACTGCAATCGCGCGATCGCGACCGTCCAGTCGACGTGCTGCGCATGCGTCTGGCCTTCGCCGCCGAACGCGCCTGGGTACGGGGCCAACCGGTAGCGTTCGAGCGCACACCGGACGGCTACCGCTTCCTCGCACGCGACACCACAGGAGGCGGCTGGCAGCCAGTGGCCGACAGCAGCGTGCTGGCCGAGCGCCGATTGCCCGACACGCTGCGCTGGTCGGCACTCGAAGTCGAGGGACGCGCCGCTAACTACCAGGCCCTGCTCGTATTCGGTCCTGCGCAAACGGCGTTCCGGCTCGAGCTCACCGATGGCTCGGGCTGGCACGCGGCACTCGGTGGCCGCGACGGGCGGGTGGAACGGCTGACCGGGGGGACGGGACCATGACTGCGGCAACACGCGGGTTCAGCCTGCTCGAGAACCTGATCGCACTCGCGATCGTCGCCGTCGCGCTGAGCGCGGCGGTGCGTGCTGGCACGCAGGCGATCGACACCGGCGAAGCGCTGGCGCAGCGCACGCTGGCGCGCTGGGTGGCGCAGAACCGGCTCGTCGAGTTGCGCGTCCAGCCCGCCCCGCCCGCGCCTGGCCATAGCAGCGGCGAGGCCGTTCAGGGCCGCTACCGATTCCTTTGGGAGCAGACCGTCGCGCAGACCGCGCAGCCGGCGTGGCGTGCCGTGGACATCGTCGTCCGTGACGACGACGGACGCCCGCGTGCGCGCCTCGGCGGCCACGTGCTGGTACAACGCTGACGCCGCCGATGCGCCGCCCCGTTCCTGCGCGAATATGCCGCCACGCGACAGAAGGCCTGACGCTCGTCGAGCTGCTGGTCGCGATCGCCGTGTTCGCCATCCTGGGCACCCTGAGCTTTCGCGCGATCGACCGGATGAGCAGTCTCGAACTGCAGCTCGCAGCTCAACATGCGCGCTGGCGCGATCTGGAATACGCCACCCACCGAATCGAGACCGACCTCCTCCGCCTCGCCCTGTTGCCGCCCGGCATGGCCGCCCTGCGCGTACAGGAACAGCGTGGTGGGCAGAACCTGCAGATGCTGATCGACGACGGCGAGCCACCGCAACGGCTGACCGTCGGCCTGCGCCACGACGGAGGGCGCCTGCTGCGATCGCGCCAGGGCACCGCCCCTGCTACCGACGAGGTGCTGCTGGAAAACATCGATCACCTGGCATGGCGTTTCATGCATGGCGGCCGCTGGCTAGCGGCCTGGCCCCCGGGCGACGGCGACCCGTCCCAACGGCCCGATGCGGTCGAGATCCGCCTCGAGGTAAGCGGCATCGGCACACTCATCCGCCTCGTGGCGCTGCGCTGAACGCCTCCACATCGCCCATTGCCTTCTCCATCTCCCGTCACTTCCTCACCACTCACCAAAGATGCGTACCTCGCCTCCAACACGACAGACGCTCTGCGTGCTGATCGACGAGCACTGGCCCCACGAACCGGCTGCGCCCTGGGTGCTTGCCGACGATGCAGGCGTGATCCACGCGCAAGGCACCGGTCCGTTGGCGGAGTGGCCGCAGGACGTGCCGCTCGTCGTCATCCTAGGCGCGAGCCAGAGTAGCTGGCATCGCGTCACGCTACCCCTCGGGGGCGCGGCGTTCGACCCGCGGGTCATCGCCTATGCGCTGGAGGATGCCCTGCTCGAAGCACCACAGGCCCAGCACATCACGGTCGTCGATCGGCAAAACGAGGCGACCGGCACCCAGGCCGAGCTGATCGTGACCGCACAGGCGCGCCTGCGCACGGTAATCGGCGAACTGCATGCGGCGGGGCGGCACCCACGCCAGGTGCTGAGCGAGCTGCAGGGCATCGCCCCAACTGGTCCAGCGGGCGAATCCGACCTCCAGCTCCGCCTGCGCCCCGGAGCGGCCCTGCTGCGCCACGCTGGCGGTATGCCCATCGTGCTGCGCGACGATCTCGCCGACCTGAGCGCCTTCCTCGGAGACATGATCGGTGACCTGCTGCCCGCGACATCCAAGCCGGCGCGTGTCGAACTGCGGGCCGACCCCGCCTGCCGTTCGCTCGCTGCAGGGCTCGCGGACGCGCTCGGCGCGCACGCTACGGTAACGCACCGTCCTTACGCGTGGTGGAGTTCCGCCATCCCGGGTCATCCCGGCGAGCGCACAGCTCGCCAGGTGCCGGCGGCCAACCTGCTGCATGGCGATTTCGCCACGGGCGCCGATGGCGCCCGGCGCGCCGGACGCCTGCGCCGCCCGCTGGCGGTCGCAGCCGGTGCGCTGATCGTGCTCGCCGCTGTCACCGTGGCGGACATCCTGCGCATGCGCGCCGCGGTAGCGGTGCTGGAGGAGGACATCGAGAACCGGTTCTCCACCGCCCTGCCCGGCACCCCGATGGTCATGCCGGAGTCGCAGCTGAACCGACAGCTCGACCACCTGCGCCAGCGAAGCGGCGCCGTCACCCGCGACGGCCTGCTGTTCCGTCTCGATCAGTTCGCCGCCGTCCGCGCAGAAGCGCCAGCGGCGTCCATCGTGGCGCTGGACTACCGCGAAGGCACGCTGTCGCTCGCACTTGCCGACGCAGACGCCCGGGAGATCGATCGCCTGCGCACGCTGCTCGCACCCGACGTCGAGATTGCAACTGCTCTTGAAGAAGGACAATGAGCATGAAGCTCGCACGTCAATTCCTGTCTCCCCTTCGCCCGGCCATTGACCGCTTGCAGGTCCGCTGGCTGGACTTCTCGCCGCGCGAACGGCGTCTCGTCATGCTGGCACTTGCAGCGCTGGCGGCACTCGGGCTGATCAGCCTCGGCGAGGCGCTGGCGCGCGAGCATACACGTCTCCGCGACGCCCTGCCCCGCGCACAGGCACGCCAGCACGTCGTTGCAAACGCAGCGACCGAGGTCACCCAGCTGATATCCCGCCCCGCTCCGGCCGAGGCTGCCGACACCGAATCCGCTGCAATCGCGGCCCTCTCCGAACTCGCTGCCGCGCGGGGACTGAATCTGGCGCTCGAGAGGGAGGCGGACGGCGAACACCCTGAGCAGGTCCGCTTCGAAGGTCTTGGAGAAGCCCAGGCTGCACTCGAATGGCTGGCCGAAGCGCAGGCGCTACATGGCGTCGAGCCCCTCGACCTCACCCTGCGGACACACGACGGGCCGGATACGGTGCGAGGACGACTCCGGCTCAGGGGCAGCTGACGCCACGTCCACCGCGGTTTTGCCGATTTATGGCAGCTGCGCCAAATCTGATTTCGGTAAATATTGACGCAATACCGCTTTCATTCATGCGCAATCTGGCCTTACGAGAATACACGCTCCCTGCCATCCCCCTCAACGGAGCATGTAGATGAGCCATTTCGACCAGGACGACCTGCCGAGCAACCTGTCCGACAACGAACATTTCCAGCAGATCGTCGACCGCACCGTGTCGCGCCGCGGCTTCCTCAAATCCGGCTTGGGCCTTGGTGCCGCCGCCTTCCTGGCCGCACCGCTTGTTGCCCAGGCTGGCAAGCATGCCCACCAGCACATGGATCATGGCCGCGGTCACGGTCCGAAAAAAGGTCCGCGCATCGGCTTCACCCCGATTGGCACCTCGAGCGCCGATACCATCGGCGTCCCCGAGGGCTATCAGGCGCAGATCTTCGCGCGCTGGGGTGACCCGCTGTTCGCCGACTCGCCGGCCTGGCGCCCGGACGGCACCAACACCGGCGCTGATCAGGCCCGCCAGATCGGTGACAACCACGACGGCATGCACTTCTTCCCGCTGAACGGCAAGTCGGCCAAGGAAGGCCTGCTGGTCATGAACCACGAGTACACCAACTACGAGTACCTGTTCGGTGCCGAGTTCATGACCCCGTGGACCGCCGACAAGGTCCTCAAGGCACAAAACGCCCACGGCGCCTCGGTGCTGCACGTGCGCCAGCACAAGGGCAAGTGGGACATCGTCCGCAACTCGAAGTACAACCGCCGCATCACCGGCAACACGCCGATGCAGATCAGCGGGCCGGCGGCCGGTCACAGCCTCATGCGCACCAAGGCCGACCCCAGCGGCAAGCGCGTGCTCGGCACGCTGAACAACTGTGCAAACGGCTTCACGCCCTGGGGCACCTACCTCACCTGTGAAGAGAACTTCAACGGCTACTTCGGCACCACCAGCGCCGCTGACAGCCGCGACGACGTGATGCGCCGCTACGGCATCAGCGCCCGCGGCACCGGATATCGCTGGGAAGAGTTCGACGAGCGCTTCGACTACGTTAAGGAACCGAACGAGTCGAACCGTTTCGGCTGGATCGTCGAAATCGACCCGTTCGATCCGTCCTCGATGCCGGTCAAGCGCACCGCACTTGGCCGATTCAAGCACGAAAACTGTGCCTACGCCTTCACCGCTGACCGCCGCGTCGTGGTGTACATGGGTGATGATCAGGTCAACGACTACATCTACAAGTTCGTGTCGGATGGCCGCTTCGTGCCGGGCAAGGACGCAGCGAACCGCCGCCTGCTCGACAACGGCAAGCTCTACGTCGCGAAGTTCAGCGATGGCGCTGCCAGCGGTGACTTCATGGGCGATGGTCAGTGGATCCTGCTCGACAAGCAGGCGAACCCGGTGCTGGCTGCCGACGGCCGCTTCGCCGATCAAGCCGAAGTGCTGATCAAGACCCGTCTGGCTGCGGATGCGGTCGGTGCGACCAAGATGGACCGTCCGGAGTGGATTACCGTCCATCCTGGCACCAACGAGGTCTACTGCACGCTGACCAACAACAGCAGCCGTACCGTCACCGACGATGCCAACCCGCGTGCGCAGAACCGCTACGGCCAGATCATCCGTTGGCGCGAGGCGGGCAACGATGCCGCCGCGACCAGCTTCGAATGGGACCTGTTCGTTGTCGCCGGCAACCCGATCGCCTATCCGGACCGCAGCGACCTGGGTTCGGGCTCGGCTGCCATCACCGCCGACAACACCTTCAACAGCCCGGACGGCATTGGTTTCGACGCTGACGGCCGCCTGTGGATCCAGACCGACGGCAACTACAGCAACACCGGCGTCTACGCCGGCCAGGGCAACAACCAGATGCTGTGTGCCGACCCGGTCTCGGGTGAGATCAAGCGCTTCCTGGTGGGCCCGTCGGGTTGCGAGATCACCGGCCTGACCTTCACCCCGGACGGCAAGACGATGTTCATCAACGTCCAGCACCCCGGCGAGGCCAGCGGCCACCCGAACTCCCCGACGCCGACGGCCGGCATGTCGATGGATCAGTACATCTCGCAGAACCCGCTGGCCTTCAGCCAGTGGCCGGAAGCGAGCGGTGGCCGTCCGCGCTCGGCGACCGTCGTCGTGACCAAGAAGGACGGCGGCATCATCGGTACCTGATGCCGCCCCTGCGCAGGCCACCCCGCAAGGGGTGGCGCCTCGAACGACCGCGAGGCGTGGCGATCATCGTCGCGCTACTCGCGGTCGCTGTCGTTTCGGCCCTGGCAGCCACGATGCTGGCGCGGCTCGACACACGCATCGAGCTCGCATCGGATCGCGACGACTTCGTCCAGGCGCGCCAATTGGCACTGAGTGCGCTCGACCTCGCCCGCCAGATGCTCGAAGCCGACACCCGGAACAGCCGCATCGACTGGCTCGGCGAGCCCTGGGCACACGTGCAGCAGCCCGCGCTGCACGCCGACGGCCGCATCCAGTTGATGATCACCGACGCATCGGCTGACGCAGCGCTGAACGGCATGATCGGACAGGCTGCGGGTGGCGATGGCGGCGGCAGCACTCAGGCCGCACGGTATCCGTCAGTGCCCGTCCCGACCCCGCTACGCGTGCCGGTGAACATCAACACCGCCCCGGCGACCATCCTGCCGGCAATCCTCCCCGGCGCGACGCCCGCACAGGCACGGGCCATCGCCGAGCAGCTGAGGAGTGAACCGGCCCTGACACTGAGGGCCCTGGCGGAGCGCTTGCCCGAAGGCGTCGAACTCCCGAACCCCGAACAGGTTGGCGTCGCCAGCGACACCTTCCTTGCCGAGGCGGTCGTGCAGTATCGCGTGGCGACGGTCACCTTGCAGGCGCTGCTCGTACGCGAAAGCGACAGCGTCCGCGTCCTCGCACTGCGCCAGCATTGAGCGTCGATCACTCCACCCGGTGCGCCTCGGCCAGGTAGTCGCGCGTACGCATCTCGATCAGCCGGCTGACGGTGCGCACGAACTCGTGGGCGTTCTGTCCCTCGGTATACAACTCGTAAGCCGGCACCTCGGCGCTGACGATGAGCTTGACGCGGTGGTCGTAGAGCACGTCGATCAGCCAGGTGAAGCGCCGCGCCTCGGCGGCGTTGCCGGGCAGCATCTTCGGTACGTTCGACAGCACCAGCGTGTGGTGCTCGCGTGCGATCTCGAGGTAGTCGTTCTGCGAACGTGCGCCGCGACACAGCGTCTCGAAGTCGAACCAGATCACGCCTGCCGCCTTGCGGATCACCGGCAGCCTGCGCTCCAGCACCTCGATCTCGCCCGCTTCTCCGGCCCCGCCCGCGAGGCGGACGAAGTCATCCTCGAGCTTGCGCTCGGCCGCGGCGTCGTGCGGCACCAGGTAGATCTCCAGCGCTTCCAGCGTGCGCAGGCGGTAGTCGGTGCCGTCGTCGACCTCAATGACGTCGAAGCTCTTCTTGATGAACTCGATCGTCGGCAGGAAATTCACCCGCATCAGGCCGTTCGGGTAGAGCCCATCCGGCGGGTAGTTCGTGGTCATGACGAAGATCACGCCGCGCGCGAACAGCGCTTCGAGCAGGCGACCGAGGATCATCGCGTCGGCGATGTCCGAGACGTGGAACTCGTCGAAACAGAGCAGGCGGGTCTCCGCGGCGATGCGGTCGGCCACCTTCTGCAGCGGATCGGGTTCGTGGTTGTGGTTCTTGAGGTCGTTCTGCACTTCCTGCATGAAGGCGTGGAAATGCACCCGGCGCTTGCGCTTGTAGGGCACCGAGTTGAAGAAGCAGTCCATCAGGAAGCTCTTGCCACGCCCGACGCCGCCCCAGAAGTACACGCTGCGCGGCATGGCGGGACGCGCGAACATCTTGCGCAACTTGCTGCGACGCGCGGCCTTGAAGCCGATGAGTTCGGTGTAGAGGCGTTGCAGGCGGCTGGCCGCTGCGCGCTGCGCCGGATCGGCGGTGAAGCCGCGGGCCTTGAGCTCGGCCTCGTAGGCATCAAGCATGCCGTGCTCGGCCACGTTGAGGATGCGATGGGGCATGGTGCGAAACGACTCGTCGAGAAACAGAAGGGTTGACGGAAAAACGGGGTGAGTCGAGAGGGGTTGCCCCCTCCTCCTCACCCCGTGCGGGTCAGGCGCCGTTCAGAAGTGCAGCGGACGCTTGTCGCAGGCCAGCGCAGCTTCGTGCACCACTTCCGACAGGGTCGGGTGGGCATGGCAGATGCGCGCCAGATCTTCGGAGCAACCGGCAAACTCCATCGCCACCACCGCTTCGGAAATCAGCTCCGAAGCATTGGCGCCGATGATGTGCACGCCGAGGATGCGGTCAGTGTTGGCGTCGGCCAGCATCTTCACGAAGCCGGTCGGGTCGCCCATGCCCAGTGCGCGGCCGTTGGCCAGGAAGGGGATCTTGCCGACCTTGTAGGCCACGCCGGCGGCCTTGAGCTGCTGCTCGGTCTTGCCGACCCAGGCGATCTCGGGGCTGGTGTAGATGACCCAGGGGATGGTGTCGAAGTTGCAGTGGCCGGCCTGGCCCGCCATCAGCTCGGCGACCATCACGCCCTCTTCCATCGCCTTGTGTGCCAGCATCGGGCCGCGCACCACGTCGCCCACCGCCCACACGCCGGGCAGGTTGGTGCGGCAGTGGTCATCGACCTCGATCATGCCGCGTTCGGTGATCTTGAGGCCGACCGCTTCAGGGTTCAGACCCTGGGTGTTGGGCACGCGGCCGACGGACACGATCAGGCGGTCGGCTTCCAGCTTCTGGTCCGCGCCGTCCTTGTCCTTGTAGGCGATCGTCACGCCCTTCTTGCCGATCTTGACCTCGCCGATCTGCACGCCGAGCTTGATCGCCAGGCCCTGCTTGGTGAAGACCTTCAGCGCTTCCTTCGCCACGTCCTGATCGGCAGCGGCGAGGAAGTCAGGCATCGCTTCGAGCACGGTCACCTCCGCACCCACGCGGCGCCACACGGAGCCCATCTCCAGGCCGATGACGCCGGCGCCGATCACGGCGAGCTTCTTCGGCACCGCGTCGATGTCCAGCGCGCCGACGTTGTCGCACACGATCTTGTTGTCGACGGGGATGCCCGGCAGGTGGCGCGGCGACGAACCGGTGGCCACGATGACCTGCTTGGCGACGACGAGCTCGTCGCCGACCTTGACGTGCCAGCCGGCGTCGCCCTTGCCCGCGAAGGAACCGTGGCCATTCAGCAGCGTGACCTTGTTCTTCTTGAACAGGCCCTTGATACCACCGGTGAGCTGGTCGACGATGCTGCTCTTGCGCGCGACCATCTTCGTGACGTCGATCTTCGGCGTGCCCACGCTGATGCCCTGGCTCTCGAAGCTGTGGCCAGCTTCCTCGAACAGGTGCGAGGTGTGCAGCAGCGCCTTGGACGGGATGCAGCCGACGTTCAGGCAGGTGCCGCCGAGGCGCGGCTCACCCTTGGGGTCGGCATAGGGATTGGATTCGCAGCAGGCGGTCTTGAAGCCGAGCTGCGCAGCGCGGATGGCCGCGACATAGCCGCCGGGACCGCCGCCGATGACGAGGACGTCGAATTCTTTGGACATTCATCTCTCCCAACAGGAAACGGGGCGCAGCCCCGTCGCGCAGGCCGCAGCCCTGCAACGGAACGCGCCCCGGCACGGATCGTTTAGACGTCGAGGATCAGGCGGGCCGGATCTTCCAGCGCTTCCTTCATCGTCACCAGACCCAGCACGGCCTCGCGACCATCGATGATGCGGTGGTCGTAGGACATCGCCAGGTAGTTGATCGGGCGGATGACGATCTGGCCGTTCTCGACCACCGGACGATCCTTGGTGGCGTGGATGCCCAGGATGGCCGACTGCGGCGGGTTGATGATCGGGGTCGACATCATCGAGCCGAACACGCCACCGTTGGAGATCGAGAACGTGCCACCCGACAGGTCCTCCAGCGACAGCTTGCCGTCCTTGGCCTTCTGGCCGAACTCGGCGATCTTGAGCTCGATCTCGGCGATCGACATGGATTCGGCGTTGCGCAGGATCGGCACCACCAGACCACGCGGCGAGCCAACCGCGATGCCGATATCGATGTAGCCGTGGTAGACGATGTCGCTACCGTCGACCGAGGCGTTCAGGATCGGGAACTTCTTCAGCGCGGCCACGGCGGCCTTGACGAAGAAGCCCATGAAGCCCAGGCGGACACCGTGCGCCTTCTCGAACTTGTCGCCGTACTGCTTGCGCAGGGCCATCACCGGCGCCATGTTCACTTCGTTGAACGTGGTCAGGATGGCGTTCTCGTTCTTCGACTGGATCAGGCGCTCGGCGATGCGGGCGCGCAGACGGGTCATCGGCACGCGCTCTTCGGCACGATCGCCGACGGCCGCGATCACGGCCGGCGCGGCAGCGGCAGCCTTGGGCTGGGCAGCGACGGCGTCTTCCTTGGTGACACGACCGCCACGGCCCGAGCCGGCGACGTCGGCGGCGGCAATGCCCTTCTCGTCGAGGATCTTGCGTGCGGCGGGGCTGGCGGCGCCGGCGGCCGAAGCGGCCGGCGGCGGGGTCACGGCCTGCACCGGCGCGGCCAC